>NZ_JAWOWP010000009.1:0-199350 GCF_033340555.1 Vibrio sp. 1069
CTGAAACTCAGTATATTGTTTAATAATTATTCAATTTCGGACGACTTGGTTTTCTGTCCGAATTACGCAACAAAGCCGATTCTGTTGGTTATAGCTCAAGCTTTACCGAAAATGTAATTTTACTGAAGGTGTTGGCGACTACAATCTCTAACTCGAAATGTCCACAAGTGAGAAGAAACTACAAACAAACTAGCTTAACCATGCAGGCAGAAATAACTCGTTCAAAACATCGTTTATTGAACACTTTTTGGAGGTTATGCGCATCGGCGCAGCGCAGTTTGTTATTAGCTTGCTGGTAACCATTAACCAAAGTAATGTAATTTCAGTGGAACTGGTTTGCCACTGAGTAATTACTTTAACACCGAATGGGGCATTTCTTGTTTAGGGGACTAGAGCCCATAAGGAACAGAAACGTTAAGCTTCTTATCCCAATGAACGCTCACTTGCTAACTTCTTAGCCACCCGAATTACCGTTCTAGTGGACACATTCGTCAATTTAGCGGTATCACTGATACTTAACCCATTGATAACTCTTAACTGATAGATTTTTTCATGAAGCTGGAGATCTGCTTGTCTTCCTCGATATTTTCCCTCTTCTCGAGCCTTCATGATCCCTTCAGCTTGCCGCCGCCGTCGATCTTAGTAATCTTTTCGTGCAATTGCAGCGAGCATATCCATCATCATCCCATTAATAGCCCTGATCATCGAACGAGTGAACTCGTCGGGAATGTGTGGCGCAAAAGCGATATGGCTAGTTGGTAAATCGATACTGATTACCTTAAGTTCCTTTTGGTTCAGCATTTCTTTTAATTTGAACCAACTTTCTTCATCAAGTCGAGAAAGACGATCAATTTGCTCTATTATGATCGCATCACCAATTGCAGCATCATCAAGTAATCGGAGTAATTCAGGTCTTTGTAATGAGGCTCCCGATTCATTCTCAATATACCAACCTGCTATTCGAAAGCCCTTTTGCTGTGCAAACTCCTGTAAAGCACCTTGAGCACGTTTTGCATTCTGATCAGAGGTTGATGCTCTTAAGTATCCAAAGATGTACATAAGCCCCTCAAAGTGACATTTAGATTATGATCTAAACAAGTGTGACAAATAGGTTATGACAAATCTACTTTTCGTGTCAATTTTTACGTGTGACTTATAAGTATACCTAAGCGTCATACCGTTCTAACTGTTTGATTTAATGCTTAACGTACGAAACCGTACCGTTGGGCTTCACACCCCTGTTTATAGTTATGTACACAAACTTTGTGTGGGCAAATCTGACACAGAAGAGCACTCTCGAAAATCGAACAAGGAAATTTATGAGCGTTCGAGCACAAGTTTGTTAATGTCAAACTCGTTTTTTGTTAATTGGCGCATCATTTTGATCATTTCATCAGTAGGGTTAGTTTTTATCGCGCCATTTTCTAATCAAGAAAACCCTAATAAACTGAGCAATTGCTTATTAAACAAGGCATCATACGTTTTCATTTACCAACAACGTTCTTGACTCCGCTTGCACATCAGACCAGCTCGTTAGCGAATTTATTCCTGTTTTTATCGATTTACATGTAACAAATATGTGCCTAACCCTGTTAAATACCAGCAACATTGTTGGTTAATTTCTCCACACCCACACGAAACAATCACCAAAACTATCAATTTAACGCTCGTTCGCGCTTTTGTGAGCAATATATCGAACGTAAATGATAAAAAAAAACATACTAGTTGTAAGTTTATTAAAGTTGCATAAGGTAAAGGTCATGACGGCTTATCAACGAATGGAAACCGACGTTGTCATCATTGGCGGCGGCGCGACCGGCACAGGCATCATGCGAGACTGCGCATTGCGAGGCATCGCGTGCATTCTGTTAGAGAAAAATGACATCGCCTCCGGCACCACGGGTCGTAACCACGGCTTGCTGCACTCTGGTGCGCGCTATGCCGTCACTGATGCAGAATCGGCCAAAGAATGCATTCAAGAAAACCAAACGCTCAAACGCATCGCTCGCCATTGTGTGGAAGCGACTGACGGCCTATTCATTACCCTGCCTGAAGACGAACTCAGCTTTCAAGACACCTTTATTCAGGCTTGCGGCAATGCCGGTATCGAAGCGACCCGTTTAACGCCAAAAGAAGCACTCGCGCTCGAACCGAACGTGAACCCGGCGCTGATCGGTGCGGTGAAAGTGCCCGACGGCACGCTGGATCCGTTCCGTTTATGTGCCTCGAACGTCCTTGATGCCAAAGAGCACGGCGCGCGCATGTTCAACCGCACCATCGTCACCAGTTTGATTCGCCAAGGCGATACCATACTCGGTGTACGCTGTTTGCAATTGGGCACCAACCAACAGTTTGAAATCTTTGCCAAAGAAGTGATCAACGCCGCGGGTATTTGGGGACAACATATCTGCGAATATGCCGACCTCAACATCAAGATGTTCCCTGCCAAAGGCTCGCTGTTGATCCTCGATTACCGCATCAATAACTTGGTGATCAACCGTTGCCGTAAACCTTCCGATGCCGACATTCTGGTGCCCGGCGACACCATTTCACTTATCGGCACCACGTCCGAACACATTGATTACGACCAGATCGACAACTTGCACGTCACCGAACGTGACGTGGATGTGCTGTTGGCAGAAGGCGCGAAACTTGCGCCGATCATGGCCAATACGCGCGTACTGCGTGCCTACGCGGGGGTACGTCCTTTGGTTTCGGTAGATGACGATGGCAGTGGCCGGAATATCAGCCGCGGCATCGTTTTGCTCGATCACCAAGAGCGCGACGGCCTCAAAGGCCTCACCACCATTACCGGCGGCAAACTGATGACCTACCGCTTAATGGCGGAATGGGCGACCGACTTAGTGGCGAAGAAACTGGGCAACACTCAGGCGTGCGAAACCCACACGCGCCCACTGCCGGGGTCAAACGAAACGCCAAAAGCCATCAAGAAAACCGCCAGCATCGCCAAACCGGTGTATGAATCCGCCATTTATCGCCATGGTGAACGCGCCACGCAATTCTTGTCTGACGATGCCAAGAGCCAAGCGATTATTTGTGAATGTGAAATGGTCACTGCGGGCGAAATTGAATACGCGATTAAACAGCTCGACGTCAACAACTTGGTCGATCTGCGCCGCCGCACTCGCTTAGGCATGGGCCCTTGTCAGGGCGAACTGTGCATCTACCGTGCGGCCAGCCTGTTTTCCGAATATGGTCAGGTCGATGGCTGTCAATCGAGTGAATTGTTGGTCGATTTTCTAGAAGAGCGCTGGAAAGGCATCAAACCCATTTTCTGGGGTGATGCGCTGCGCGAAGCGGAATTCAGCTATTGGATTTACGAAGGATTACTCGGTGCCAGCGACCTGCCCCAGCCCGCTCAATCAGAACACCCTCAAGCAGAACAACAAAAACAGGAGGCGGAATTATGATGCATTATGATGTGGCCGTGATCGGCGGGGGCATTGCGGGTTATACCGCTGCAATTCGCAGCCTGCAAGCTGGCAAAAAAACCGTGCTCATCAATCAGGGTCAAAGCGCGTTACATTTCTCTTCCGGCTCCATTGATGTGCTGGCGAAATTACCAGATGGCAGCGCGGTCACCCACCCGTTTGATGCCCTCGACGCATTACAGCAACAAGCGCCGTCCCATCCGTACAACACGGTGGGTCGTAGCACGCTGCAAAAAGGGCTGGAATGGTTTCGTCAAACGCTCGCCACCGCGAACGTGCCGCTATCGCATCAAGATGATTTGGCCAATCACGGGCGCATCACGCCGCTTGGCACACTCAAAGCGACTTGGCTATCGCAGCCATTTGTTTACCAACACCGCCAAGAAGTTTCGTTTGAGCGTATTGTGGTGGTTTCGATCGATGGCTATCGCGATTTTCAGCCACAAATGCTGAAAGATAACCTTCACCAGCATCCCGATTTTCAAGGTGTGCCGATTCACACGGTCACCCTGTCGATTCCGGGGTTTGACGGATACCGCCGCAACCCAAATGAGCTGCGCTCAATCGACATTGCACGTTTGCTAAAACACGATGCCGCGTGGACCGCGCTATGCGATGGTTTGATGCGTGCAGCCAATCGCAACGACTTGGTGATCATGCCCGCGATCATGGGCAACGGCGATGGCCTAACGCTGCTAACGAAGCTACGCGACACCACGCAACTGCAATTTCACGAAGTGCCGACCATGCCACCATCGCTGCTGGGTATTCGCATTGAAGAGGCGCTCAGTCGCACCTTCCTGCTGCTGGGTGGCATTCACCTCAAAGGCGACAAAGTGGTCAACGGCACGTTTGACGGCGAGCGTCTGGTTAGCCTGCAAACGCAAAACCTGCGCGACATGGCCATCAGCGCTGACAACTACATCATGGCAACCGGCAGCTATTTCAGCCAAGGGTTGCATGCCGAGCAACACGCCATCCAAGAACCGATCTTTGGCTTGCAAGTGACGCATAAACCAGCACGCGTTGATTGGCGCAATCCGGCCTTCTTTGCCGACCGTTCACACCCTTTTATGGCATTCGGTGTCGAAACCAACGCGCAATTGAACCCACAGCGCAGCGGCGTCACCATTAAAAACTTGTACTGCTGCGGCTCCATGTTGTCGGGATACGATCCCGTGTTTGAAGGGTGCGGTGGCGGCGTCGCGATTGGCACCGCCTACCACGCCATCATGCAATGCCTAGAACCTCAATTGTCAGCGTCTCACCCTAACCCATTCGATCAGGAGGTGCTCGCATGAACGCGCCATTTTCAAAAGCTGCTCCTCTGAATACCAGCTTTGACCAATGTATTAAATGCACCGTCTGCACGGTGTACTGCCCCGTGGCAAAAGCCAACCCAGATTACCCAGGCCCGAAACAGTGCGGGCCGGATGGCGAGCGCCTGCGCATTAAAAACCCGGAATATTACGACGAAGCGCTTAAATACTGCACCAACTGCAAACGCTGCGAAACCGCGTGTCCTTCTGGGGTGAAAATCGGCGACATCATCGCCGTCGCGCGGGGTAAACATGGCAAGAAACCGCTCAATCCGAAACTGATGCGTGACTACGTGCTGAGCCACACCGACCTGTTCGGCTCACTGGCCACGCCATTTGCACCAGTGGTGAACTTCGCCACATCGATGCCATTGGTGAAAAAAATCATGCACAAAACCATCGGCGTGCATGACCACAAAGCGTTGCCGAAATACTCGCACGGCACGTTCCGTCGCTGGTTTAAACAAAATTGCACCAGCCAGCCGCTGTATCAGCGCCAAGTCACCTACTTTCATGGCTGCTACGTCAACTACAACCACCCACAATTGGGCAAAGATCTGGTGAAGGTGTTGAATGCGATGAATATTGGCGTGCGCTTGCTGAACAACGAGAAATGCTGCGGCGTGCCTTTGATTGCCAACGGTTTTCATGACAAAGCGCGTAAAAACGCATTGCTGAACGTGAAGAACATGGAAACTGCGGTCAATGAATATCACACCAAAGTGATTTCAACCTCCTCAACTTGCTCGTTCACGCTGCAACAGGAATACCCGCATGTGCTCGGCGTCGACAACAGCCAAGTGTCCAACGACATTGAATACGTCACGCGCTTCCTGCTGAAAGAGTTTATGAATGGCAATGCGCCGAAAATGAAACCGGTCAACCTCAAAGTGGTTTATCACACGCCTTGTCACTTGGAACGCAGTGGCAACGTGATGTTTACCATTGAGTTACTGCGCATGATTCCGGGCCTAGAACTGATTGTCCTCGATAGCGAATGCTGCGGTTTGGCGGGCACCTATGGCTTTAAAGAAGAGAACTATGACGTGTCGATGAAAATCGGCTCGCACCTGTTTGACTCGATCAAAGCCTCCGATGCAGATTTTGCGATCACCGACTGCGAAACCTGTAAATGGCAAATCGAAGAGAACACCGCGCTGGAAACCATTCACCCGGTCAGCTTGCTGGCGCAAGCACTGGCTTAGTCTTCCAACCCCAAAAAGGCGTCTTCAAAGAAAGTCGTTTCAACGCTCAACGTACAAAAAAGCGGGCATTGCCCGCTTTTCTTCTGTCACTTTCGCTTTTCGTTTGCTGCTGTCTATCGCACCACAGCATGGCGAAGGCTGTCGACCTAACGAATGGTCACGTCAGATAAGCGATACCAGCCCGACGCCTGCAACCCTTCATTGGCCAGATTCACTTCTGCCTCAGCATGGCGATCGACCAAGGCCAACTCAAGGTAGTAATGGCCGGTGGGGATCGTTTCAGGCAAAGTGAAACTGCTGGAGGTCGCGTGTTCACCCGGCAGCCAACGCATGACATCTGCGGTTGAGACGTTGAAAAACGCGGTTTCTTCGTCCTCATTCACCAATCGATACGCCAGATAATGGTGCTGATACGGTGGCGCGTTCCCTTCGTTCACAAGCAAGGCCTGAACCGTCATGGTCGCGCCCGGCGTCAATTCAGCAGGGTGCACCAGTGTGTCTACACGCAGACGATAGCCAATTTGAGCCAACGCATCGTCCAACAAATCACGATACTGAGTCGGCACCACGTGCGATTTCAGGTTCAATGTCGAAGCGTGCTGCGCAATCGCCCAATCCAAGCTTTCTGGTATGGCTACCAATCTGCAAAATCAGCTTGGAAAGGTTCAAGTCACCTAGAGTTGGAAAATTCGGACATTGCCCAGAGTTGGTTAAAAGTCGTTTTAATGGCGATGGCTATCACTTTTTTAAATCCACATGTATATCTGGATACGGTGGTGATACTCGGGGGCGTGACTGCTCAAATGGAACCTGATGAAAAACTATTGTTTGTTATAGGGGCACTGATCGCATCAGGGGGCTGGTTTTATGGATTAGTGTATTTGGCTAACAAGTTGATCCCACTTTTTAGTAAGCCAAGAACATGGCGAATTTTAGATTCTGCGATTTCATGCATCATGTGTGGTATTGCATTGAAGCTGGCAGCACCTTTGTTAAGCCAATACATATAGAGCGTCGCGATGAAGCTGCATTTCTATTAACTAAATTGCTCCTGTTAGATGGGACACTGAGTTTCCATACCAGAAGTTATTCGTCCTTTGCTAATTTAAGTAAATACTCTAAACCATTTCTGTCCGTGCGACCTGAAGTCGTATGAAGCGTTGTTCACCGCTTTATGAGTGAACCGTCTGTATCACCAGATGAACCTACGAGCCTGAATAAAGCAGCGGCTCGGACAATGTAACGAAACTTGGCAGTTGGGCTGAGTGGGAAAAGAATCGTGAGAGGACGTTCCTCCTGAAAACCACAATTCGGGTAAGTGCTAGGTAGTCAGTATGATGAACATATGTGAATCCATTCAAGGTGCGTTATATGATGAAGCAGCGGAAGTGGTTATTACGCTGTAGCCAAAAGGCAATGAGAGTTGGACAGAGGTTGGACAGTACTTTTTCGTGGTCACTGCACTCTCCGCACTATAGTGGGCATCTAACCCGACATTTTACGCAACATACGGAACAGGGTAAGCCTGTATCACTCCCTTTGGGAAAGCCTTTGTGGCCGATAGTGGTGCAGGTATAGGAGGTCGGAAAAAGCGAAAGCTACATTGTAATGATGCAGATACAGACTTATGTCTGATCACGAAAGTGAGCCCACTTCCGACTGGTCTTCCATTGCGAGAGAATTTGAAGAACTTTATTCAAGGAGAAAAGCAAATGGTGATCTCGAAAGAGATTAGTGCATCTTCTGACGGCGATCAATGGCAGTCCATCGACTGGAAATCCGTTGAAGTACACGTATTGAAGCTTCAAATGCGTATCGCAAAAGCAACTAGAGAAAAGAAATACGGTAAGGTGAAGTCTTTACAGTGGCTCTTGACTCATTCTCGCTCAGCCAAGCTTCTCGCGGTTAAGCGAGTCTCTCAGAATAAAGGCAGTAAAACGCCTGGAATAGACGGTGTCATCTGGAACACAGATGCACGCCGTATGAAAGCAGTCGATCAACTGAGTCGCAAGGCTTACTCCGCAAAACCACTCAAACGTATCTATATTCCCAAAAAGAACGGTAAGCTCAGGCCACTGGGTATTCCATGCATGATTGATAGAGCGCAACAAGCCCTCCACCTTCTTGCATTAGAGCCTGTGTCCGAAACGTTTGCCGACCTCAATAGCTATGGTTTTAGACCAAATCGCAGCACGGCTGACGCTGTCAGTCAGTGCTTCAAATGTTTAGCTCTAAAGCAATCCGCGAAATGGGTTCTTGAGGGAGATATTAAGGCTTGCTTCGACAAAATCGGGCATAAATGGCTGATGGACAATATCATTGTAGATAAACGAATGTTAGAGCAATGGTTAAAATCTGGCTATGTAGATAAGGGGCTGTTCTACGATACCGAAGAAGGTACACCTCAAGGTGGAATAATATCTCCAACCTTGATGCTAATGACTCTCGCGGGAATAGAGCAACAAATAAAATCTACAGCTCTGAAAATGGGTGCTAGGGCCAACTTTATCGGTTATGCGGATGATTTTGTGGTCACCTGCTCTTCAAAGGAAGTGCTAGTGAACGATATCAAACCGTTGATTGCTGGCTTTTTGGCAGAAAGAGGGTTAACCCTCTCCGAAGAAAAAACGAAGGTCACTCATATTGATGATGGCTTTGACTTTCTGGGTTTCAATCACAGGAAGTACAAAGGGAAATTGCTCATTAAACCGAGCAAATCCAATACGCTGTTATTCCTTAGAAATCTACGTGAAGTTATTAAAAAGCACGCAACCATCCCTGTTAACGATCTTATCAAGTTGATAAATCCGAAACTTAGGGGATGGGCGAATTACTATCGCCACTGTGTTGCTAAACAAGTATTCGGGTATGTCGGCCATAAACTATTCCAAGCGTTATGGCACTGGGCAGTTAGACGTCATCCAACCAAGTCCAAAGACTGGGTTGTGCACAAGTATTTTCTCAATCGTAAAGGCCAGTGGCAATTTCACGGTTGGCAGAAAATCATGAACATGGACTGTCACTTCAATCTGTTCCAAATAGCGAAAGTGCCTATCGAAAGACACGTAAAAATTAGGAGTGCTGCGACCCCTTTTGACCCTCAATACCAAGAATATCTGGTGAAGAGAAAATCTAAAAGGCTAGCTCGTAACTCTTGGAAAGAGCCTGTCCCGACTGCGTTATAAGTTGCTGGGTATCAATGATGCCTTAGTGGAGGCTTGAGCCGTATGCAGTGAAAGTTGCACGTACGGTTCTTAGAGGGGCGGCACTTGGTAACAAGTGTCGTCTACTCGACAAAAACGTGTTGAGGCGAATGCCTCAAAAGAGCGATAACCGGTCATTGAGGATGGCTAAATTTTGGGCTAATTAATAGATAAAGTTGTGTCGTTTATTCATATAGTCAAGCAAACGAGCAACGCGTATATCCTACATTTAAATTTATTTAAAATCTTGAAATACCCTCGGTTATTTGTTGGAATGTGGATAGATGAGCTTGAAGTCAGCAAAAATATGCGTGATGAGCGCACTATTAAATTGTTACGCGTTGCTGAACAAGGAGAGATATTCAATGGCTTTTGCCCTCGCACCAGATCAAGAAAATGCTTACCCATCACTCATTACGGCATTGTGCGCGCGCGATGCGTATACTAGACGCCATTGTGACCGCGTCTGTGCGCTTGCGTTGGAAGTGGGGCGTGCGGCCGATTTGAGTGCCCCCTCATTAGATGACTTGCGTATTGCCAGTCAATTACACGACGTGGGTAAGATTGGAGTTCGTGATACTGTTCTCTCGAAGCCTGGAAAGCTCACACCTGATGAAAGGGAAGAGATAAAGGCTCACTCGGTTATCGGTGAGAGAATAATTAGTGAGACATTCCTGACAAACAGAGACGAGGTCGCGTCTATTGTCAGACATCATCATGAAGCATTTGATGGAAGCGGATACCCGGACGGACTGGCTGGTGCCGATATTCCCCTGAGTAGTCGAATACTTTCGATCATTGATGCGTATGATGCACTGACGACTAGCAGGCCATACCGCATGGCTAAATCGCACCTTGAAACTATGAATATCTTGAAGCATGAAGTGGACACGAAGTTTGATCCAAATATTTTTTTGTTGTTTACAAAAGTCATAAAGGCCAGTTCGGCACGTGCCTCGTAAACGCTCGTTCCTAGAATACGGTGAACGCTGCCTAAAAAGTCTCTGCAGATGACATTTGATCCGCCACCCACTTTTTTGCTAACGCAAAAGCAGGCGTTGTCTCAAATGCACCTGAGCTCAGGCGTTGCTAATGTCTGCAATTGGCACAGAGCCGTCCTTCGGCTCTAACTCATTTATGCCCCAAAGTTTGTTTCGTCAAAAAGAACAGGATTGTTACTGGTTGAATTTTGACCAAGTATAACTAGTACGAAAAATGGGCATCATTGTGCTGTTCTTGTTTCAAGCGCACTCGCTGACTTTTGCCCTGTAAATCAAGTTCAAAGTGTCACAAACTTTCAAAACGTTAGGTATAGATTTCTTATTAAAACCGTTGCTAACGCTTTCTAGGTAACAGGAAGCCTGATTTTTGATAGCTAACTTACGGATTTACCATAGTAGGAATAACCTGCACTTAAAAAAGCCTCCCGAATGGGAAGCTTTTTGGTTGTGATAGCTCATTCGTAGCAAGCTACTAGAAGTTATATCTCATACCAACTGTCACACCTTGAATGTTGATATCTACACCATCAAATTCAGCAGACCTGTATCTGTAGCCGATAGCAAGGTCTACATTGTCAAGCATGTAACCTACTTCCAATCCTGCTTGATAAGAGAACTTGGATTCTGATTCAGATATACCGAAGACGTTGGCTTCGCCCTTTAATGAACCAACGCCAAGAATGAGTGCGCTATATAATTTATTACCTTTATCTATAAACTTAGGGCGTGCGTTAATATAAAAGGCATCACCTTTAACACTGGCATCTTCATTAAATTCAGCTTCACCAAAATGTTGGTATTCTAACTCCACACCTAAATCTACATTAGGGTGAACTGCAAAATTATAACCAGCATACACACCTCCACCTAAGTCGTTGCTTTCATCAATAGTTGCAATACCAGCATCTAACTCAGTATTGTGACCTACAAGTAAATTGCCGCCGACATAAAAATGGTCTACCTCGTTTGCACTTGCACTTGCACTTGCACTTAAGAGTGCTAGTAAAATCAGTTTTTTCACTTTAAGTCCTTATAGTTGATTTGGAGATATTATGCATGCATGGGAGTATCGTTAATAGCGAATATTTAACGTAACGCTCGTTGTGCGCATCAAGCCAAAGCCTAATCTTGAGGCAATCCTTTTAGCTAGCGCTATCTTAACCGAAGCGCTAGCTCTCCCAAACTCACTTTGCCATACAAAAAGTAATTTATGAATTGCTAATTTAAGTAGATGCTCTAGCTGATTTCTGTCCAAAACCTTCTCAAAAATGGTTCAGAAATCTTGTGAACACCAAGCGATTTTGTCATATGTTCGTATTTTATAGGGCTAAGAAAGAAAATATGCCGTAGCCCTCAGCCCTTATAAATAAAAGGCTGAGGGCTCACATTGGACTTTTCGCTGAAATGGGCGCAAAACCCCATGATCAAATCTATAAATAGCATGATGATGGATATGCTAGCTGCTATCGCGAGAAAAGATTACCAAGATCGCCGCCGCCGTCAGGCTGAAGGAATAAAGAAAGCCAAAGAGGAAGGGAAATACAGAGGGCGGCAAGCCGATTCAGAACTACACGAAAAAATCTATCAGCTACGAGTAGTCAACAAGCTGAGTATCAGTGATACCGCCAAACTTACCAATGTTTCAGGTCGTACAGTAATACGGGTTGCTAAAAAGTTGGCAAGTGAGCGTTCAGCGGGGTAAGAAGCTTAGCGTACGTTTTCGTTCCATTGGGCTTCAGACCCCTCATACTAAAATGGCAGCGATCACATAGGTACGCTGCCATTTCTAATATGAAGTCAAAGATGCCCCTTTAAGTGCTAACTGAGAAGTTTATTGGTAATTTCCGAACAACTCACTGGTTTAGAATAGAAATAGCCTTGAATGACTTGGCACCCTTCTGCCACCACAAAATCACGCTGTTCAGCTGTTTCGATACCTTCAACAACCACGCTAAGCTGCAAATTCGCTGCTAATTGAATAACCGTTCGGCAAAGCTGCTGCTGAGTTGTGTCGGTAGGCAAACGGCTAATAAAAGAACGGTCAATTTTGAGAGTTGAAATCGGCAGAGTATGCAAATAAGACAGTGATGAGTAACCTGTACCAAAATCATCAATCGCCAAACTCACCCCTAAATCACGAATCTTCTCAAGCTGCGGTATCACCTCTTGTTCACGTTCTAGGAATGCAGATTCTGTCAGTTCTAACTGCAATGCTTTTGCTGGAAATCCCGTTTTATTTAACACTGAGGTCACTTGTTCATATAACTGCTCAAAACGTAGCTGATGTGCAGAAACATTCACTGATAGTTTCAGTGTTTCCACGCCTGTTTTTGCGAACCAAATTTGCGCATCACGGCACGCGGTTTCAAGCACATACATTCCTAGTTGGTCGATAAGGCCGGAACGCTCGGCAACAGGAATAAATTCGGCTGGCGAAACCCAGTTTCCACCATCATTCCAGCGTACCAATGCTTCTAAACCAACCATATTACCTGTTCCCGCATGAACTTGTGGTTGGTAATAGACTTCGAGTACATGCTTTTCGAGTGCTTCTCTTAGGCGATTACTCAATATCAACGTCCGTTGGCTCGCATCAGTAAACGACTGCTCATAGAACTGATAGCTTCCACGTTTGGCATGTTTCGCCACATACATCGCGGCATCTGCACTTTGAAAAAGGTCTTCGAGGTCAACATTCTGTTGCAGTGCAATCCCCATACTCAAAGAGGAGTAAACATGAATATCGTTGCCTAAATAATATGGACGCGTCATCAATTTCTGTACTTTCTGACACAGCGCTTCACACGCAGATAAATCAGCACTCTTAATTAATAAAGCAAACTCATCGCCTCCAGTGCGTGCCACAACATAGCCATCCTGACCAAACTGTTCACCACTCGCCTTAGGAAGCATTTGTGCGATTTTGTTAAGCAAAGCGTCACCACTGGCATGGCCGTAACTATCATTGATGTCTTTAAAATGGTCCACATCAAATATGATGAGTGCGCTGTGTATAAGATCTTCATGACTGAGTGTATCATCCAATACTCGGCGATTTGGTAGCCCTGTCAAGATATCATGATTTGCCAAATAATGAAGCTGGTCTTGTGCTACGATGAGATCATCGATATTAGTAAGCGAGACGATCTTTAACGCACTGCGACCCTTTATCTTTTCAACATTTGTAACTGTTAACAATCCGTGATGTCCTTGAAATTCAATCTCGGCTTTTTGCTCACTCGATGATTCATCTAACGACATCATAAATGACGGTTCTAAATTAAGAAGCGATGTTAACGTTTTCGATGTTGAGGTTATCGATTGAACGGATTTACCGGTGAATTGAGCAAAAGCAGAATTACAGCGAAGAACGATTCCCTGATCATCGATTACCGCTAATCCATCATTGCTGTGTTCAAACACGGTTTCAGCCTGCTTTAAGCCATACTCTTTGTCCTCTATTTCCTTCATCAAATCACGACGCGAACGAAACATCAGTTTCCAATCCAAAGGTTCACCTTGAAGATATTGGGTAAATTCACGACGCTTAACCAATATGTACAATGCGAGTGGTACGCTAAAGGCTGAGGCCATCAGCACTTTACCTGAAAGCCCACCGATCACGATATTTACGACTGGCTCACTTACACCAAAGGCTATCAATGGAAAAGCGATCCCGTCTGCGACTAACATGCAGATAAACCCTAAAAGATAAACTAACGCGGAAGCAAACATTGGTAACTTCAAGTTTTTGAGTTTCTCAAACAAAAAGAAAAGCAAAGCCAGTTCCGTAATAATCAATACGCCACCTAAGATAATAAACGACGTAGATATGTGGAAAAATTCCGCAGGAATACTGTGCGGGTTTATGACATCTTGTTTTAGCGTATATTCCGCTAATCCTGCAAACAAGACCTTAAATAGATCGACAAAAATCACCAATCGGATGAGGTTACGTAGAATAAAAACATCACGCTCCACCAATACACATAATATTGATGTCATCATTAATGCGCCATAGCAAAGGTTGCCCCCAGAAATATTTATGGTTTCAGTTATAGGTAGGGAATAGACGTTGCCGAAAAAGCCGCCGATCAACAGGTAAAGAGAGATGCAAATATAAAAAGAGGTTCGGCGTATACCAGTATCTAGGCGCGTGCAATATAGTGGAAAAAGTGAGAATAAAACAATTTGGCCAACAAACAGTCCTAGCATACTTTCTTCCTCTTGAGTGTGATCATCATTTTCTACTTCATTGGTCAAGGATTTACTGAATTGACTATAATAAGTTAATTTTTAATAAAAGATGGCTATAATAAGTTGATTGTTAATAAAAGACTACTAGACATTTGAAAAGGGATACGGCTTTGTTGCTTAAATCGGTGGAACTAAATCAAAAATCTACGATCTGATCGGCTATACCCATCAATCGTCGTAGCCTCATGCCTAAACCTCGTTACAAAACAACTAACTGGAAGCAATACAATAAAGCCTGATCTGCTCCAGCCAGACTGGACACTCCATTAAGCGACATTTTGTTGTTCAAAGTTAACTGGGCTTAGATACCCGAGAGCACTGTGCCTTCTCGTCCGATTATAATCAACCTCTATGTATTCGAAGATCGCTTGGCGCATCTCGTCTCGCGTCATGATCGGCTCATATTGGATCGCTTCAACTTTCATTGAATGGAAGAAGCTCTCAACACAAGCGTTGTCCCAGCAGTTTCCTTTTCTACTCATACTTTGCTTTAGATTATAAGCGGTCATGAGGTCTCGATAGTCTTTTGAGCAATACTGGCTACCTCGATCACTGTGAACGATAACTTGCTCAGGGAATCCGCGACGGAACAAGGCCATTGATAGCGCATCGCAGACCAGCGTAGCAGTCATTCTGGTATCCATAGACCAGCCGACTACTTGTCTTGAGTAAAGATCAATAATTACCGCCAAGTACAGCCAACCTTCGCTTGTGGCAACGTAGGTGATGTCACCCGCCCACTTTTGATTCGGAGCCGCTGCGTTGAAGTCCTGAGCCAGCAGGTTCGGAGCAACAGGCATTTATGCTTGCTGTCTGTTGTACACTTAAACTTGCGTGCGGCTTTCGGAGTCAAATCCTGACGCTTCATGCTGGCTGCAATGGTTTTAACATTATGACTATTACCGTTCTCAGCCAGTTCTTTTTGAATGCGCCTCGCACCATCTCGGCCTTTGCTGCTGTCAAACGCCTCCTTGACCTTGATATCAAGCTCTTGGCGACTTGCCTCGCGCTGGATAGCCTTGTGGCGGTGCTTAATCCAGTAATAAAACCCACTTCGAGATACCCCGAACACCTTAGCCATACGGACAACATTGAAGCACAGCAGGTGTTCGAGCATAAATTCGTAGCAATCTACTTTAGATTTTTCGCGATGTATGGAATCCACTCATTCTCTGCAAAACTTAAGCATAGGCAGGAACATGAAAACGAGGTGTCATCATGCTAAGAACGAACGTCATCGGTATAGATTTAGCAAAAAACGTGTTACAGGTTTGCCATATTAGCCGCCAAGGAGAACTGCTCAGTAACAAAGCAGTAAGCAGGCAGAAACTTAAGTAGTTACTCGCTAAATCCAAGCCATCTCTTGTTGCTCTAGAAGGCTGCGCTAGTTGCCACTACTGGGGCAGATACGCTGAGTCTTTCGGACACGAAGTACGGATAATCAATCCGAAAAAGGTAAAGGCATATGTTGATGGCCATAAAACTGATGCCAATGATGCTCTTGCCATCGCTAATGCGGCGCTCCAGATAGGAATAAAATACAGCAAGCCCAAATCAATGGAGCAACAAACCTTGATGTCTCTTGAAGCAAATCGTCAGTTTCTATCAAAAACCATAGTGTCATTGGGGCTGCACATCCGAGGCATTATTAACGAGTACGGTATCGTCAAAGCCAAAGGTACTAAAGGGCTGGCTGAATTGGTCACTTCAACACTCTATGAAAGTGATGTTTTGCCAGCAAGCTTGGTCACAACCTTGTCGATGCTATGGCAGCAATACCTTAACCTGAAAGATGAACTGAGCAAGCTCCAGAAATCCATGAACTCGACAACTCATCAGATAGAACCTTGCAAAAGACTCATGGCACTGGAAGGTGTCGGTGAAACAACAGCTTCCATGCTCTACGCTACTTTAGGTAACGGAACGCAATTTACCAATGGACGGCAAGCTTCAGCGTTTGTTGGGCTAACACCGAAACAATACAGTTCAGGCGGTAAAGTAACAATGCTGGGCATAGATAAATTTGGCGGTGTCAAAGATCTCCGTTCAATGCTATACCTTGGTGCCATGGCATATATTTACCGATTGCCCGAATCGCCAAAAAACCAGAAGCAGGCATGGCTTATCAAGTTGGTCGATAGGGTTGGGTTCAAAAGAGCCTGTATCGCTTTGGCAAACAAGACGGTCAGGACAGCTTGGGCAATGCTCCACTATGAAACGGCTTATCAGCCAAAGCCATTATCTATTTAGCTATATGAATTAACAGATTACAAATAATGATGTTCAATGGTTAGACCAGCCTACTGAGACCCTGACTACTTCGCAATGCTTTTAAAAGCTTCTTTCGCGACAAGGACAGTAGGTGCGTACACATCAAAGGTTAGAAGGTAGCTCCTTCAATAAGAAACCGAATATACGACCGCATCTTATCCATTGCACATTTTTATCTTGTAAAACCCGTGGATTCCATATACGAAGTAGGTGGCGGCCTTTTTTACTATATCTAGCTCTTCAGCTTGCTCAGCCAATTGCCTTTTAAGCTTGGCGACTTCAGCGGCTAGATCTTTTTCCCGCTGACTGGTACTGGTGTCTTTCTTCGCGGCCTTACGCCAACCGTAGATCTGAGATTCGTGTAACGAGAGTTGCCTCGCTGCCGCAGCGACTCCCACTTTATCTGCTAGCTTCAGTGCTTCTGCTTTAAATTCAGGAGAATGGATAATACGTTTTTTCTTGCTTGTCATGCTTCACCTCGTTAGTGATTGTACTCACTTAACTCGGTGTCCAAAACTGCTGGTGCGGATCAGTGCTCCCCAACTTACTCAAGCAGACACGTCGTAAAATCATTGAGATATCAGGCGATGGCACTTATGACACAAGGAATTGCCATGATGCCATACGGATCAAGCGAGCGGTTCCGCTCATCCCGCCAAGAGAAGGAGCAGCCTTCTGGGAACAAGGGCATCCTCGTAACTTAGCGGTAGGTTGCCAGAAGCTTTACGGCTCCAACAAGAAGTGGAAAAAGAGGTATGGCTATCATAAGCGCTCTCTGTCAGAGACCGCAATGTACCGAGTAAAACAGTTGCTAGGTGGGAAATTAAGTCTAAGAAATTACAATGCTCAGGTTGGCGAGACTTACGCTATGATCAAAGCGCTGAACAAGCTTACAGGGTTTGGTATGCCTGAAACTCGGTATGTTGTTTAAGAAGTGATCAGCATGGGGCTACCATATCTTCTCACCGAATTAAGCAACAAAGCCACAGCGATATTGAATTCGCTCTATTGCGGATAAATTATCGACCGAGAAAATGTTTAGACTTCAAGCAGCCAGCAATTGTATTTAAAGAAATGGTATTGGCTGCTTGATATTAGCGAGTGTCGCACTTCGCAGTTGAATTCGGGACTAAGTTACTTAAAATACAGCTTTCATTCAACGAGCGACTAAACATGCAGTCCAAAAAACAGAATCTAATTAGCAAAGCGTTGAAGCTCAGTATTATTGGGTACGGTTGTGTATTGCTGTTTTGTTCTCTACTTATCCTTTCTTACTTTCTTGAGGTGGAATGGATTTATCGTCCTGTCGCCAATGGCCCCGCGACTCATCCCTTGACCACTATAATACTCCTAGTGTTATCACTTACTGGTATTTTAATAAGAACATTGACTAAATGGGCTGGATTTCTATTAGTATTTGCTGGTGTTTGTTTGGTTACACGCCTTCAGCAAGAGTTGACGGGAAATAACATTATCGATGAAGTACTTAGCCTGAATAATACTTTTTCCCACTTACTAAACGTGCCTTCACCCATGAAAATGGGTAGTAACACCACATATATGCTTAGCTCCATCTTCATTGCATTGGTTTTCATGTTAAAGAAACGGTTTTGCTACCTCACACAAGTGATAGCAATTTTCTCCATTTTTTTACCACTACTATCGGCGGTCGGATACCTTTATAACGTTGATAATTTTCATGGCCAAATGTCACCAACAACGACTGTATTAGGAATGGTGCTGAGTATTTCAACCATATGCTTAGAGTCTAACAAAGGCATTGTACACGCATTGCTTGCTCCTACTTTTGGTGCCCGTATTGTTCGTTGGCAATTGATTGTAGGTGGGGGGATGTTCTTAGTTGGTGGGTACACCATCACTCATATACAAGAACAAGAAAAGGCGATTGCTCTATATGTCGTTTCAGTATGTTTTTGTTTCATTCTCATTATGTTAGTAAGTGCGGTGTCATATGAGCGGTATGACAAGCAACGGAGAACATTAGAAGAAGAGCTTTCTGTCAGCGCCATTACGGACAGGCTAACGAGTGTAAATAATAGAATGGCCTTAGATAAAGATATGAGCCTTCTCGTAAACAAACGTCCAGAACAAAAAAAGGAAATTTCAGTTTTATTGATAGATGTCGATCATTTTAAGACATTTAATGACACATATGGGCATTTAGTTGGTGATAACGTGCTTAAAACGGTTGCTCAGACCTTAAAGGCTAATATACGTAATACAGATTCTGTATATCGCTACGGTGGTGAGGAGTTTGTTGTAGTGTTATTGCAGTGCGAACTACATGAAGCTGCCCAGATAGCGGAGAAGCTTAGAAAGAAAGTATGTGAAAAAAATTTAAGTCCTATCTTGGAAGTAACTTCACACACACACATTTCGGTATCAATTGGCTGTTCAAGTTTATCTCAAGCTAATAGTGCTGATGAGGTTTTCAAACTAGCTGACAAGGCTTTGTATACAGCAAAAGAAAATGGTCGCAATCAAGTCTGTATTGGAGAAATAATCAATAAATGCCAATTTGGAACGTGATGCATCCCAGTTTTTATAATCTAGTCACGTTGAATACTATTTTGCAATTGGACACAGTTAATGCTCCAAATGCTAACTTAGCAAATCATCAAACCCGTTTTGTCCAGCCCCTTCACAGTGCACAAGCACTAGTAGGGCAGCGCAACTCAAATTTGCCCCATTTCGGATTAAATTATTTACTCAGTATCAGAGAAAACTCACAGTTTTCCCTAGAATAGGTAATGTGACTAGCCATAGATGCAGGTAATACCAACTTATAGGATTTCATCGTCACCCCAATCCACTAACGAGGTTAACAATGACAAGTAAGAGTAAATAAGCCACCAGAAATTTTGATTAAGAGGTATTTAAATTGAAAAGAGATGTCGCGTTACTAGTAGCCGAAGCGCCTTGGTTTTCTTTCAAAAACAACAGAGATCAAGCGAGTGGACTCCGTTTTTTACAGGGATAAAGCAGTATGTGAACAAAAATGCTAAGAAATTACAGCGTAATATTTATTCATGTGAATATTACGATAATAACTCCTTGGGGTATGCGTTAAATCACCTAGACATGGAAGAGAACATACAAATACTTTACATCGGTGGGCAGTACTACTAGAAACTGCAATAATCAAAGAGTTCACTGAAGGGTATATTAACGAGGGTAAGTTGAACTCTAAACAAGACATTATCACTGGCTTTCATAATGCTCTTTTTCCATTTGATTTGAATATCCCTTTTGCCAATGGTGACGATGGAAGTCCTCAAACTCTTGGTGAATCAATACGTTTTTGGTCAAGACCACAAGGGAGCAGGTCATTCTGTAAACGTCACAAAAGAGTTACTTACTGGCTTGATGACTTGAGTATCGGGCAAAATCGTGAGATTTCTTTCTTAGTTTTAGGTATAAGCGAGTTTAGCTAGTTGTTAGCACATACTACTTTATTAGTTAAACAACAGGATGAAACTAACTATGCCTATTAAAAGAAGAGTTAAAAATAATCATATCAATTATGAGCATGTGGCGAAGCTGATTCTTTTGTGTTCTAAAAAACACTGTTCAGATGCTGAAGCAGGTCAAAATAGGTTCAAAGTTCGTGAAGGTCTCATCCAGAAGATAACGGGCATACCTTTATCTCATGATGACCGCTTTTCCATTATCAGAGAGTTTAATTATCTAGGCTGGCAGGTAGCCATTAACCCTGATTATTGGCTTGTATTTGCGGTGGATGAAGATCAACTATTTAAGTGGGATGAGGCTAGTTACCTGTATGGGCTGGAGCAAAGCATCAAAGCAATACAGCAGGGATATGAGCCGCAACTGGGAGAGATTTACGATTACTATCCACTTAGATCAAACCTAACTGCAAAGTTCTTAGGTTGGTCGGACGAAGATATTCAGGAAAAGCTTGTGGAAGAGGCTTTAAGGGAAGCAACAGATGAAGTTGAAGAAGAGTATGAAGAAACAGGTGATAAATCTCTTCTAGGTATCGGACAGAATGATGAAATCTGCTTAACGAACTTCACTTTTTGGGAGTATCTAGACTTCGAACTGGCTAGAAATGGACTAGTTTTCAAATCTAAATAAGACTGGCGCAGGTGTGTGGTTACTCGATAGTAGCCACTCATCCTCCAAGGAGGTTTGTGTTGTTAACCCCTCAAATACCTATCGTGATCAATACCAGTAATCTTCACAAATGCCTAGAAGATGCGAAGTTAATATCGAAAAAGGTTGGAGAGCAGAACATTCTCTTAGAGCTTCAAATTTATCTTTTAAGGATAGATTTATTAATAGCCAATAGCCGTATCCAGAGTGATTGGCAAACCAATGCATTAACCCTCGATAAAATTCTTCGTAAACTTTTAGGGCTCTCAAAGCAGATAGAGTCGTTGATAGATAACCATGTTTTTTCAACTCAATATTGCCTTGATAGTGCTTTGGAACAAGTGAAGGTATTGATTACCGTAACCTGTAAAGATATAGACGGTCGGTAATATTCTTGGTGTAATTTGGTGCTTGATATGATGGTTATGTTCTAAGACAGACTGAGTGATTATATGTCACCCCGACAATTACAAAGGACTGTTTACCGTCTCTCCAGAAATGATTTGTGCAGTTTTTGGGAGTGCCCGTATCTGCTTAATCCTGATTCGTCACAATTCAGTGTGTTTCTTCCAACTTTTTTTAGATCACGAATTGCTTTCTCTTTATTAGCAATTCGCAGGGGCCGATCTGAAGTTATGGTATTGTTGATAATGTCAATATTATCACATTTCGTGTGTGTGAACTCGATAACTCCATATGAGGTCCTAAACTCCCCCCTTGCGTCCAGTCGTCATGATCGTAATTCGGTCAATCATCACTTGGGAAATGACACTGTATGGCAATCTGGTTAATAACTTAAAAGTGAACGGCCTACCTAGCGATTTTGGTGTTATAATATTGATAATTAGGAAAAAAATCTTCAATATTGACGCTGCGAATAGCTAAGAAGCTCAAAGCCTATTTTTCAAGCTTTGAGCTTACCTTACGATTTGCTCAGATGATGGCTACAAATTTAACTTTAATGAATACCAAAATTTTTTAAAAGGAACTAAAGATGGCAAGACATAGTGCCAATCGGGGAATACTGGTGCTGGAAAGTCCATGGGAATTGGATGATAGTGACTCTAACCGTTCAAGTGTTGTGCCTTTTATTGAAGGTGTTGCAAAATTAGCAGGGGATACAGAAGTTTACCATGCTGATTTTTATGACAAAAAGAGCTTTGAATATGCCTTAGAATGTCTTTGTAAAGTCAGGTTTTCTAACACTATTGTCTATATTGCAGCTCATGGGTACAAGAAGAAAATAGGTAATATGAAGTTAGAGGATATTCTTTTCGCTATTGGCATGAAATCAAAACAGTACAACATAACAGGGGTTATGTTCGGTTCATGTTTCGTCGGGGGGAATACTGAGTTAATCGAAGTCTTCACCGCTGCCAATAATTTACGTTGGTGTGCAGGTTATGCTTCGACATCTAACTGGCTAAGTGGCACTTTCATCGATAGTGCAATCATTGCGCAGATGATCAATTTAGAAGAAAGTGAGTTCTCTAATCGAGATACACTTGTCGAACATCTTGCTTATGCAATATCCCCTTTCTCAGACCAAATGTACATTGGTGACGATTATGAAGAGAATCCTGTAGCTTTGTCGGACTCATTGCAGTTTATCGTGCAACCTAAGGGACAGGGTTATCATCCAAAAACAGTTTCGTCGGAAGTCTTCATAGCTAAGAAACAGTACGACGTATAAGATCTCCGCCACATGACGGATTAACTCAAACTGTAGTGGATGAGTTGATTTGGCCAATAGATAAGAGGTATTTACAATACCTCAGATTATCCGCTAAATGCTAATTTAGGGAAAGCACTGACAAACTTTTGTCCATTTATGTGTATTACTCAGAAAATAGAATATTACCACATTGACTTTCTATAAGTTATCTGTAGTCTTGATCTTAAGTCAACTGACTTAGACACTTGTAATTGATTTGTATGACTAGTTGTCGAAAACTCTTTTATATACAAGGGTTTGCGAAAGATTTTTAGCAAGCGATAGGGTTCAAATCCCTATCTCTCCGCCACTTATTTAGAGAGCTCGCATTTATTGCGAGCTCTCGTCGTTTTAGCTCTTACAAAAACGAGATTTAGAAATCCTCTCTCGTAAACGAATCCGGCACTTCACTATATTCCAGTTAAAAGCCCGCTAATGTTTAGCGGGCTTTTAACTCCGATTTTCTAAAGTTTAAGCAAACTTCTTAATCATTTCAGACAGGTCATTGGTGCAATTTTGCACTTTGGTGTTCATATGATTCGTTTCAGTCATCAGTTCATACGATTCACTGTACTTTAAATTAAGCGACTGGATGTTTTCATTTATTTCATCCGTTACATAAACCTGCTCTTCTATCGCGACCGCAATTTGTTGGTTTCGTTCGACGACGTCCTGAACAAGGGATTCCAATTGTTGAATGCTATCCAAAGCAGTACCTAACAATGTTACCGTTCCGGTCGACATTTCGTTACCTTTCTCTAACGCAGAAACCGCTGATTTGCTCCCATTTTGAATCCCTTCAATGGCCGATTTAATCTCTGTTGTCGATTCCTGAGTTCTTTTAGCTAAGGTTCTCACTTCATCTGCTACAACGGCAAATCCTCTGCCTTGTTCGCCTGCCCTCGCGGCTTCAATTGCAGCGTTCAACGCTAATAAATTAGTTTGTTCGGCAATACCATTGATGACTTCAACAACGGTTCCAATTTGCTCGGTTTGTTGGTTCAAACGTATGACCACTTTAGATATTTCGCCGAGCTCACCCACCAACTCTAAAACCGATTGGTTAACATTATCGATAACGCTACGGCTGTCTATCATCGTATTTTGCGCTTCTAACGTAGCCTCGGCGGTCGCTTGAGCATTATTTGATATCTCAGATGAAGAGGCTTGCATCTCGTTGACCGCTGTTGCGACCGAGTCAATCTCCACTTTCTGTGCGCTTAAGTTCTCCGTCACTTGCTGGCTATTTGTCGCAGCACTGTTAGCACTTGCGCGCGTTTCTTCGCAAGAGTCTTTTACAGACACGCCAACGCGCCCCAATAGCGCATTTGCAAATTGCTTACGCATCTTCATACCCAGCTCAATCTCAGCCAGATCGTTGATTCTTCCGCAATAAATATATTCCATGAGTGGATTGTTGAAGTCTTGCCTAGCCTCTTTAGCGAGCTTCTCAACTGGTCTGGTTAATACATAAATAGAGAAAACGGAAAGTAACGCAACAACGCCAAACGCTATCACTGGTGATTGATTCATTTGTAGAATGAGTAAGCCAAGAAGGTTTGAAATTAAAAGGAAGAAGGCCGATCTCATCCACAAACGTGTACGAGGAAGATACATTTTCCACGGCTTACGATTATTTCGAAGCTTCGAATACGCTTTTTCCGCTCGCTGGATGTGTATACGCTCAGGTTTAAATCTCACTGATTGGTATTCCACAACTTCACCATTAGATTTTATAGGAGAAGCAAACGCGTCAACCCAATAATAGCCACCGTTTTTACGTCGATTTTTGACCATTCCCATCCAGTGTTTGCCAGTTTTCAGGTGAGTCCATAAATCTTTAAAAGCCTGTTTTGGCATATCTGGATGACGCACAACATTGTGGGGTTTACCGATAAGCTCCCCTTCATCAAACCCCGCTACTTCATTAAAGTTTTCACTGGCATATTTGATGTAACTGGAGGTATCGGTAATGGAAACTAGGCTGTAACTCGAGGGGTAATCGTATTCCGTTTCACTCATAAACATGTGTCCTTACATTGATTAATTAACAAACGGCAAATATGAATTTATCAGCATAACATATACACGCATAATGATAGGTTGATTCAAAAATAAAACAAAATTATTGACAAGTTTACTTGTTACTTAATGACTCTAGTCGCATTTTTATCCTCTAATACAAGGCTTCGTTAATATGCACAAGACTGAGCACTGTTCAAAATTAATACACAAAAGCGCTTCCGTACTGAGTTCGTAAATTGTTATAAGTAATCCACTAAAGCGAAAACAAGGAAGACAAACACAATGACTATTCACTTTCGTCAGCTTGCAGCTAAGAGAAACACGACACACTTGTTTATTGACGATTGGAAAATTAACACTCAGCAGTCTTGGGGGATATTCAGCGCAGATGGAGATATTGGCTCTCTGCTTGGAGACCTTATTTGTGATGAAATGTCACCAAATAGTGGGGAAATTGAGCTAAATGGGCTGTCCGTTGCGCAAGTCTCGTTATCAGAGCAACAGCGATTACTGGAAAGAGAATTAGAAAAAGATGATACGGATTTTCTTGATCGTATCGACCAAGGAAGCACTGTTTATTCATTAATCCTAGAACAGAGCCAAGACACTAACTTAGCTGAACAGCTAGTTAATGATCTCGACCTAAGTCATCTTAGAGATAGTGGCTTCCGTGTTCTATCTACCGGAGAAACCAGAAGAGTAATGCTCGCCCGAGCTTTAGCCACACAACCTGACTTAGTATTACTCGATAATCCATTTACTGGCTTAGATATTGCGCACCGAGCTGCTCTCGCTCGCTATTTACACTCGCTTTCTCAAAATGTGCAACTACTCATAACCTTCTCTCGCGAATCTGACATGCCTGAGTGGATCAATAGCATCGCGCTTTTCAGTGCAGGAAAGCTTGATAGTACAATGGATAAGTCCAGTTGGGATAATCATCCAATCATTGGACAAATTAAATCTCAGTCAAAGCAACAGAGTGAAGAAATGATGAGCTTGATACGTCAGCATCAGCACTCGACACCATTCAACAACCCAATATTTGAACTAAAGAATGGGGCTGTTGAATACACCGATAAGAAGATTTTTACTGGCTTGAACTGGCGCATAGACAAGGGCCAACATTGGCAGGTCAAAGGTCCAAATGGTTGTGGAAAGAGTACCTTACTTGGATTGATCTTTGGCGATCATCCGCAATGCTACAGCAATGACATTGATATTTTTGGTAAAAAGCGTGGTACTGGCGAGACAATCTGGGAAATTAAGCAGCATATCGGTATGGTGTCTTCAGCGCTACACCTCCAATATCGAGTCAATTGCAGCGCATTAGAAGTCATTTTGTCAGGATTTTACGATTCGATTGGGTTGTATAACCAGCCAACTCGCAAAGAGATGAATATTGCAAACGAGTGGCTCGATATCTTACATATGAGCCAGTACAAAAAAACCTCATTCAAGCAATTAGAGTACGGTCAGCAGCGACTATTACTGATTGCAAGAGCCATCGTGAAACAACCCACATTATTGATTTTGGACGAGCCGTATCAAGGGTTAGATTTTTTGGGTAGACGGTTAGTTAAGAACACACTTGAGCTCATCGCTAGAGAGAATTTAAGCCAACTATTGTATGTGTCTCACTACCAAGAAGACCGCTTAGATAGCATCAAAAATGAGTTAGAGTTTGTGTTTGATGAAAATGCTCAGTGTTATAGAGCTAACGTCTACCAATCATAATGACTTCGCTGCGCAAGCTGCTCATAAGGTAATGGTTTGGAGTACAGGTATCCCTGATGATATCTCACTCCCATCTTCTTTAAGTGTTCAGCTTGCGCTATGGTTTCCACGCCTTCAGCGATCAATTGTACTTGTAATTCTTCCGCGAAGTGAACCATCGCTTTTAAGACAGAAGCACTAAGGCTAGGAATACCAATAGTTTCGACAAAGCACTTATCGATTTTTAAGTAATCTATGCGCATGTGCTGTAGAAATGCTAACGAGGTTTGGCCAGTTCCAAAATCATCGATCAGCACATCAATACCATGCACTCGCAGCGCTGCAATGCATTTTCTCGCCTCTGAATCAATGAGCTGACGCTCCGTTATCTCTACCCCTAATGAGACTTTGTTTCGGCTCAACTGTCTGTCGAGCAATTGAATTTTTCTGATCGCGTTTGGTCCGACTAAATAACCAGGCGGCACGTTAATACCAAGGTGGACAGGCTGATCAAAGCCTAATTTACTGAAGTCCTCTGCCGCTTTATCCAGAACGAAATCAGTAAGTAAAAAAACCAATCCACTTTGCTCTGCCGCAGGGACAAACTCATCCGGAGAAATGAACCCCTTACTTTGATGCTCCCATCGCACAAGCGCTTCAAACCCGAATAACTGGCCGGTATCAACGTTAACTTGCGGTTGGTAATACAGGGTCAACTCTCCTCTTTTTATCGCTCTTTTAAGATCCAGTATCAAATTGCGATGGGGATCAATAAACTTATTCAACGCATACAAGCAAAGGTAGATAACGAAAATAATTGGAATTGAGTACAAAAAATAGGAAAGTGTTCTCTGTTTGACGAAAAGATCGCTGGCTTCGCTCAAAGCTTCATACTCAAACATTTGCGACGATTTGATACCGATAGGATTACTTCCCGCTCTTAATGCTCCTTCAGGTGAAACTTGATCATGGATAAACAGCGCAGAGCGTTTTAGGCGTAAATCGTTGTTAAACCCTATTGTCGCATTAAAGTAGTCATGATCGATAATCGTTACGGCTTGATAACCCCGCTCTCCCTCCGTTACCACAAGCAAGAACTGATCGTACAAGCTATCAACACTACCAAACGCTAGCGTTTGTCCCTTAGGAAAGGTGATGTGCTCAGCTAACGGTTTAGAGATACTTCCCAATTTCGAAGAACAAGTAATGACTCCCTCTTTCACAATGAGCATTTCTTCAATATCTCGTTCAAACATTAAGCTTTGCTGGAGCTCTTCACATCGTGAAGGGTGTAGCAACGCCGTGCGGTTTTCTGTCTCTATTTGGAATAAAATTTCATCTGCAATTTGCACATTTTTTTCTAATAAATGATTGAGATTGTTTTGCACGCTTTCACGAGCTAAATACAAAACCTCTCCAATAACCAAGGGAATAGGCAGAAGAAAAATGATGGCTTTTTTAAAAATCGCCTTATTCAGCATATAAAAGTAACCTTTTATAAAACCGATTTACTGAGATGGTACCTCGATTCCGATACCCGCTAGCAACTCACGTTTTTTAACATTATTTGTTTGGATTAACTCAGTATGCGAAACGCTGAGTAATACCGCAAACTAAACAATGTCTTATTCACTCCTGTTCCAATTTAGTATCAAGCGCCTCAAACCTGAGACTTTAATTCGACACCATGTTATGTCTATCGGTACTTGCGAAAGTCTTTACCGGTCTGTTTCTCATCATGTAAGAATTACCCATTAAAATTATTTTTCTTTTCTCAGTAATTAAGAATTATATTTGTCGTAACTCCTACAACACGTTACAACACTCTCATGACGACAAACAAAGCTAATGCTAACCAGGTAAACGAAAAATCACTGCAGTTGTTAATGCAAGTTGCAGTTAGTCCGTTCCCAGTTTCTGCGAAAGCGCTAAGCGAGCAATTGAACGTTCCTTTAAGCAGCCTTTACCGACACTTAAAACTGCTTAAAGAGTGGAACTTGATCGAAGAAAGCGTTCACGACAAGACATTTGTCGTTGGTCCAGCGGCATTATTACTCATGCACAGCTATGAGACCGCGCAACATGGGCTCGACATGGTCGAAACCATACTGGCTAGGTTGGTACAACAAACCGGGGAAATGGCCGCTTATATGGTACCAGCTGGTTATCGTGCGCTTTGTGTCAGACAGAAAGAAAGTATGCAGGCGCTGCGTTGCAGCTTCGTCCAGGGTCAAAGTCAACCTCTGCTGCGCGGTGCCTCATCTAAAGTGATGCTCGCTTTTATGCCTCAAAGTCGATGCGAGAAAATCTTGAGATATTTTAATCAAGATCACCGACGCGACGAGTGGGAAAAAGAGCTCACAACCATCCGTAAACACGGATATGCCGTCAGTACTTCTGAGATTGACCCTGGTGTTTCAGGTATAAGCGCACCGGTAATGAAAGGAAGCAAACTGATTGGCGCAGTCTCGGTGATGGCTCCGGCCCACCGAGTCGAAAAGGATAAGCAGCGCATTATTTTACATGTACTGCAAGCGGCAAGGGCACTACCACCAGAAAGGTAATTCATCATGTTAAGCTTTTTCAAACGCTATAAACTCCATCACACAGTGAAACAGCCGCAACATTACCCTTTTTCTTTTATGACAGTGTGCGAGTATTTACCTCCTATGTCGAAGGGTGCGTTTGAATTAGCTGATCAAAGTTTGGAAAATGCTAGTGATTGGCTTTACCAACAACATGATCATGAAACCGCTGAAAACTTTGGTCACTTCAACCACGACAAGCTGGAAAATGGCGAGTTTCAGGAAGCGTTAAGTCTTTCGCTTTCTCGTCATTCTATTCCCGTTTTAGTGACCAACTGTACCGAGGCAATCTTGTCAATGTTACCTGTGGTCGTATCCTATCGAGACGAAGTGGGTGTCGTAAATATCGGGCATAACATGAACTTGAAGCCGACACTTGAGCCACGCTTAGGCTCTGCATTCCATTTTGCTCTTTCTCGCTATCAAAACGTACGATTGTTTTTTGCTGGCGTCAGTGAGCAAGAGACGAAGCAGGAAACGTGGGAATACGCGGAAGATCAAGGTTGTGATTGGGTGACCGAGAAAGAGTTTTCTTTTCGTCATCGCAATAACGTTAAGCAACAGATCGGCAATTACCTAGACCACTGCGACCAAATAATCATTAGCATCGACCTTGGATCTCTAAAAACCAAAAACAGCCTTGATGGCGCGTCAGAAATTGATATCCAAATGGTTCTACGCACGATTAGGCAATGTCTGGTTGCAGGTAAAGTGAGGGCAATTCAGCTCGTTGGCGATCGAGATTGCCTGGTCTATTCGAGACAAACGAAAGCCATACTAGAAGAGTTATATCAGATGGCTCCACTCATCGTTCACGCTGCATAGCGTTATAAACATTCAGAATCAGGATCGCTTCCTTCCTGATTCTGAACCAACATGCTTACTTATTATCCTTAACTAACAAATAGTTACACATATAAATCGACACACATCACACTTGCCTCTTGAACTAACCTGACACTTACGTTGTAATAAGGCCGCTAAACTTTGGTATGACATACGAAATAAAAAATAACCAAAGTTCAATAACTAAGCGGCTTCAAAACAAAAAATTACCGCAGCTATTCCAATTTCAGTGAGCATTTGCTCACGCTCGCTTGATGCCATCTTGTTCCACTCATTAGGACATTTGATGATGCGTCTTTGCAGTATTTTCACTGCGGTTCTTTTTTTACCGCTAACCTCACACGCCACCACTTATGACTTAGCAGATATCAAGTCAAACACTAATGTTGCCTTTTGTAAAAACGGAACCATTCATGTAACGGGTTCTACTTACGATTGCACTACAAATATTGTTCTCCCGAAAGGCGATCAAATTATAAATAGTAGTCAAAGCTCATCGTCTTTAACCGCTCATGGTTCCATAACACTCCGTGGGCAGAATGTCATAGGCTCAAAGGAAAGCCCTATAAACATCAAAGCTAAAGGAACTTGGTTAAAAATTAATGGTAATAGCTACGTACTAGGTAATGTCTCTGCTTTAGGTTCTATAAAAATAACTGATAGTGAAATCGAAGGAGATATAGAAACCAATGGTGTTGGTGGAAATGGCCGTTCTGTCGAGTTTCACGGAGAGCACAACGTCCTTAATGGCAACATCATTGCTCAAAGTGACGTGTACATCGAATCTGGTATGTTCTGCGGTGATATCAAATCAAAAGGAACAAAAGTAGAAATTAATCAACTGGAATCGTCGCTTTCTAATACACCAATAGTTGTGGGCAACATTAATGCTCTATCGGGGATAAATCTTAATAATACGACAGTTTTTGGTTCTTTGACATCTCAGGGACATACTGTAGATACAGGTTTTGGCACGACCAAAATATATGCGAATAAGCAAGCTATTTCGGCAATGCATTTTTCAATTAATAACTCCAATACTTCTATTTGTGGTAGTGTGACAGCCACCCTAGAATCAAGTTCAAATTTCAACCACTATTGCGGCATTGATGAACCCAATTGTAGTTACGCAAATCAAACACCAACAACTTGCCCTATTCCTTCTTATATCCCTGAATGTAAAATTACGCCTCCATCAGAGAACGCCTTCGACCTCAGCGTCACACCATCGGACGACATGGCACTGATGTGCGGCGACGATCTTCCGCAATTTACAGCAATGACAACCAATAATGGAGAAGTTGTAAGCGCAGAAGTCAGTGCAGCCCTATCACACCCTGACTTGTTCACTTTAGAGGTGATCAAAGGTCAGCAGACATTAAAAGCAAACCAATTTATGTCTGACGACAATGGTGAGCTCGTTGTTCGAGTGGTCCCGAACGATATTGATACCATCGCGTTAGGTACTAACTACACGCTGACTTTCACTATGGCAGAAGACACCAGCAAGCATCAAACGGTTAGCTTTATGTTTACGCCATTTATGTTTGAGGCCTACTCAAAGACGAAAAGCGCCACTTTAAATGAAATACGCGTTATTGCAGGTAAACCAGAAAACGTGCATACGCGATTGCTTGCTTGTGCCTCCACCGGCGAACCTGTAGTGGCAAGCAACTACAATGGTACGCCTAAGGTTTTTCATCCATTGGTTCAACCATTAGGAGGAAGTGAAGGAAACTTTAGCTATTCAGCGGAATTTAAAGACGGCTTGTCTGAACATGGTCTTGTCACGAACGAGTCCGGCATATTTGAAGTGACATTGTCCGATCATTTTGAATGTGAGGGATTTGAAGAATGTCCAGAAGAAGGCAAAGTGGAAGTGAAAGGGACATTTAATGTGCACTCGCGACCATGGACACTCGCTATTTGTGACAACCAACGTGCTTTGCCTTCTGGCACCTCTGAACAAGGAGAAGGGTTTCTTGCTGCCGGAGAACTTTTCTCTCTAACGGTGAAACCAATCATTTGGCAACCTGACGGCTCTGCAAGTGGATCTGTTGAATCAGCACGCTATTGTGATGCTTCTATCACCCGTAATTTTACGCTTGATGACGCTCCAGCAGCATCGGTTGTCTTGTCGAGTGAGCAACATACGCCATCAGAGACAGCGAACCAAACCTCAAAATTGCTAAAAAGTAGTGACTCACTGGCTCAGGCGCATAATTCAGCCAAGAATGATCAATTCGTCTTTAATGGATTATATTGGGAAGAAGTCGGGAGCTTGAGAGTAAAAGCAAACCTAGAAAGTAAATATCTAGGTATGACTGTGAACGAAGGCTATCGTTACGTTGGTCGTTTTTACCCAAAATATTTTCAAGTGCAAGACCAAGAATGGCACTACCCACATGGCCAAACTTTTGCTTACATGAATCAACCTTTTGAGAAAGTCACTTACGATGTTGTCGCACTCAATGCGAATAAGGAAAACGTGAAGAATTACGTCCACTTTTCGTCTAACCTTCAACAACATTTCGATTTAGGCGAGCTAAGCTCATACTCCGATCGGTTTTTGCCGCCTAAGCCTAAGAAGGTAGACTGGAAACTACTGGGTAGCGCGAGTGTTGGAACGTTTGTTATAGAGAAGCCCTCGACCAATGCGACTTGTAACAATAGCCCATGCTGGAAAAAGAACACGACAGATAAGCAATATCCTGATGGTCCATTCAATACCGAGACTAATAGTGATATCAGCCAAATAGGTTTAGTCTCAGTAAAAGCCGTTGATGAGGTAAACTTCTTCGACGATAGCGAAGTGCTCACAAAACAACCAGACATTCGATTCGGTCGTTTGAACTTTCAAGATGTAGGTGGCAACCAAGGCATGGTGATCAAAGTGCCACTTGCTGTAGAAACTTGGCAAAACGGTCGATTTACGACTAACTTCGATGACAACTCAACAACGGCGAGTGGTGAATATTACTTCAGCACGCCAATTTGGTCTCATGCGCCAGCAAACAACGCCCTGCTTTCTGGCGTTGGAACGATGAGTATTGGCAGAATGACCGATATCGTTGCAAGCCAAATTGACTCAGCACGCGAGCAAATACAATTCCACCTGGATTTAGACGGCTCAGGTAATCGCATCCCTTGGCTGAAATACGACTGGGATAGCTCTACAAGTGAAGAGGAAAACCCACCCGTCATTGTTACGTTTGGTATTCACCGAGGAAACGATCGCATTATTTATCGTGGTGAGCCAAATATGCTTGGCCTAAATTAACGCGAAACGACAAAACAAAAAAAGCCCCTCAATTGAGGGGCTCTTTTCACACAGACTGTGTAATTTACTTTGCGCCACGACGCGCTTTCAGGCGCTTCACCATAGCAAGACGACGCTCTGCCGACCCTTGGTCTGTTGCCGACTGGTTCGGGTTATTACGACGACCTTGACGATTCTTAAACGCTGGTTTTGAGTGCAGCTTTTCAATGTAAGATTCACGCTGTTTTGGTTCATAGCCTGCAAGCTCAATACGGCGAATGCGTTGCTGGATTAGATTTTCAACCTGAACAACCGTGAGCTCTTCATCTCGATTTACAAATGAAACGGCATGACCTTGTTTACCTGCACGGCCTGTACGACCAATTCGGTGAACGTAATCTTCCGCTAGGAAAGGCATGTCATAGTTCACAACGTGAGGTAAATCTTCAATATCTAGACCTCGAGCAGCGACATCGGTAGCCACCATGACACGTGCTTTACCGGACTTGAACTCTTCTAACGCACGACGACGAGCACTTTGAGCACGGTCACCATGACAAACCACCGCTTTGATACCATCAAGTTTCAGCTCTTTTACAACGTCGTTTGCGGTCTCTTTGTAGTTCACAAATACCAACACTTGTTTCCAGTTCTTACGACCAATCAGCTCCGAAAGCAGTTCCGTTTTTCGCTCTTGATCAACTGGATATAACACGTGAGCAACTGTCTGTGCTGTCGTATTCGCTCGCTCAACTTCAATACGCTTAGGCTTACGTAGGATATCTTTTGCTAACAGATTTAGTTGGCTCGAAGTCGTTGCTGAAAACATCATAATTTGCGGATCAGTATCCACATCTAGCATGATCTTACGTACTGAGTGAATAAAGCCCATGTCCAAGATACGGTCTGCTTCATCAAACACTAAAAACTCTAAATGTGCGACCGAGACATTACCTTGTTCAATGTGCTCTTCCAATCGACCGGGTGTAGCCACTAGGATATCTACACCGTTTTCTAATGCCGTTACTTGAGAAGACATTTTACGGCCACCGAAAATCGCAGCCACCGACAGGTTCGTGTACTTCGTGTAAGCTTTGATGTTGTCAGCAATTTGTTCAGCAAGCTCGCGAGTTGGAGCCAAGATAAGTGCGCGAGCAGTCTTACGAGAAGCGCTACGGTTACTGTCTAGGAACTGCTGAATCATAGGCAGAGAAAACGCAGCCGTTTTACCAGTACCTGTTTGTGCTGTAGCGAAAATATCATGGCCTTTGCGAGCCATTGGAATCGCCTTCTGTTGAATTGGCGTTAACTTTTCATAACCGCATTCTGCCAGTGCTTTAACCACTTCTGGCGCAAAACCTTGAGATGAAAATGACATTGAGCGTATTCCTTAAACAAACCACTAAAAATAGCTTTAAAAATTTAGCCGTGCACTATACCCGAATTTGAGTGATTTATCTCACTTTTCTCATTGAAATCCTACAAAAGAAAAAACGGTGAGCACAGATATATTAGTGGTTCACCGTTTTCGTTTAACCTTTGTTCGATTTAACGCTTGATGCCAGATAACTGAAGGAGAATTCGCTCAAGCTCATCCCATGGCAACAGCTGAGAATCTATCACTTCTAATCGTGATTCAAAGCCTTCTAAGCTGATTTCATTCACCGACACGACTCGGTTGGCAACATTAAACGCGTAACAACCTTGATCCGTATTGACCACCGCTTTAACACGCTCTGCGGTCAAGTCCGAAAGCATAGAGAAAAGCTTTTCAAAATCAAACTTATACTCTGCCCCAAACAACCACCCACAACTAAAATAACCCTGCCCTTTGTTCTCTTTGCGCACAAAGGCTTCACCAGGCGCCAACTGGAATTGAGGCTCTTGATGAGCGTGGTCATGATGATGTGACTCGATATGGGAAGAAGCGCTGCCGTAAACCCGCTCGATATCCAAGACTTCTATCGGTAACTCACCATCATGAATAAGCTTACTGAATACTTTTGAAGGGGATTGGTCCGTCACCCAGTCATTAAACACATCAAGGTCGTGGCTGGAACATAGGTCAACCTTACTACCAATAACCACATCTGCACTGTCTAACTGGTCCACGAAGTTTTGGTTAGAAAGATACTTTTCATCACTTAAGTTACGCGGATCAACCAAGGCAATCGTCGCTTTAAGATCAACGTAAGGTTCATACTGCTGTGAGGTAAGCGTCGCGATAACCTGTTTTGGATGACCAAGGCCTGTCGGCTCAATCAATAAACGGTCCGGTTTTTGACGCAATAATGCGGTGATACCTACCGACATCGGCACACCCGCAGTACAGCACATACAACCACCCGGCACTTCTTTAATCAACGCGCCTTGGTCGGTCATCAATGCACCGTCGATGCCAATCTCACCAAATTCATTGACCAAAACCGCCCAGTTTTCTTTTTCCGGTTTGTTCTTCAGTAGATTTAAAATCGTGGTCGTTTTACCGACACCCAAAAATCCGGTCAGTATGTTGGTTGGTACTCGATTTGACATGCTTATCTCCGACACGTTAGTGCATTAATGCTCCAGCAAAGTATACGGAGAATGTGACTCGCTTCAACGCTTTTTATCGCACTCATCAAGATCATTGCGTGATGCGTTGGCACACATTTTTCGAGCTTGTTTGGGCTGACTTATCAACTCTGAACGCTTCATATCGGACAAGTACCTACCGGTATAAATAACGCAAGTAAAAAACGCGATAATAGCGACTACGATGGGAAGAACTCCGAGCGTGTTTTCGAATTTAAGCGCAGCAATAGCCAACGCGAAAACAACGACAGAGATAAGTGCGATTGACTTACTTTTGTTGCTTTTCATAATAACTCGCCTTTCGTAAAGTTAGCCCCTAACACCTCCTGTACTAGAGGAATGCCAGTTTGAACAACATCCAACCTGACTATTCAATGCTACTCCTTTCGCTACTTGTGAAATTTGACAAAGCTAACATTTACTACAACATCAAACGACGAGCTTATTATTATCTTTCAGACACTTACTGGATTTTAAAACACTTACTAGCAAATCGTTCCACCGCTTACCAGGATATCGCTATCATTGGCAATACAAACTTGCGCCACCAGCCTTAGCCCTTCGACTATCATGTCCAAAGACATAGAAGGCTGACTGCCATCTACTGCTTGTTCTGGCAATAATGGGATATGAACAAACCCATGACGAATAGGTTTGTCTTTTAGATAATGTTGGATGCCATAAAAAAGGTGGTTACATACAAATGTTCCGGCACTGTTGGAAATCTGGCTAGGTATCCCCTGCTTTTGCAGCGTTTGAACAACACGCTTTATCGGCAGCGTCGAGAAGTAAGCATCAGGACCATCGGCCACCACGGGTTCATCAATCGGCTGATGACCAGCGTTATCTGGAATACGAAAATCATCGACATTAATTGCGACACGCTCTGGGGTTATCGCGCTACGCCCGGCCGCTTGCCCTACAGTAATCACACAGTCTGGCTGGTGCGCTTCTATTGCTTCAATAACGACTTTCACCGAGTCATATCGAACTACGGGGACTGGGCAAGTAACTATCACACCGCCTTTTATGGCCGCAGCCTCTAATTGCTTGACCGCTTCTAAGGCGGGGTTAATGGCGTCACCACCAAAAGGTTCAAAACCGGTAATCAGGACTTTCTTCATAACAGCCTTTAGGAAAAGAGTTTTACAAATTATTGCACTCCCCTTTACCCCATCCAATAGCAAAAGTATTGATGAGATAAACCAGACAACATTATGTGACTCATGTCTAACCAGAGAGTGTTTTCTGCCTCATTGAATCTAGGCAAGTTCCGGACTATCGAGACTAACTTATTGATGATTAGTGGCAGGGCAAGGTTCTCTCATTACATGACGCACGTAGAAGCTTGGTTTCCACGCTTAACTTAGGTAGAGTACGCGACCGCAATGCAATTCGAAGAGATTGAATACAATGAATATTGATAACCATGTAATCGAAACGATTGAAGAGTTAGAGGCATTTCTGCATTTAGTAGAAAGCGGCGCTCTTGGCCTTGAAGGTGTCACTGGCGTTGCGCTAGCCACCTCTAATACCGATGGTCGTCCATTTGTTGCCGTATTAGGAGAAAAGCACCAATTGCTCCTCGGTCGCTGGGTTTCGCAGCACGTATATGACAATGGTAAAGACATCGTTCGTAACGGCCCAACCAGAAAACACTAAGCGCTCGACGCCACCTATAACATCACGCCGTCTTATACACCAAGCGTATGCTTTGAAAGCAATGCGCTTGGTTTACTCAAAAAATAAAAAAGAAAAGGCTAGCCTTTATTAATTTTGTCGGTATACTGCACATCAGCTCTTACGGAAAGAGCTATTAATGTAATTAAAGATCAAAGTTTCTCTCAGTTCCACATCGAATTCCTCGTTTACGTTCCTGCGACAAAATAGTTATCTCTAAAATCATATAGTAGCACTTGATATTAGCTAAAAATTCAATATTTAAAACAATCAAATATAGAGGTATCTATGTCTAATAAATTAACTGGTTCAGTAAAATGGTTCAACGAAACTAAAGGTTTTGGTTTTATTTCTCAAGACAATGGCGGTGATGACGTATTCGTTCACTTCCGTTCTATTGTTTCTGAAGGCTTCAAAACTCTTACTGAAGGCCAAAAAGTATCGTTCGTTGTTGAACAAGGTAACAAAGGTTTACAAGCAGCTGAAGTAACTGCTCTGTAATTCTTTGTGTGGCATCAATGTTGTTGGTGCCACAATCCCCTTCCACTTATTACTGCCCTTACTATTCTCTATCTAAGTTTATATACCCAAATCACTTACCTCTCCCACACCATCATTAATTACTTTCAATAAAGTCACTTTGGTATACATCTTTAGGTAATCACACAACCTACCTTGCAATTCCAGTTTGGAATTAAATTAATCTCATTCATATCTGAATCACTTCGCCTCATGCTTTGCTCATAAAAATAAAGTTTATAAAATAAAAGCGATTGGCGAATATAAGAGAAAAAATGAAATTAAATATATCTGCTCAATCAATAAATTCTAATAACTACGAGCACATAATCCCTAGCTGAGAGGTTGAGTCAGCACTGAAATGTCATTACATGAAGCCATTTATCGGACAACACTTCATAGGGACAGCGTGTGGAGTCACACACTTCGGGGTATTTGTTGAGTTAGAGGAACCGAACCGAAGGTCTCATTCCTTTATCAAGTTTCCAAAATGGTGAGTTCGAATTTGATGCAGTCAAACAAAAAATTTCCAGCCAGAGCGCCACGTTTACTTTAGGAGCTAAAGTGCACGTGTTGGTTAAAGACGCCGATTCGAGACAAAGAAAGATCATGTCCAACTTAAAAGACGCGGAACACGCGGTAGGTTAGCCTGTTTTAGGTTACTTTCTAATCCATTAATCAAAAATAAAAAATAAGCTTTTAATACCGCAATTAACTTGTGACATTTCGCTGACATCGACTCATTCTAAAACCCTAATATCTGACAAAGGAAACGAATCTAATTTTTGTTTCCAGACACCATCGCAGAGTGTATTTCCAGCATTCTGTTTGCCTCGAGAGGTTCTTATGACAGCCTAGGATCTCTCGAGGCTTTTTTGCATCTATTCAAACCACCTGATTCTACATCACAACTATTATCCCCTACACAAGTTGTACTTTTTAACTAGTGCACTAGATCGCGAACTCTGATTTAAGCAACTGATCACACAACCACTTCTAAATTTTGGGTATAAAAGTATCAATACTTTCGTTAACTAGGATGTAAATAATGAAAAACTCGTTTGATCTCACTATGCCCAACGAAGAAGGATACTTTGGTGAATACGGTGGTAGCTTTGTTCCACCTGAGCTTGAACAAATCATGCATGACATCAACGCAGCTTATGAGGAATGCAGCAAAGATCCTGAATTTAAAGCGGAACTCGCTCGCCTGTATAAGCACTTTGTTGGACGACCTAGCCCAATCTTCCATGCGGAAAACTTGTCTAAAAAATACGGAGCAGACATCTACCTAAAGCGCGAAGACTTAAACCATACAGGCGCACATAAAATTAACCACTGCTTAGGGGAAGCCATTCTCGCTAAAAAGATGGGTAAGAAGAAACTAATTGCAGAAACTGGCGCAGGGCAACACGGTGTTGCGCTTGCTACAGCCGCGGCATTGGTTGGCTTGAAATGCGACATTTACATGGGTGAAGTTGATATCGCCAAAGAACATCCGAATGTCGTCCGCATGAGAATCCTTGGTGCTAATGTCATTCCTGCCACTCATGGGCGCAAAACCCTCAAAGAAGCGGTAGATTCTGCATTCGAAGCTTATCTGAAAGATCCTGATACACAACTTTATGCGATAGGCTCTGTCGTTGGCCCTCACCCATTCCCTAAAATGGTACGAGATTTCCAATCAATTATCGGTAACGAAGCACGAGTTCAATTCAAAGAAATGACCGGCAAGTTACCCAATAATCTCGTCGCATGCGTTGGAGGTGGTTCTAACGCGATGGGGCTATTTACTGCTTTCTTAGAGGATGAACAAGTCGCCATTCACGGCGTTGAACCTGCGGGCCGCTCTTTGCAAAAGGTTGGCGAGCATGCTGCAACACTCACACTCGGTGAGCCAGGTATCATGCACGGATTTAAGTCTTACATGCTTAAAGATGCGCAAGGCGAACCTCAGGAAGTGTACTCTGTAGCAAGTGGCTTGGATTACCCATCGGTTGGGCCTCAGCATAGTTACTTAAAAGACATTGGCCGTGTCAATTACGGCTCAATCAGTGATGACGAAGCGATTGATGCCTTCTTTGAGCTGTCTCGTGAAGAGGGAATAATCCCTGCTATTGAATCCTCACACGCTGTCGCTTACGCAATTAAACTCGCACAGCAAGGAGAAACCGGCTCGATTTTGATCAACTTATCAGGCCGTGGTGACAAAGACATTGATTTTGTCGTTGAACACTACGGCGCAAAATACGGCATTGAATCACTCATATAGCCTAACTCCGTAGCCTAACCCTACATGCAAAAAGCTACCTGGTACTAGGTAGCTTTTTGTTTTTGTCTACTATTTTAAGAAGCAAGTCCCTTTACTCACTGCTCTCACTATACCTTTAGAGCATAATTCGATTAACCGATAAGAGCTGGAATGCCTGGAAGCTGACCAACAATAGCAAGGGAGCCTGCACATACGATAAACGCAGTGCCAGGAATCAGATATTTATCTTTGCGCGATAGTTCGTTAGCACGCTCATGGTCGCCGATAAGCCCGAGGTTATCCAACAGCATCGTGATTGCCCAACCGAAGACTGGATTAACGAATGCACAGGCAAAAATACAGATACCTGCACTGAGTGAATCTTTATGCTTATGGATCATCTGCATACCCGCTTCAAGGAGTGGTAAGAATACACCCACAATCAAAGCAACGCGCAGAACAGGTTCCCACATTGCTAGATCCATTGGGTAGCCAATTACCGCCGCCGCAATACACATGAAACCCGTCAACAGAGCGCCACCTGGAATAGGACGCTTGGCAATTGCGGCAGGAATCATGTACGTTCCCCAAGAAGAAGCTAGGTTTCCGCCCCCTAAGAGTGAACCAACCCCCTGACGAACAGATGCTCCGACCATCGTGTCGTCGACATCCATGAGTACACCTTTCGCTTCTTTTGGGTAGTTAAGTTCTTGAAACACACGATGGCCGAGATAATCAGGGGACCACATAGCGACTGCCAGTAGAGCAAATGGAGTCACGGCAATAAAGTGCTCTAGGGTTGGCCAGCCTAGCTGCCAGCCTGTATCTTCCCCCCACCAGTAGAATGGACTGAAATTAGGTAGGCCCGGTTCTGTGGTAAAAGCAAACTCAGCGCCCATCAAATAAGCAACAATACCCGCGAGTGCAGAGCACAATGGGATAGCGAGCCAACGTTTATTGATCTTGGCTAAGTAAGCGTAAACCATAACGGTTAGGCCTATGACCACAAACGAAATGTAACCTTGGTCCGTACTTGCAGCCCACGCTTCCGTCTTATTAATTTGCCCGAGCAACCCAACGGCACCAAGGTAGATCAACAACCCTCCTCGAACCCCGATACCAGTAAGAGTCATGAGTTTAGAGCCACCTTTGGTTAAGGCGAGAATTAACCCAAAAACACACACCATCAAACCTAGCGCGAGAGGGTGCCCTCCTGCAGCTGCAATCATAGGAATCAGCGGTATCATTGGGCCATGGGTTCCCGCTAAGTTTGCATTCGGGTTTAGGATGGCAGAAAACAGTATGACGAACAGGGCTCCAGCGATAAGTAATTCGTAACGCACGTTTTCTGCGATGAATTCCGGAGATAAACCAAACTGAGCAGCAAAAGCGGAAACCATGGCAGTGACCATAACCACTTTACCAATGGTTGCTGCTAATGCCGGTACCCAGTCTTCGATTTCAATACTGTAATCACGTGAAGGCAAATGAATTCCCCAGCGACGGAAACTCATGACGGTTAAATCATGATTTAGAAAGTCTTCTCGGCTTTCAAATTCATGCGGTTTTTTGCGCACATCCCTGTAAAAAGTCTTACTTTTGTCAGACATTGAGTCATCCTTTTATGTTTCAACGTTGAACTACGTCAACTAGAGTTTCGCTTGGTAGACAGGCCTTCGACCAATACGAGACAACACCCACATCAAACTTCTAGGCCATACTAAGAAAGCGGCATGAACCAATTTTGATTTTGAGCTTATTAAGCATGTGTTGCTATGGGTAGGAATATTAGACATTAGTAAAAGAACAACAAAAATCTCACTTATTACACAATAATTTAACATCGAGCTGGGACGCTTGAACTTTTAAGAGTCATTTTTGAGCAGAGAGCCAAGTAGAGCGGCCAATTCCGATTTATACTTTCAAGGTAGAGAGCACTGTGCTCGCATCCATCGCAAAGTAACTATAGATATCTCTACATTGTATACTTTGTTAAACTCCGCCCTTTAATGAGTAAGGCCCTTAAAAATGATGACTGACGAAGAGAGAATCGAGCTGCAACAGAACAATCCACTGCACGGATTAAAGCTAGAGACTATGTTGCAAGAGTTAGTGGATTTTTACGGCTGGGACATTCTAGATACAGCAATGCGTTTTAATTGCTTTAACACTAAGCCTTCGATTGCAAGTAGCGTGAAGTATTTAAAGAAAACCGAATGGGCGAGAGAAAAATTAGAAAACTTTTACCTTTATCGCTTTAAGCGCATGCCACGCGCGAGCGAAGAAGAATACAACTTACCACCAAGAGCTCGTACCTTCCCTCATGGCCTTGAACCTAAAGAGCCAATGCCGCTAACCGTTGACTCTATTCTTAAGTCACAAGCCAAAGCAGCGTCTGCATTTAAAAAGCGTTCACCTCGCGGACGCCCTGCTCGTCGCCAATAACACTATCTTGAAAAGCAATAGAGCCCTACTGGTAGCTCCAGCAGGGCTCTATTGTTCTTTAAAGGAATGGCTAGAAGCGAAGACTCAAGCTAGTGAGCATTCCTTTTCTCTAACAACTCCCGTAAGTAAACTCACATGTAGTTTACGTTTTCTATTGATTACGCTTTTTCTTCTTTTTACCCGTACCTGCCGGCTTCGCTCGCGGCTTCATTGGTAAAAAGTAGGCTTCACTCTGATCGTCTTCCACTTCAAAACCGACTACCTGCTCGCGTTCAAGTTGGAACTTATTTTTCTTTTCTATCACTTTGAAATGGTGGTAGTCGTCGTAATCGATAAGAGATAATCCTAAACCTACTTCACCAGCACGACCACTACGACCGATTCGATGCATATAATCAGCAGGGCTACGCGGAAGATCGAAGTTAATCACCACTGGAAGTTTTTCAATATCAAGGCCGCGTGCTGCGATATCAGTGGCAATAAGAACTTGAATCTCGCCAGACTTAAAACCGTCAAGGACACGAGTACGAGCGCCCTGCCCTTTATCACCATGGAAAACTTCAGCGGTAATACCGCGTTTTGACAGCTATTGAGCTAAATGGTTACAGGCATTCTTAGCATTCACAAAAATCAAAGTCTGTCGCCACTGATGCTGTTTGATTAAGTGCGCGAGTACCGCCGTCTTCTCACCTTTATTTACACTAAACACGCGCTGCACCAAAGTGCTGGCTTCTGCGCTCTGCAACTGAACATCAACAGGGTCGCGGAGCAACTGCTGAGCCAGCGTCGTGACTTTATCAGGGAAAGTAGCAGAAAATAACAGCGTCTGTTTCTTCTCTGGTAGTAACGCAAGAATCTTATTGAGTTCTTCGGTAAATCCGAGGCTCAACATTCGGTCGGCTTCGTCAAGAACAAGCGTTTTTACTTGGTCCAACTTAATCGCGTTACTGGATACCAGATCAAGTAATCGACCCGGCGTTGCAACAATAATGTCACAGCCACCACGAAGCGCCAGCATTTGTGGGTTCACCGATACACCACCAAATACGGCAACCGTTTTGATCTTATCTCTGAGATGGTATGAGTAAGATTTGACGTTATATGCCACCTGTGATGCCAACTCACGAGTTGGTACTAAAATCAGGTGGGAAACGAAGTTGCCACGGCGATTGTTTGATTCGTCTTGCTGAACAATTTTTTGCAAGATTGGCAGCGAAAAAGCAGCGGTTTTACCAGACCCCGTATTGGCACCACCAATAATATCTTTCCCTTCAAGGATATCAGGAATAGAACGGGATTGAATGGGCGTCGGTTGGCTGTATTCCAACGCTTCTAGTCGCTCGACTAATGTTGGAATCAGGCCAAGATCGGCAAATGTCGCTTGCTGTGTTTTATCTGTCATTACGATGAGTGGCTCAGTGCTAGTAAAGGCCGTGTATCTTATGCTATTTCGCGTCTGGATGTTAGAGATAATGGCCCAAACAGAAGATTGGTGAAAGAAGCACTATAGAGTTCAGGAATTTCCTTTCACTAACATGAGTTAATGGTTTCGATAACCAATACTCTACGACCAAGATGGTAGCGTTCGCGACAAGCAAAGGGAAAAGGAGCCAGGCACTCTGACTCCTGTAAAGCAAAATACAGCTTGAGAAAACCCTATAGCTTATAATTGGACAAAAATGCGTTACGACAAATAGAATATTAGCAACTAATGGATAACTTCAAGTATTGAGAGCTAGCGCATGACATGTACATACGCTAGCAGGGTGCTTGTGCCAAGAGCTTGAAAGATGATTTAATCGCACGAACTAGGGTCTAAAACATACGTCCGACTTGAGGATTTTAATGTAAGTTCTTGTTCAGAAGTACATTCAATATAGTCATATTGCTTTATTTTTTCTCTCGTGTTGTTATCTAACCATATGGCAGAGGCAATAGAACTTAATACTATTATCGCTATAGAATATAGCCCTGTTTTTGTCGAAAATGGTACTTTTAGTAATAGTTCTGTTGACCTGTGTAGCATAGCTATGGGAATGATCGCTATAAAACCAAATATTAGAAGGCCTACAAAAGAAGCAACATTGTTCACTAAACCTGCTAGTTTTACTTTAGGAATGATACCGATTGAGTTGTTAATGCTAATTAACTCATTAATTGAGCTGTAGCTCAACCACACCATAAAAACCATAAGAGGCCAACTAGCCATCACTTTAAGCCAACGCTTTATCTTTAGTCTTCGGTTAAATTTTTCATTAGAAATCATTAATAGTTTTCTCTACTTGATTCTTCATCGGTTCCGTAAATTTAAATTGGTCATCTAGTTTAGATATTTCCTTTCCTACAATAAACGCAGTAACAGCGAAAATACCAAGTGTTAGAGCGGTTGGCACAACAAGTACCGTACTTAATGTTGCGACTCCCAGAATAGTTATTCCTTGAGCGATAACTCCTGCGGCAATGCCCTTAGATATATCCGCTGTAAATTGGCCGACCACTTCACCTAGCGTTTTTTCATCATGTAGAATGTAGTCAACCGCATTAACCGCACCACTAAACACAAGTTCAACATAGATGTTGCCTTTCAAGAAACTGACATTGCCTTGAACAGTATTTAGAGCATGACCAATTTTAAGCATTTGTGGTGTTGCTTCTTGCCAACGGATACCTAGGTCTAAATATTTAGGCTTGTAGTTCTCAACCACAATATTCATTACACCATTGATATTGACAGCTTTAGCGGTTGCCCCCAACCGCCAAGCTCTTTAGCGACCTCATAAGCGCCTTTAAGCCCCATGCCTACGCCAGTGTAGTCCTTGCCGTTCGAAAGTTGTCCATGCGAGTCTTTGATGAGCAAGTCTAAATACTCGTTACCTTCTTCAACAGTCAGTACCGCAATACTCACGTTCTCTTGTTGAGAGGTGTCCCACTGATATTCTTTAGCTTGCTTTTGTAAATCATCGTTCCATTCTTTTTCTGTTAGGTCGTAAGCTTGTTGGACCGCTTTGCGTTCAGCAAGAACGCGCTCTCTATTTTCAGCCCATCGTTTCTCATCTCTCGCGGTAGATCTCAGCTCTTCCTGACGTTCTCAGCGTTGACGTGCTGCTCGTTCTCTAGTGGTTTCTTGTCTTTCTTCTGGGGCTACAGGAGAGGATTCATATCTCATGGGAGTCGGTTTTACTGATAAATAAAAAGGATAATAACAATATTTTCAGTGATTTATCATCCCCAACAAGATTGCATGATGATTTAACCAATTAAATAGGCAGTTTGACTAATCAAACAAGCACAATGAAGGCTCAATAGTGTTGAGTTACATTCAATCGGATAACTTTTCGCAGGGTAAAACGTACGAACCAAATTTTGTAGAGTATTTATTCCAGTTCTTTTTTGGGGCATAAAGAGTTAGCCTAACGGTCTGGCTCTTTTGAATGAAAAAATAGTCTGGTGGGAGAACTTGTAAGGCTGTGGCAGGTTACACTCACTTACTCCTTAGGCAGGTGACCAGTTTCCTTCGCAAGCTTTTGCATCGCCTCGGCAAACGTTGTTGTCCCGCCTTTAGCTTTAAGCTGTATTACCTTATATCCCAACTTTTCCAACGCTTGGCGCTCTGCCAAAACAGCTTTGTCATTGTGTTGGCTACCTTGAGCTGGCTGATGAATGTAACATCCCTCTAGTTTACCATCTTCGACCAATTGGTGATGTTTCAGTGCATCGATATCAAAATTCATAATAAGTCTTTTCATTAAGAGTGGGAGTTTCTGTGGCTAGTTACATACGCTTCAAAGGCTTCACGACACTATCTAAGCCTTCAATTTTGAGCGCTAAACATAGCTTGAGCAAATCCCCTAGCTCGCCGCTTGGCCAGCCCTTTTTATCAAACCACAGTAAGTATTCTTCAGGCAGGTCGATTAACACTCGCCCTGCATATTTCCCAAATGGCATTTGCATTCTAGCGAGTTTAATGAGGTTTTCTTTTTCTAACATAAGTGACAGAGAGTTAAGGTAACTCGTCCAAGGGTAACACTGGTTCTCCCTCCTCACCAGCAAATCGCAGTCACGTTTATTTTTGGCGGCCTTGACTCGCTTTATGCTAGAGTACGCGGCATAAAAAATGAGAACGAGAAAGCAATGAAGTCACCTTGTCGAGCTGCATGTAAAAATAACGCCGGAATATGCTCTGGTTGTCACCGAACGATGGATGAAATCATCCAATGGAAAGACAAAACCGATCTCCAACGAGATGCGATTATCGAACAAATCGCAGGAGAAGATTCAACGCACAGTTGTCCTGAGTGCGGGACTCAAGCCCATTGTGATATCGCCGCAGGCAAAGAGACATGCTGGTGCTTTACTATAGAAACCCGTGATTTACCCAAGCCAAGCGCCAACCAGCTGTGTTTGTGCCGAAAATGTCTAGAAAAAAAGCCAGTCGCGTAATACGACTGGCTTACTGATCATCGTTTTCTGACTGGTGTTTATTTAGCGGTTAAAGCGGACGCTTCAAACTTAATGCCTTCCCACCCTGTCACCATAAAATTACGAATATTCTGGTGATCGCTGTTCTCTGGATACTGCAATACATCTTCACGATAAAAACGGCCAAAGCAGGCTAGCGTCGCTTCTTTGTCTAGGTTGTTTAGCAAACCGAAAGCGAAGATCTTACACGAACCGTTGTTCTCGCCTGCATTGTTTTGTGTCTCACCATTTACAAAAGCGGTTGGCTCAAACGTATAGTTATCTTCGATCACCGCCATCGTTGCTTCAAATTCGACCTGCTCTGGTGACGCTGCCAATAAATCTAAAAACGATTTTAATTCCATTATTCCTCTATCCCTACTTCATCATATTGATGACACATTAGTTTCATAAAAAGCCAATATAAGAGTCATCAATCATACATATATTCAGAGCCTTACCAAATCACACGTCATTCAGCGCTCTATCATTCCAGTTGCGGAAATGGACAGCAGCATAAAACCCATGCTGATTGACAACCTATCGGATTGATAAGGAGATATCATGATCACCCCTTTAAAGGCAATCGGTGCACTCGCATTGTCATCACTTGCCATCGCGTGTTCATCACAACCCGAAGATACCGTGGCTTCATTCGCTACACAATGCAAACCTACCACTGCGCCCGTTACTGGGGAAACTTCAATTCAAGGGTTAACGTTTATCGGGACATCCGTTGCTGATGCTCCATTCGATACATCGGCAGCTGAAATCGTGAGTTATGACGCCTGTACAGATAAGCTCTATGTGGTGAATGCTCAAGCAAAACGTATCGATGTACTTTCTATGGATGACAACGGCGTACCAACGCAAAGCGCATTCATTGATCTCAACAGCGCTGGCGAAGCAGCGGGCATTGAAATTGGCGCAGCAAACAGTGTCGCTGTATTCAATGGTTTGGTAGCTGTTGCGATTGAAAACAGTAATAAACAAGCGAATGGTATTGTTGGCTTGTACCGCTCCGACGATTTGTCATTAGTCATGACGTTTCCAACAGGCGCATTGCCAGACATGGTTGACTTCTCGAAAGATGGCCGATACATCGCAACCGCTAATGAAGGAGAACCAAACAGCGATTACAGCATTGACCCTGAAGGTAGTATCACTTTGATCGATCTGAGCCTTGGTGTTACTCAAGCAGAAGTGTCACAAATTGGCTTTAACGAATTTGATGATTCACGAAAAGCAGAGCTTCCAAAGAATGTGCGTATTTCGGGGGCAAACGCCACCATCGCACAAGATCTAGAGCCGGAATACCTCACTTTTGCAGATAACGGCAAAATCTATGTCGCGCTACAAGAAAATAACGCCATGGCAATCGTCAATCCAGAGAGCAAATCAGTAGAGCGAATTGTTGGCTTGGGTGAGAAGTCTTGGTCGGGCGCTAAACTCGATGCATCCAACAAAGACAAAATCCTTGGGAACTTGAAAAGCTACCCACAACTGGTTGGCTTATTTATGCCTGACACTATCGACAGCTACTCAGTGAATGGGAGTACTTACATCGTATCGGCAAATGAAGGCGACGGGCGTGAGTACGGATTCAAAACCACTCAAGAACTGTGCGACAAAGCTGGCTTCATGTGGGATGAAGACGATTACCTCGGTACAGATGAATATACATCTGAGCAAGGAACCTGTTTAAGCCATATTGATGAAGTGCGCGGTAAGAAGCTGAAAGTGGCAGCAGAACACCCATTGGCAGAGGCACTAAAAGACAACAACAACTCGCGCGTTTAAAAGTGATTAAGCCGGAACAAACGCTTTCTGCACAAGAGAATGTTCAATCATTTGGCGCGCGTTCATTTTCGATTTGGGATGAAAACGGCAAGTTGGTCTTCGATAGTGGTGACGATTTCGCGACTATCGCGCTGCTGAATGAAGGCAAGAACTTCAACAGCACCAACGATAACAATAATAGTGGCGATGACCGAAGTGATGATAAAGGTATTGAGCCAGAGGCGATTGAAGTAGCACAAATTAACGGTCGTCATTACGCGTTTATCGGCTTGGAGCGTCAAGGCGGTATCATGATTTATGACATCACAGACCCGAAACAAGCGCAGTTTATGCATTACGTAAGCCGCCGTGATTACAATCAGCCAGTATGTACAGAAGTCGAAGATGGCGAATGCATGAATGACACATACAATCCAAAAGCAGGCGATTTAGGTCCAGAGTCCATTAATTACTTTACCCGTAACGGTGGTCATTTTATCGTCGTTGGCAATGAGGTATCGGGCACGACATCCGTCTTCCGAATCAATCTATAAAGTAATGTAAAAGTCATTTAGAACCAAAACGCCCGACATAAGCCGGGCGTTTTTTGTATGAGGTAATGTCCTACTCTGCCGATGCTAGCGAGTCACACTTTGATGCGCAGATAAAATCGTTTTTATGCAGACCTTTGATAGAGTGACTCCACCACGTTACGGTAACCTTACCCCATTCCAACAAAATAGAGGGATGGTGGAACTCATCTTCTGCCAGTTCCGCGATTTTGTTACTGAAAGCCCATGCTTGTTTGAAGTTCTTAAATTTATACACCTTTTCTAGTTGAGGTATGTCTTCTCTTTCAATGATCTGCCAATCAGACAATTGCAGCAGCAGAGATTGTTGTTCTTCTTTGCTTAGTGCAATGGCATCGATACTACAAGCTTCGCATTTTTGTTCATTCAACATGAGCAGGTTCCTTTGGTTCAAAAAGTGGAGGAAGCAGTCCAGCTTCAATCGCTAGATCGGCTTGTTTCAATAAATTTAACTGACTGATTTTAAAAAGCTGAGAAAAGTCATCAATCACGTAGTACTTCGGTTGCATGATGTCGATACGATAAGGCGTTCTCAGCACTGTTTGTAATTCAAATGGGTCGCGAATTGCTACATCACTCTCTAATGCGTAGAGGGTTTCGCCAGGAGATGAAAGAATACCACCACCGTAAATTTTGGTTTTGTCCCCTTCTTTCACCAAGCCAAACTCTACGGTAAACCAGTAGAGGCGAGCGAGATAGGCTCTTTGTTTTGGGGTAGCGGCTTGCCCTAGTTGACCATAATGCTCGGTAAATGCAGCAAAGTCTGGGTTGGTTAACATCGCGCAATGACCAAATATTTCGTGGAAGAAATCTGGCTCCTGTAAGTAATCGAACTCATCTCTTGTACGCAAGAATGTGGCGACTGGAAAGCGCTTATTACCGAGTAGATTAAAAAATCGGTCGAAATCAATAAGCGCGGGAACGGGCTCCACTTGCCAACCTGTTGTCTCCATCAAGACACGATTAATTTCTGGTAACTGAGGAACGCGGTCTTGAGGTAAATCAAGCAGCGTCAAACCGTGTAAATAAGCCTCACAAGCTCTGTTTTGGATCACACCCATTTGTCGTGTTACCAAATCTCGCCAAATGGCGTCTTCTTCACGGCTCCATTCAACCCTGCCTTCCTGGTTTACGGGTTTAGAACGATACTGGGTCATGGCTCATCTCCATTAACAAATCCTTTACATTAAGCCTATCTGTAGTCTTAAGAGCTTCCAATCCCTGCGCGATTTTCTCAGCATCATCCCGATGTAACATATTGTTTACAACTCATCGTAACTGCATGATTTTTATGACACGATATAATATCTGGCTTGTTTGACTTTATCGTGTATTCCTCTCAAACTAAAACCTGTTATCACTTTGTTATAGAGGGACCTATGCGCGAGAGCAGCAAAGTATGGCAACCGAGCGAAAGTCGTATCGAAGAAGCCAACATTACACAGTTTATTGAACACATTAATCGACAAGGAAATACCCTTGAAAGTTTCGCTGATCTGCATCAATGGTCACTCGATCATGTAGAAAAATTTTGGCAGGAAGTTTGGCTATTCTGCGACGTCATTGGCACTCAGGGAGAGACCATAAAAGAGCGAGCAGAAAGTCGCTGGCAGCAACCCGTCGAAAATAGGGATATAAAATGGTTCCCAAACGCGCAAATTAACTACGCCGAAAATTTGCTAACCTACGCGTGTCACCAACCCGATGATCTCGCGATTTGGTTTGAAAATGAACGTGAAGAAAAACAGACCTACACATGGAAACAATTGTGCGAAGAAGTTTCGAGTGTGCAGCAATGGTTGAAAGAATGTGGAATTAAGCAAGGTGATGTCGTCGCTGGTTATTTACCTCACCTACCTCAAACGGTGATAGCTATGCTAGCAACCACCAGTTTAGGGGCGACCTGGACTTCCACCTCACCTGATTTTGGCGTCGAAAGCGTTTTGGAGCGCTTTGGTCAAGTGAAACCCAAAATCCTGTTTACTTGTGATGGCTATACATTCAATGGCAAAACTTTCGATATGTCTGAGAAAAACCAGCATATTGCGGATCATCTTGATGGTCTTAAACAAGTTTGCCAAATTAGCTACCTTAAACCACACATTTTTGAATGCGATGTCTGCACCCAAGATTGGCAAAATGTCCTGAATCAATACACCCCCGAAGCGTTGACTTTTACTCGTGTGAATTTTAACGATCCGCTATTTGTGCTTTATTCTTCAGGCACAACAGGCAAACCGAAATGCATCGTTCATTCCGTCGGCGGAACGGTGCTTAATCACTTGAAAGAGCATCAACTGCATTGCGATATCCAACCGAACGACCGAGTGTTTTATTACACGACCTGCGGTTGGATGATGTGGAACTGGCACGTTTCTTCACTCGCGAGCGGTGCATGTTTGGTGATTTTTGATGGTAGCCCTGTTTACCCCACTCATGATGTGCTCTGGGACCTCGCAGAACGAGCCGAAGTGACGCTGTTTGGAACCTCAGCAAAATACCTAGAGGCGCTGGAAAAAGCATCTTTTTCTCCGCAGAATAGTGATGCATTTCCAAGTCTGAAAACCATTTGCTCAACGGGCTCTGTTCTGTATCCAGAACAGTTTGATTATGTCTATCAGCACATTAAAGAAGATGTACACCTCGCCTCGATTTCTGGCGGAACAGACATTTGTGGCTGCTTTGTTCTGGGCAACCCTATTTCTCCCGTTTATCGGGGAGAGTGCCAATCAGCAGGGTTAGGGGTTGATGTCCGAGTCTTTAACCCACAAGGTAATAGCGTAATGGGAGAGCGCGGTGAGTTGGTTTGTGCCAATCCATTACCCAACTTCCCTACTGGCTTTTGGAACGACACCGGTGAGAGATATCATCGCGCTTATTGGGATAAATTCGACAATATTTGGCACCACGGCGATGATGTTGAACAGACCAGCGTTGGGGGATACGTGTTTTATGGTCGAAGTGATACCACGTTGAATCCCGGTGGCGTAAGAATCGGCACGGCCGAAATCTATCAGCAAGTGAACTGTATAGACGGTATTCTAGATTCGATCGCAGTAGGAAAAGAAGTCGATCGCAACGAACAAATATGGCTGTTTGTCCAATTAGTCAAAGGGGAAGAGCTCAATGACGAGATGATCGCTTCCATCAAAGCACAGCTAAAGTCTGCATGTTCTCCAAGGCATGTACCTAGTGCGATTTACGCAATAAGCGATATACCTAAGACACGCTCAGGAAAGCTGGTCGAGTTAGCCGTTAAGCAAGTTGTTAACAACCGAAACGTCGAAAATTTAGGCGCAATAGCCAACCCTGAAGTGCTGGAGGAGATACGCAGGATAGTCGTCTCAAAATAACCTCCGAAGACTTAGTTGTTCGAGTATGTCCTTGCCTGCACCATGACGACTTGTTTAGAGCAAGTGAAGTTACACATACCCTCAGCAGATAAGAAAAAAGCGAGCTTGTTAGCTCGCTTTTGTCAATTTTTGTTCTTTATTCAGCGGTATTAGCGACGACCAAGCCCCATTAATACCGACATTGTTTTACCATCAGATGTAATGTCAAAAACGTGTCGCGATTCAACTTCAGTAAAACCCGCTTCTTTCAGTGCACGCTCAGACTTCGCAAGGGTAAAACCGTCTTGTTCACATTCTGCAATCCAATCAAAATGAACAAAATAGCCGCCGTGGTTAAGTAGAGAATGCGAGATCGTTAATGACGCGTCTAAGTCTTCCACGAACGCTAAAACTGATGATGCAACCACCAAGTCGAACTGTCCACGAAACGCAGGGTGCTGAGCAACCAAGCCGCGAGATAGTGCATCTACCACAGGTTCTACGTTGACGAGCTCTTTTTTATCGAGTTCCTCAATCATGGCTTCCGATGCGTCTAATGCTACGATGTCTTTAACCATCGGTGACAATCGTTGACTTAACTGCCCTGTTCCGCATCCAAAATCTAGTACTTTAATGCCATCAAGCTGAGTTAGCTGTTGTAACTGCTCAAACACCGACTGCGCAAATTGCTCTGTTGCTGGATTTGATTCCCAGTTTTTTGCTAAGCCGTCCCAATCTTGTGCCATCGTGGCCTCCATGTTCACTTTTTGTAACCCACATAGATTACCGCAAAACCGTTAAAAGACCATAGACTTATCTGGCGGATTCGCGTTTTTTTCGATAATCTTTCATGGCTTTGGGAGCGCATCTGCATAATACCCAAATTATTTGAATTCATTTATTGGTTGTGTCAAATCATGAACTTAACTCAAGTAGAAGCCTTCTGCACCATCGCTGAGTGTGGTTCTGTTTCTGAAGCGGCAAGGCAACTCGACTGCAATCGCACCAAACTCAGTATGTCGATTAAGGCATTAGAGAAAGATCTCGACGTTGAATTGTTTAACCGAACTGGCAACCAGCTCACCCTCTCTGAAGCTGGGAAAGCCATTTACAAAGATTGCGAACACCTACTTATCATCGCACAACGGGTCAGAAAGACCTGCGCTCAAATCTCGGAAGGGTTTAACGCGGAAGTTTGGGTAGCACGTGACGACTCCTTACCTGATGATCTCTGGCAAGAATTATCTCATACATTGAATAACCGCTTTCCTTCAACAACCTTCAACTTAATCTTGGCATCCAGTGGCGACTTAGCCAACTTGGTCAGTACCCACCAAGTAGATTTTGCTTTCGGCGTTGATTATGAGCGAGTAGACGATCCTCGTATCGTATACAACCCGTTAGGCAAGATACGTATGATGTCAGTATGCAGTGTAGAACACCGCCTAAGTAAGATGCGCCGTGTCTCAGACGAAGATCTACGTAGTCAAATGCAAGCACTAATGGTGTACCTAAATGAGAAAGACAACCCTGAACTGCAACCTTTCTCGACTCGATATATTGGTTTTTCGAGTTTTGACTACATGCTGAACACCATCTTAGAAGAAGACGCTTGGGGCGTGCTTCCAGAACCATTAATCCGCCATTACCTTCGTCAGCAGAAGCTCGCCGTTATCAAACACACATACGGATTGACGCAAGAAGACTACTGTATGTTTTCACCTAACGGCCATGCTGAGCATCCTGCAATGACGTGGTTAGCAGATAAATTGAGCGAGTATTTATTTGACTTCTAAACATTTTATCAGTGAGCGTCAATTTTACTGACACCAAAAAACAACAGTAAGTCGTTGTTTTGTAAGAACATAAATAAAAACGCATTTTTTTAGATTAGTTACTGGTCACTTTGTGGTTGCCTAAATTACCTTATGAGCGAAGAATAGTAAGGTATTAAAATTCAAAGGCATCTTTTATGTGTGACAGGACAAGCAAAAACGAAAACCGTATTCTAACCATTTCAGCCCTTTTGGCATCTGGGTTCGCTGCTGGTGGTATGGTACTTGGCTTGCTTGTAGGCTCAATTGTCATCGTTTTTGACGGTGTTTACTCTTTGGTCAGCTTACTGTTAACTTTATTGTCACTGGCCGCTTCTTACTATATTAACAAGCCTTCAAAATCTGTATTCCCATTTGGAAAAGCGGTCTTAGAACCAATCGTTATTGCGATAAAAGCAGCCGTCATTTTAGTGGTTGTAAGCTTCTCTCTCTACTCTGCGATATCAGCATTGATGTCTGGAGGTCGCGAGGTCGATGCTTCTATTGCGACCTTATTCGGCATCGTGAATGTTATCGGCTGTGGTTACGCTTGGTGGTTTATGGCGAAACGCAGCCGCCGCTTCTCATCAGGCTTGATTGAAGCGGAGAAAAAACAGTGGCAAATGGATACTCTGCTAAGTGTGGCGGTGACCGTAGGATTTATCTCGGCTTGGGCTGTTTCACTAACGCCATTCTCTGAGTATGCGGTATATGCCGATCCCATGATGATGGTTTTAATGGGCTTTTACTTCCTCAAAGTACCGTTCGATATGCTAGTAGGTGCCTTACGTGAACTACTAATGATGACACCAAGCAAAGAGCTGTGTCAGAGCGTTGGCAAAGATGTTCTTGAGATTGAAAAAGTGACTGAGCATCAATTGAAACTGGCTGGCGTAACGAAGGTGGGCCAAGAGCTACGAGTAAATGTGGACGTACATATTGATGACGACACATTGGAGCTTGATACACTAGAGCACACTCGTAAGCAGCTTATCAAGCGACTGTCGAAGCACAGATTCAAGCTTCAACTACACTTGAACGTCGCTTATTAGAGTGCCACCAAAGAGCCGTTAAAACTCAATAAAAAGCTCCCAATCTCGGGAGCTTTTTTAATTTTTTCGATTTAGTTGCTTCGTATTCGAATACAGCTCGCAAGGGAGATCTGTTCGTTGCTCACTTAAATTCTCTGATCTCGTTGGTAACTTACCCAGCCGCTTCGCGCTTCTCTTTGGTGACTAACCAACACATCAGCGAGCCCACCGTTACCATCACAACGCCCTGCCAAAAGCTATGGCTCAGAGTTACGCCAAGAATAATGGAAGAAAATAAAGCGGAAAAAATGGGTGTGAAGTAAGACAAGGTGGCGAGAAAAACCATATTGCCGCCAACGATCGCGATATTCCATAAACCATAACCACCAGCCATTAAAGCCGCAGAGGCCACTAAGTACCCCATCGCTTCCCAACTGAATGTCATTGGTGGCTCATCCGTAAACGCGTATTTGACCCAAAGCGAAACAGCTGTTGCAATAAAAAACAGGGTAATCGCATTATGTTTAGATTGCTGCCTTTGGGTTAAGTTGCAATAAAAAGCCCATATAACCGCGCCAGCGAAAGCCATAAAATACACCAGAGGGTTACTACTAACATTGGACATGATCTGAGTTATGGATAAGCCATTCTCACCGCTCACAGTCCAAGCAACCCCAACAAACGCCAGCGTAACTGCGGGATAAAGCAACCAGTTTGTTTTTTTATTGCTGCCAAGGACCGCAAATAAAACCGTCAGTGCGGGCCAAAGGTAATTGACAATCGACACCTCAATTGCCTGCGCGCGCGAGTTGGAATATCCCAAAGATAGAGCGAGAAATATTTCATAACAGACGAACATCGCACCACCAAGCGCAAGATACTTGGGAGAAAAGTAAGACAACTTTGGAATACCGACCACGATAAGAAGGAAAACAGAGCTAAGAGAGTACAACATGGCTGCCCCGCCTACAGGACCTAAACTCTCCGTAACCAACCTCGCGATGCCAAGCAGACAACTCCAAGAGAGAATCGCGATACAACCATAAAGTGTGAAACGAAATTGCACTGATTTCATGTGACCTACCACTCACGAATGCCAAAGGAAACGTCAGCTTAACTCAAAAATGATCAGGTTCAACGTACTGTTTTATAAAAATCAGTATAAAAATCATTCTATTAAGCCGTTGGAGTCGATATGAAACATTTTCTGCCCTCTAGTGTTATGCTTACACCCTTTGTTGTGCGCTACTATGATGAAGATGACAACGAGAGTGAAAACGTTAAAACACATTCGGAAACGCATGGTCTAGATAGCGAAGAGCAATCTAAGGAACGTTCAGAGTAAAGGAATCCAAACATGAAAAAAGTCGCAGTCATTTTAAGTGGTTCAGGCGTTTACGACGGTTCTGAGATCCACGAAGCAGTGTTGGCGCTCTACGCCATCGAGAAGGCAGGTGCAACTTGGCACTGCTTTGCACCTAACATTGACCAACTCCACGTCATCAATCACCTAACTGGTGACGAAATGGATGAAACACGTAACGTATTGATCGAATCAGCTCGTATTGCACGCGGAAATATTGACGATGTCGCCAAACTTAACGTCGATGAATACGATGCCCTACTGCTTCCAGGTGGGTTTGGTGCCGCGAAAAACTTAACCGACTTCGCTGTTTCGGGTGCGGAGTGCTCCATTAACACACACGTAGCTCAAGCTTGTCGCGCGTTTGCTAATGCGAAAAAACCAGCTGGCTATCTGTGTATTTCTCCTGTCATTATTCCGATGATTTATGAGCAAGGCGTGAAAGGAACGGTAGGCAACGATGAGGCAGTCTCAATAGCATTTAATCAAATGGGCGGTGAACACACCACGTGCCCTGTCGAAGACATCGTTTTTGATGAAAAACACCTCATACTTTCAACCCCTGCTTACATGTTGGCAGAGAATATCTCTCAAGCGGCTTCAGGTATCGAAAAGTTAGTATCAAAACTGATTAAAATAGCTTAATTATTAGTAGTTAGCTTATAAAACACTTCCCTATCCCCATTGATAATTAAGTTATTAATGGGGATTTTTTATACTTTAGTCGAATTTAGAGATATATCCGCGTCAGAAGTCAATTTCTGCCAATCGTTTGCGTCCATAGTTTCATATTTGTTCTACTTTATATCAGTGTTGCACTTATACGCAGTGCAACAAGATCACTGTCACAGTTTTTCTCTTGCAAGTACCTCTAAGTGGGTAAACTTGCTTTAGATCAACTTCAATCTGGAAACGAATGTGCGACAGTAAATGGCAAATTAAGAAAGATTATTAAAAATAACGACGGAGCTATCCAATATGACAAGTGCATTTTTTATCCCTACGGTAAACCTAATGGGCGCTGGTTGTTTGAAAGACGCAGCAGACAGCATCCAATCTCAAGGCTTTAAAAAAGGTTTGATCGTTACGGATAAGATCCTTAACCAAATCGGTGTAGTCAAACAAGTTCAAGACCTTCTCACTGAGCGCGATGTAGCAACCGTTGTGTTTGATGGCACTCAACCAAATCCAACTATCAGCAACGTTAACGACGGCTTAGCACTTCTTACTGATAACGAATGTGACTTCGTTATCTCTCTAGGCGGCGGTTCACCACACGACTGTGCGAAAGGTATCGCGCTTGTTGCTTCTAACGGCGGCAAAATCGCAGATTACGAAGGCGTAGACCAATCTGCAAAACCAATGATGCCACTTATCGCGATCAACACGACGGCGGGTACTGCATCTGAAATGACGCGTTTCTGCATCATCACTGACGAAGAGCGTCACATTAAGATGGCTATCGTTGATAAGCACACAACACCGCTTATCTCGGTAAACGATCCAGAGCTAATGCTCGCTAAACCTGCTTCGCTAACTGCGGCAACAGGTATGGATGCCCTAACTCACGCGATTGAAGCTTACGTATCTATCGCGGCAACACCAATCACTGATGCAGTAGCAATCAAAGCGATTGAGCTTATCCAAGCTTACCTACGCACAGCAGTGAAAAACGGTGAAGATCTAGAAGCTCGTGAACAAATGGCATACGCACAGTTCATGGCGGGTATGGCGTTCAACAACGCTTCTCTAGGTTACGTACACGCAATGGCACACCAGCTAGGTGGTTTCTACGACCTTCCACACGGTGTTTGTAACGCGATTCTTCTACCTCACGTACAGCGTTACAACGCGCAAGTATGTCCTGAGCGTCTACGTGACGTAGCAAAAGCAATGGGCGTAAACGTAGAAGGCATGTCTGCTGAAGAAGGTGCAGCGGCAGCAATCGACGCTATCGTTACTCTAGCGAAAGATGTGGGTATCCCAGCAGGTATTAAAGAGCTTGGTGCGAAACTAGAAGACATCCCAACACTAGCAGACAACGCACTGAAAGACGCTTGTGGTTTCACTAACCCTAAACAAGCAACTCACGAAGAAATTTCTAAGATCTTCGAAGAAGCGATGTAATCTCGCTAACTAAACAATTCTCTAGCCTTAATTCAATCCCCGATCTCGTATCGGGGATTTTTTACATTCATATACAAGTGAATCTCTGCCAAACATAGTCTTTTAGTGTTAGCTTTTAAGTATTAATACGATTCATATTGGAAGGAACCATGAGAACGATTGCTGCTACCCTACTCGCTTGTTTATCCTGTTCTGCCAACACTGCCGAATACCGCGCCAACGAAGTGGCGAGTGGATTTCAGATCCCTTGGGGGATCGAGTTCTTAGATAATCAACGCGTTATCGTCAATCAAAAGAACGGTACGGTTTCGTTGCTGGATATCACCACAGGCAAACCTCAAAAGCTGTTTAACGTTCCCGATGTGAACACCAGTGGACAAGCCGGCTTATTGGATGTTGCGCTCGCACCGAATGCCGATAAGCAAAACCCGCAACTCTTCTTTACCTACAGCAAGCGTACGAGCAAAGGCAATACGGTGGCGTTAGCGACGGCGCAATTGCAAAACAATCAGCTTGTAGGTTGGAAAGATCTCTTTGTTGCTGATGCCTTCACCGATACAGGTCGCCACTACGGCAGTCGAATTTCATTTGTAGACGATAAAGTTTACTTCTCAATCGGTGACCGTGGCGAACGTGATAATGGACAAGACACTCAAACCCATGCTGGCAGTATTCTACGCCTTAATCTTGATGGTTCGGTTCCGCAAGACAACCCATTCAAACCTTCCGAAGCTCGTCATGAGATATGGAGTTACGGGCACCGTAACCCACAAGGTATGTTTTACGACGAAGCAACAAAACAGCTGTGGTCGATTGAACATGGACCACGGGGTGGCGATGAAATTAATCTAATCAAGAAAGGCGCGAACTACGGCTGGGCAAAAGTCTCTCATGGTAAAGAGTATTGGGGTCCGTTGGACGTCGGGGAAGCTAAGTCGTTACCGGGAATGGAAGATCCAAAACTGGTATACATCCCTTCTATCGCACCAAGTAACATGATTTTGTACCGTGGCGATAAGTACCCTGAATTGGACGGAAAAATCCTCGCCGGTGCATTGAAACTGGCGCACATCAACGTAGTTTCTATTGAGAATGGCAAGCTCACCGAATCAAAAAGATTGATGGAGAATCTTGGTGAGCGAGTAAGAGATATAACCATCAGCCCCGATGGTTATATCTACTTTTCTACCGACAGCGGCAAAATCTTTCGTCTTGAGGAAAGGTAATCAAACACTAAAATCGTTAAGACTATTTAATTTGTGACGTACTAGTGATTTATTTTCGTACAATCCAAGCAGAAGAATCTAAACTTAACAATAACCTTTTGTTTTTTAAAACGATAGTTCGGTTAAGTTGTACGAGGTCATTATGATTCCATTCCCTTTACAGCTCGATAAAATTAAAGCCGTGGTGTTTGATTTAGACAACACCTTGGTGAGTTCTGATATGAACTTCGGCGAATTGCGACAACAGCTTGGCTGTCCGCAGAGTGAAGATCTATTGGATTTTGTCGACGCACTTGAGCACCCTCATCATCGAGAGCACGCTCATAACGTGATATTTGATTACGAGATTTCTGATGCTGAGCAGTCTGCTCCAATGATTGGCTGCCATGAATTACTCGCCCACTTGCATCAAAATGAAATCAAAACCGCTATCGTGACGCGCAACTGCCAAATCGCCACGCAGCGCAAACTAGAGCACAACCAAATCTCAGTGGAACGAGTCATCACTCGTGAATGCTTCCCGCCCAAGCCAGACCCATTGTCTTTGCAGGTGTTGGCGAAAGAGTGGCGTTTGATGCCTAATGAAGTGCTTTATGTCGGCGATTACCTTTACGACTTGCAGGCAGCGTATAACGCGCAGATGCCCTCTTGCCTTGTTCATCACGGTAATCAAGAAACCTTCAATGATTCAGCCTCATTGGCGCTTAATGAACTCAGTGATTTATTGAGCCGTTTTGAATCCTTACCACGCAAATAAAGCACACATATAAAATACGCAAACAAAAAAAGGGGCACCAACGTGCCCCTTATGACTTATTCCCGATTGTTTCATGCGTTCCCAAGGATTGCTTGGGTGATGCGCTGCTTAGCCTTGTAGGTAAGCGTTAAGCATCCACATTAATTTTTCTTGCTCACGGATGTAGTCACCCATCAATGCCGCTGTACCTTCGTCATCTGCTTCACCCGCGTTTTGTAGAATCTCACGCTGTTTTAGAAGTAGAACGCTAAAGCCTTGAACCAGACCTTGTACACACTCCTCACCAGAAGTCGCGTTTTGATGTTCTTTAATTTCACTTGCTTCCAAGTAGTTGCTGAATGAGTGCGCTGGCGTATGACCCAAAGTTAGAATACGCTCTGCAAGCTCATCGATTTTTGTTTGTAGATCAGTGTAAATCTCTTCAAATTTTACGTGCAGTTCGAAGAATTGCGCACCTTTAATGTTCCAGTGGTAACCGCGAGAGTTCATGTACAACACTTGGTAATGCGCTAGCAGTTGATTTAACTGTTGAGCTAGTTGTGCTGATTGTTCGCTGTCTAGACCAATTAGGCTTACTTGTTTGTTCATAATGTTGCTCCTAGAAGGATGATACCAATCGTAGTAACGAACTATTCTCTTACCGGGATTGGTATAAAGTTTAAAAATTCTTTTGCAGTATTTGCTGCCGATGGAGTCATATTACGACTCTGACTCGGTGAAGAAAATTTGGTTTTAGCTATGATTTAAATAGCCAAATCCAATGAGCAAGCAGACGAATATCGGCGTATCATCCAACAAAAAGCCCCAATCCTTTTTGTGTAAAAAGAATTGGGGCTTTTTTACTATTTGGTTAACGTTCAAAAGTAGATGAACAGACGTAAACCTTATCTATGCCGTTTTGAAAGTTGCCATCTGTTGATTCAGCTCAGTAACTTGCTCTTTTACTTGCAATGATGTCTCTGATGCACGTTGGCTGTTATTCGAAACCTCATCCACTGATTGAGTTATATCGGACATCAATCCAGTGATCGAGTTGGTCGCATGAGATTGCTGCTCTGCCGCTGCCGCAAGCTCTGCCATTTGTTCATTCAAAGAACCAATTTGTTCAGTAGTGACGAGCAAACGAGTTACCGCTTTTTCAATGTGCTCAGCGCCCTGCTCCGCAAGTGATTGGCTGTGTTCAATCTCCTCAACCACCGAATTGGTCGAGCGTTGAATCGCGTTGATAATGCCGTTGATTTCTGTCGTCGATTGAGTAGTGCGAGTCGCTAACATACGTACTTCATCCGCCACAACTGCAAAGCCTCGTCCTTGGTCGCCCGCACGCGCTGCTTCTATCGCGGCATTCAATGCCAGTAAGTTAGTTTGTTCTGCTAAGCCTTCAATCACCTCTGTAACTCGACCAATGGCTTCGCTCTCTTTGCTTAACTGCGTCACTTGCGTGCTCGCGGTTTCAATGCTGCCATGTAAGCTTTCCATGGTGACTTTGTTTTGCTCTAGTGCATCGCGACCTTGTTCAATCTCGCCTTTTGAATCAGAAAGCTTCTGTACTGATTGATTGGCTTGATCTAGGGTGTTACGCGCGGCTAAAGCGATTTCATCCAATTGGCTTCCCATTTCAACAATGCTGGTCTGTTGCTGTTCAACATTCAATGAAGTGACTTGCGCCGATTCCAATAAAGCTCCCATGCTGGTATCCACTTGGTGCGCTTTCTCACTCACCCCTGCCACGATGCTCGCTAACGATTGGTTCATGCGGTTAATCGAATCGGTAAGGTCTGCCAATTCATCTTTCCCAACAACAGTTAACGGAGGCTGAGAAACATCTCCTGAAGCGATCGTCTTGGCTCGCTCGGATAAGTTTTTCACTCGGCGACCAATGGTGTTGCCCATGTATTTTGAAATCGCTACTGCGGCAAACAAAACTAATGCTGCTGCAATCAACATAGTGGTCAGTACGTTCTTGATCGACTGATTAATACCCTGTCCACTTTGATCAGCACGACTTTGCTGAGCCAATACGATCGTTTCTAAACTTTGGTCTAGTGCATCCGCTGCTGGCAACAGTTCATTCGCCATTAACAAGTTTGATTCGTTCCATTCTGGCGATTGACGCAATGCAATCACCTGCTCTGCTAAAGGAAAGTACAGTTGCTGCATTTCTTTAAACAGTGACCACAGTGATTGGTCGTTATCGGTAAGTCTGTCGAGTTTGCTATCGATTTCCGCCACAGATTGATTGTGGTATTTAATCAAGTCGTGGTATTTGTCTAGATGATCTTGCTGCCCGTATAACAGGAAATCTCGCAGTGCAGACAGTGCATTGGCGAGCGAGGTATAGCTGTCGGCATAAACTTTGAACAGACGTTTTCTGTCTCCACCGAATGGGTTTCCTGACTCTTCGTTGATTAAGCTTTGAAGCTGGTCAAGTGCCACTTCTGCAATGGGTGCCGCTTCGTTAATAAAGAGGTTGTGTGCGGGTAAGTTCTCATCACTGTGGCTAAGTTCAATCAGCTTGTTTAGAGAAACTTTTACCGCGTCCCACTGGCTTTGGATCGCTTGAAAATCCTGTTCAGAGATCAACGCCTGCAACGTTGGAAGCGACTCGTCTGTAGATGCCATGATATTACGCACGTCCTCACTCAGACGTGCGCTCGCCTCTTCATCGCCACCTAGCAACATGTAGGCTCGAATCGAGGACAGCGACGCTTGAACGGACTGTTGGATGCCGCGACTGGTGTCGACGGTCGGTAAATCGGATTTAAGTAACGAAGAGGCGTATTGCTCTACGGTAGTGACGTTGCGATACGTGAATACCGCTGATGCCATAAAAAGTACGGCTAGCAGCACAAAACTGAGCTGCAACTTCCCTGATATCGTAAGGTTCATCCATAAACTCCTGACAACGATGAGCCTTAAATATAACGATGTTTACAAAAATGTTAAATACAGGTGTCAAAAGTTACTAAGAAAACCATGTAAACCACTATTTTAAGCCTATAAATAGGGCTTATTCGAAGTATGGTATGCGCTCACTACGTAAAATCAGATAATTAACGTAAGTCGTTTCTAAGCAGTCTTGCTCCCACAACGAAAGAATCCGCTTAGTGGCGAAGTAGTAATCTTTATTACGCAGTAACACGCCCACCGTGCGGCTGAGCTGCTCAAAGCGCTGTTGCTCATTAGCAGAGATGTCATTGTCCTCATTTTCAATGATGGGCGCCAATCCATCGGCAAACCAATTGTTCAGAATTTCACGCATCTCAAGTTCTGACTCCGGTACATCGATACTCGACAACTCGCGATGCTGTGGTGGTGGCACTATGTACTTCGATGCTTTTGGCGAACTGACATAACGGTACATGTCGCTCCTCCTTGTAAATGACTCTTATACCCAAGTGACTTCAAGATGCAGGATTCAGAGCGTTGTCATTGATTCGGGGTCAAGGAAAACAACGCAGCGTAATAGTCAGCTCTTTCCAAGTTGTTTGACACAGAAACCGAGTCAATGACACGCTCCCGAAGGGCGAGCTGTCTTGGTTTGTATACTTTGTTGTCGATTCTTGATTTAGACCCACTAGATCTTTAAATCGCCGCCGCGTCTACAAACCAAGCCATTCTCGCTGAACCTAACATCTCGAGGTTACTTGGGTATAAACTAGCTAAGAATACTTTTTTCAATTTCCAAGTTTTTTTCTAGAGCTCATAGAAAGAAGCCCAACAAAAAAGCCATGCAAAGTAGGCTCTGCATGGCTTTGGTTTGGGCAGCAATGACACTGCCCTCGTCTAGGACTGGTTACATTGAGCTTTGATCGAAATCGTTGCCTTGGTCAGTACCCGTTTGAGTATCCGAGTCGAAGCTGCCAGAGTCATCCGTGAAGTCAACACCTTGATCTTGACCTCCTGCACTTGTCCAGTCGCTGCCGCCAGATTCCATACCCGCCATATCTGGTTGCTGATCTTGAGCAGAACCTTGCATGGTGTATTGATCATCGACTTCAACTTCAACTGTGCCACTCGCACCTTCTACTGCGCTGCCCAATTCGTCGTAACCTTGGAATTGGATTTCGCTCGTACCTTCGTAACCTTCTGGTAGGTCAACTGATACTGGTTGGTTGAGGTTGCCACTTAATGTGAAGCTACCATCGCCATTATCCAGTGCGTTGCTTACCGATGCACCATCAGGTAGACCGGACATTTCTGCATAATCCACCGATTCGTTACCACTGACCTCATCTGGAACCGAGATAGAAATAGTATCGCCTGGTGCTGCAGTCACATCAGCTGCGCTCTCCTCTTCACTGTCTGCACCGTTTGCTGCTTGCTCTTCAGGCTGTTGCGCTTCGCCGACTTGCTGCTCTGATGATGCTTGAGCAGTTTGGATTTGTGGCTCGTCGCTTTGCGCTGAATCGTCCGCAACTTGGATGCTCAGATTCTGAGTCGATACTTCACCGTTATCGTTGACCTGAACATCCATAGCCAAATTGCCATCGAAGTCATCGTTCGGCCAGTATGTCCACTCTTCATCACCTGATTTCGCAAAGAAACCAGCATCGTTTGCATCGGCGACATCCAACACTTCTGCAGAAGGGCTAATGCCAAGCTCATCAATCAGCTGCGCTTCCGTTAGTGTTAGTGAACCATCATCAGCCAGTGCGTAGCCTTCGCTGGTTGTGGTTTCACCTTCACCTTGGATGTCGACATTAAAGAAGCTCTCAATGCGGTTTTCACCGTCACTTGCAATGAAGCCAACTTGAACATCTCCGGTGTAGCCTTCTGCTGGTGTGAATTGGTAGTTACCTTGGTTATCGGTCTCTATCACACCTTGACCTTCCATTAGGCTCACTGACTCAATGCTCAAGCTGTCGCCTTCTGCATCGCTCAAGGTCGATAGCATGTCATCACTGGTGAACGACAAGGTGCCATCCGCTGCCATTTCTGTGGTAGAAATGCTGTCAATTTCTGGAGAAGCATTCTCTTGTGGTGCGTCTTCTTTCACGACCACGCCTGTTTGCTCATCATGAAGCACACCGTCTTTATCAATCACGTACGCGATATCCGCTTCACCAGTAAAGCCTGGTGCTGGATTGAATGTCCATGTGCCATCACCGTTATCGACTATCTCACCTTGGCTGCGATCAGCTAGATGAACGAATTTCACTTCATCACCCGCGTCAGCGTCTACGTTTTCTGCCAATCCGATTAGGTCATCAGCGGTTAGGATAACGGGTTCACCCGCTAGGGTTTCGAAGTCACCTGAATCGATACCATCTTCGAACTCTTCTGGCTCGTCACCATAATCCACCGTTGTTGCGGTCACGGTTACGAAGAACTCGCCATTAAAGTCAGCCGGAGGCGTCATTTGCAAGTCTGAAATATCCCACTCGTTCAAGTCGATGTATTGACCCGGTTCCGTAATGGTAATGGTGTTCACACCATCCGTAACTTCGAAGCCAACAGGGAAACCAGTCATCACTAGGTTACTTAGCGTTTCTGAATCGTCGATTAGACCGACATTCAAGCCTAGGTGACCCGTTTCGTCCTCACCGAAGACTAATGGACCATCATGGTCGGTTGTGATGACCGCGCCATCCGCAACAGGGCGAACAAACACTGGTACATCAAGTACTGTTTCAAACTCACCGTCACTTACCACAACTTGCAAGTCAGAAACCCCTGCAAAATCGCCAGTCGGTGTAAATGTCCAAGTACCATCACCGTTGTCTGTTACCTCACCACCATCTTCACCTTCTGCGGTGATAATGCGTGATACGACTAGGTTTTCAGTATCGATATCGCCGAACAAGTTCATCAGGTCGCCAGCGTCGAAGGTGAATGCGCCATCTTCGTCGGTTGCCATAAAGGCATTACCCACATTGAATGGAGCATCGTTGACTGGAATAACATCCACATTCAACGAGCCTTCAACCACTTCTTCACCATCCGTCGCGGTGTAGCCCAGTTCCACCAAACCATTAAAGTCTTGAGTGGTCACCAAGTGGTACATACCATCTGGTTGCTGAGTTAATGTCGCGCTTGCAGGAGCACGAACCGTGATGCTTTCTACGCTGATTTCGTCACCATCAAAATCCGTAACTTGATCAGCGATGTAAGCTGGGTCAATCACCATGACCACATCTTCTTCGCCTTGCATCTGGATGGTTGGCGCTTCTGGTGCATCGTTAACCGCTTCGACGTTTAGATTGCCTTCAACCGGCGTAACTAAATCACCATCGCTGACGCCGAACGACATTGGCACATCACCATTGAAGTTCTCTGCCGGAGTGAATGACCAAGTGCCATCACCGTTGTCTAGCAAGTCACCGTATTGCTCATCAATCACTAGGTCGACAGCAGACAGTTCATCGTAGGTGTTATCGATGTCTGTCGCGTTAGCAAGCAACATGTCCTGCGTGATAAGAATGGTGGTATCTTCGGTGCCAGCAATATTCACTGGCGTTGATTGCGGCGCATCGTTAACTGGGTTCACCGTTAGGTCAACGCCCACTTCCACGCTCGCACCATCGTTATCAATCAAGTCGAAGCTTAGGTCGATATCGTCATTGAAGTTCGCATCAGGCGTAATCGTAAAGCTACCATCTTGGTTCTCAACAACGGTTGCATTGGCAACCGCGGTTAAGTTCACCGCTTCTAGATTATCGCTGTCTACGTCACCCGCTTGAGCCAGTAACTGCTCTTGACTCAATGTGATTGAACCGTCTTCATCGACGCTGTATGCCAAATCGCCAGATACCGGAGCATCGTTGACTGGCAATACATCAATGTTCGCGTTGGTTGTCGCAGTTGCACCGTCTTCATCAGCCACTACTACGTCTAGGCTTACACCACCGTTGAAGTTTTCATTTGGTGCGAAGCTATAAGTGCCATCGTCATTCGCCGTTAGAATGCCGTCGCTACCACTGTAAGAGACGCTTTCTAGGCTCACGTCACCTTCCACATCGCTTGACTGCGCTAGCAGTTGCTCTTCCGTGAAGATAATGACTTCGTCTTCATTGACAGAGTAACTTGTCGCACCTGCGATTGGTGGATCGTTCACCTCAAGAACGGTAATACCCGCAGTGGTTGAGTCTGTCGCACCCTCTTCATCGACAACTACAACATCTAGGCTGACTTCACCATTGAAGTTCTCGTTTGGCGAGAAGGTGTAAGTACCATCTCCATTGTCTTGGAACACGCCATCTGCGCCACTGTAGCTGACACTATCAATCGCGACTTCGCCTTCAATATCTGACGAGTTCGCTAATAATTGCTCATCGCTGATAGTGATCGAGTTGTCTTCGTGTACGGTGTAAGACGTGCTACCTGCCACCGGTGGATCGTTCTCTGGCGTCACGCTTACATCGATATTCGCCGTCACGGTATCTGTGCCATCGGAAACATCGAAGGTAAAGTTCACGTCGCCATTGAAGTTCTCGTTTGGCGCGAAGCTGTAAGTGCCGTCACCATTGTCGGTTAGGACACCATCAGCACCTGTGTAGGTCACACCTTCTACCGATAGGTCATCGCCATCGATATCCGTTGCGCCATCAAGCAGATCTTCATCAGTGAACAACAAGACGCCATCTTCGCCAATGGTGAACGCTTGATCTTCTGGCTGTGGTAGGTCGTTAACTGGATTAACCGTTAGATCTGCCGTCGCGACCAAGGTGTCAGAACCATCACTGACATCAAACGTGATATCAATGTCACCATTGAAGTTCGCATCAGGCGTAATGGTGAAGCTGCCATCGTCGTTAGCAGTCACTGTCGCATTACCATCCACAAGCAAGTTTTCAGCAACAAGGTCATCGCCGTCCACATCGCTCGCTTGAGACAACAATTGCTCTTGGCTCAATGTAATGGTGTTATCTTCATCTACGTTGTAAGCCAAGTTACCCGATACTGGTGCGTCGTTGATTGGCAATACATCAACAGTGATATAGGTGTCGACTTCTGCGCCATCTTCATCACGAATAGTCACGTCCAACGACACTTGGCCATTGAAGTTCTCATTCGGTGCGAAGCTACAAGTGCCATCGCCATTTACTGAGAAGATGCCATCTGGACCGTCGTAGCTGATGCTTACAAGCTCAACATCCCCTTCGACATCCGAAGCATTCAGAAGCACTTGTGATTCACTGAACGTTAGAACTTGGTCTTCATCGATGGTGTACGCAGTTGGACCTGCGATTGGCGGATCGTTCACCTCAAGTACCGTGATACCTGCGGTAGTTGAATCCGTCGCGCCATCTTCGTCGATTACAACAACATCTAGGCTCACTTCGCCATTGAAGTTCTCGTTTGGCGAGAAGGTGTACGTGCCATCACCGTTGATTTCCAGCACACCATCGTTACCGCTGTAGCTCACGCTATCAATCGATACATCGCCTTCAATATCCGATGAGTTCGCTAGTAGCTGTTCATCACTGATGGTGATCGAGTTATCTTCATGCACTGTGTAAGACGTGCTGCCCGCAACCGGTGGATCGTTCTCTGGCGTCACACTCACATCGATATTCGCGGTCACGGTGTCCGTGCCATCGGAAACATCGAAGGTAAAGTTTACGTCGCCATTGAAGTTTTCGTTTGGAGCGAAGCTGTATGTGCCATCGCCATTGTCAGTTAGGACACCGTCCGCGCCAGTGTATGTGACACCTTCTACCGATAGGTCATCGCCATCGATATCGGTTGCACCATCAAGCAGGTCTTGATCAGTGAAGGTCAACACGCCATCTTCACCAATGGTGAACGCTTGATCTTCCGGCTGCGGCAAGTCATTAACTGGGTTAACCGTTAGGTCCGCCGTTGCAACAATAGTATCGCTGCCATCGTTGATATCGAACGTGATATCAATGTCGCCATTGAAGTTCGCGTCAGGCGTAATGGTAAAGCTACCATCGTCATTAGCCGTAACCATCGCATCACCGTCAACCACTAGGTTAGAAGCGGTTAGTGCATCACCTTCTACATCCGTTGCTTGTGCCAACAATTGTTCTTGGCTTAGGGTGATTGAGTTGTCTTCGTCGACACTGTAAGCCAAGTCACCCGATACCGGAGCATCATTGATTGGCAGAACATCAATGTTTGCCGTCGTCGAAGCGGTCGCACCATCTTCATCCACGACTACAACATCAAGATTCACTTCACCATTGAAGTTTTGGTTTGGTGCAAAGCTAAACGTACCATCACCATTGTCGGTAAAGATACCGTCGGAGCCGCTGTAGCTGACACTATCAATCGCCACCTCACCTTCAACATCAGAAGCATTCGCCAATAGCTGCTCAGAGCTAATGGTGATGACTTCGTCTTCGTTAACGGAGTAGCTAGTCGCGCCTGCGATTGGTGGGTCGTTCACCTCAAGAACAGTAATGCCAGCGGTAGTTGAATCCGTCGCCCCGTCTTCATCGACTACGACAACATCTAGGCTGACTTCACCATTGAAGTTCTCGTTTGGAGAGAAGGTGTACGTACCATCACCATTGTCTTGGAAGACGCCATCGTTGCCACTGTAAGTCACACTACTGATGTCTACGTCGCCTTCAATATCCGACGAATTAGCCAGTAGTTGCTCGTCACTGATGGTGATCGAGTTGTCTTCATGTACGGTGTAAGACGTGCTGCCCGCCACAGGTGGATCGTTCTCCGGCGTCACACTCACATCAATGTTGGCAGAGGTCGTATCCGTACCGTCTGACACATCGAAAGTGAAGTTCACATCACCATTGAAGTTCTCGTTTGGAGCAAAGCTGTAGGTCCCATCACCGTTATCGGTTAGGACACCGTCTGCACCTGTGTAAGTCACGCCTTCAACTGTTAGGTTGTCACCTTCTACATCCGTCGCGCCTGTTAACAAGTCTGCGTCTGTGAAGGTAAGAAGACCGTCCTCACCAACGGTGAACGCTTGATCTTGTGGCTCTGGTGCGTCATTGACTGGTGTTACTGTTAAGTCAAGACCAGCCGCAACCACTTCTTCGCCATCCGTGACATCGTAACTAAACTCAATATCGCCGTAGAAGTTCTCGCTCGGAGTGATGGTGAAGCTGCCATCCTCGTTCATTTCAACCGTTGCATTTTCATCATTGGTGCTCAGGTTGATTGCACTTAAGTCATCGCCATCGATATCAACAGCGTGCTCCAGTAACTGCTCTTGAGTTAGCGTAATGCTGTTGTCTTCGGCAGTGACTGCAGTGATGTCACCCGTTACTTCTGGTGCATCATTGGTTGGCGAGATATGAATTGTCACATCTTGCGTCGCTGTCGCCGTTGTACCGGTATCCACATCCGTAGAGGTTGCATTCACGGTTAGCGTCACATCGCCATTGAAGTCCGCAGAAGGAATAAACTCTAGCCCTTCTAGCTCGCCTGGTTGTAGTGACCAAGTACCATCACCATTATCAACACCCGCTGATAGCGAGCTGCCTTCTGGCACATCTTCAATCAAGATAGCGAGGTTTTCTGAACCATCGGTATCGGTTAACGCTGCATCGATATCAAGCGGCACTGGTGTATCTTCGGTACCAATGATTTGGTAATCCGCGTCCGCTACCGTGATTTCGATGTTGTCGATACCAAATGATTCATCCCAAACGTCTTGATTCAAGGTTGAACCGAAGCCGAGTTGCAGTTCGCCATCCTCGACAGGAACCGTCAGATTGATTTGGTGAGCTTGGTCGTTCCAACCACTGAAGCCTTCACGTTGAGAGGCTCCGTGGATCACTTCACCCACTTCGTTACCGTCTGAGTCGTAAAGCGTTGTCGTGCCATCTTGAGTACGGAACGCTGAGTTCTCTAACGTCGTTAGCTGTTCGCCGCCGACAAAGATTTGGAACGACTCGCCATCCCAAGAATCGATTTCGTAGAAGCTAAACGAGATGTTCACTTCGTTGACATCGCTTGGGATCTCGTAGGTTTTGCTGACCGCTTCATCACCACCAGTGCCACCAATACGACCCAGCATGTCGCCCGTTTCGAAGCCTTGTGAGCTCTCAGTGTTCGCGTTCCAACCGTTCGAGCCAGACTCGAAGTTATCAGACGCAATCACCAAGTCTGAAGCAATAGACAGCTCTGGCATATCGACCACAGATTGAACATCAATGTTCGCTTCTGCTGGCACGGTTGCGCTGCCATCGTTGACATCAAACGTCACGTTAACGTTGCCATCGAAGTTTTCATTCGGAGCGAAGGTGTACGTGCCGTCACCGTTATCAACCAAAGTACCGCTGTCAGAAGCAACGTTTTCAACCGTTAGGTTATCACCATCGATATCACCTGCATTTTGCAGCAGTTGCTCTTCGGTGAAGGTGAAGCTGGTGTCTTCTTGCGTAACAAACTGTGGCTGACCAACCGTTGGCAAGTCATTCACTGGGTTCACAGTCAGATCGGCAGTGGCTTGAATGGTCGCATCGCCGTCCGTAATGTCGAAGCTCAGATCAATGTCGCCATTGAAGTCTGCATCCGGCGTGATAGTGAAGCTACCATCATCGTTCGCAACAACGGTCGCATTGCCGTCAGCAGTGAGGTTCGCTGCGGTTAGGTCATCGCCATCCACATCGCCCGCTTGTGCAAGAAGCTGCTCTTGGCTGAGAGTGATAGAACCATCTTCATCCACGCTGTAAGCCAAATCACCTGATACTGGAGCATCATTGATTGGCAATACATCGATGCTTGCATTGGTTGACGCAGTTGCACCGTCTTCATCAACAACGACAACATCAAGACTGACGTCACCGTTGAAGTTAGCGTTTGGTGCGAAGCTGAATGTACCGTCGCCGTTGTCAGTAAAGATACCGTCGGAGCCGCTGTAGCTTACGCTATCAATCGCGACGTCACCTTCAACGTCAGAAGCATTCGCCAATAGCTGCTCAGAGCTAATGGTGATGACTTCGTCTTCGTTGACTGAGTAGCTAGTTGCACCGGCAATTGGTGGATCGTTTACCTCAAGTACTGTAATACCCGCGGTGGTTGAATCCGTTGCACCGTCTTCGTCTACCACAACAACATCTAGGCTGACTTCACCATTGAAGTTCTCGTTTGGCGAGAAGGTGTAAGTACCATCACCATTGTCTTGGAACACGCCATCTGCGCCGCTGTAGCTCACGCTGTCGATTGCTACTTCGCCTTCTACGTCAGATGAGTTAGCCAATAGTTGTTCGTTACTGATGGTGATCGAATTATCTTCATGCACCGTGTAAGACGTGCTGCCCGCAACCGGTGGATCGTTCTCTGGCGTCACGCTTACGTCGATATTTGCGGTCACGGTATCCGTACCGTCAGAAACATCGAAGGTAAAGTTTACGTCGCCATTGAAGTTCTCGTTTGGCGCGAAGCTGTAAGTGCCATCACCATTGTCGGTTAGAACACCATCAGCGCCTGTGTAGCTCACGCCTTCAACCGATAGGTCATCGCCATCGATATCTGTTGCGCCATCAAGCAGATCTTCATCAGTGAACAACAAGACGCCATCTTCACCAATGGTGAACGCTTGATCTTCTGGCTGTGGTAGGTCGTTAACTGGATTAACCGTCAGGTCAGCTGTTGCAACAATAGCGTCGGTGCCGTCGTTGATGTCGAACGTGATATCAATGTCGCCATTGAAATTCGCATCTGGCGTGATAGTGAAGCTACCATCGTCGTTTGCCGTGACCGTTGCATCACCGTCAACCACTAGGTTAGTCGCGGTTAGCGCGTCGCCTTCTACATCCGATGCTTGAGCAAGAAGCTGCTCTTGGCTAAGCGTAATTGAATTGTCTTCATCGACACTGTAAGCCAAGTTGCCCGATACTGGCGCATCGTTGATTGGCAATACATCGATGTTTGCGTTAGTTGCCGCAGTTGCACCGTCTTCATCAACAACCACAACATCTAGGCTCACATCGCCATCAAAGTTGGCGTTTGGTGCGAAGCTGAATGTGCCGTCACCGTTGTCAGTAAAGATACCGTCGGAACCGCTGTAGCTGACGCTATCAATCGCAACTTCACCTTCAACGTCAGAAGCGTTCACCAATAACTGCTCAGAGCTAATAATGATGACTTCGTCTTCGTTCACTGAGTAGCTGGTCGCGCCTGCGATTGGTGGATCGTTCACCTCAAGTACCGTGATACCTGCGGTGGTTGAATCCGTCGCACCGTCTTCATCGACCACGACAACATCTAGACTCACTTCACCATTGAAGTTCTCGTTTGGCGAGAAGGTGTACGTACCGTCACCATTGTCTTGGAACACACCATCTGTGCCGCTGTAGCTAACGCTATCAATCGATACATCACCTTCAATATCCGATGAGTTCGCTAGTAGCTGTTCATCACTGATGGTGATCGAGTTGTCTTCATGCACAGTGTAAGAGGTGCTGCCCGCAACCGGTGGATCGTTCTCTGGCGTCACACTCACATCGATATTCGCGGTCACGGTGTCCGTGCCATCGGAAACATCGAAGGTAAAGTTCACGTCGCCATTGAAGTTCTCATTCGGTGCGAAGCTATAGGTACCATCTCCATTGTCAGTTAGGACACCATCTGCGCCTGTGTAAGTGACACCTTCTACCGATAGGTCATCGCCATCGATGTCCGTTGCACCATCCAACAGGTCTTGATCAGTGAAGGTCAACACACCATCTTCACCAATGGTGAACGCTTGATCTTGTGGCTGCGGCAAATCATTAACTGGGTTAACGGTTAGGTCCGCCGTTGCAACAATAGTGTCGCTGCCGTCGTTGATATCGAACGTGATATCAATGTCGCCATTAAAGTTCGCATCTGGCGTGATAGTGAAGCTACCATCGTCGTTTGCCGTAACCGTTGCATCACCGTCAACCACTAGGTTAGACGCAGTCAGCGCATCACCTTCTACATCCGATGCTTGAGCAAGTAGCTGCTCTTGGCTTAGCGTAATTGAATTGTCTTCATCAACGCTGTACGCCAAGTTACCAGATACAGGTGCATCATTGATTGGTAAGACATCGACTGTGATGTAAGTATCAACCTCTGCGCCATCTTCATCGCGAATGGTCACATCCAACTGTACTTGACCGTTGAAGTTTTCATTCGGTGCAAAGCTACAAGTACCATCACCGTTTACTGAGAAGATGCCATCTGGACCGTCGTAGCTGATGCCTACTAGCTCAACATCCCCTTCAACATCCGAAGCATTCAGTAGCACTTGCGATTCACTGAAGGTTAGAACTTGGTCTTCATCGATAGTGTATGCGGTAGGACCTGCGATTGGTGGGTCATTTACCTCAATCACAGTAATGCCTGCAGTGGTCGAGTCCGTTGCACCATCTTCATCGACAACGACAACATCTAGGCTCACCTCGCCGCTGAAATTTTCGTTTGGTGAGAAGGTGTACGTACCATCACCGTTGATTTCCAGCACGCCATCGTTACCGCTGTAGCTCACGCTATCAATCGCCACTTCGCCTTCTATATCAGACGAGTTAGCCAACAGCTGTTCGTTACTAATGGTAATCGAATTGTCTTCATGAACGGTGTAAGCCGTGCTGCCTGCAACCGGTGGATCGTTCTCCGGCGTCACGCTTACGTCGATATTCGCCGTCACGGTATCCGTGCCATCGGAAACATCGAAAGTGAAGTTCACGTCGCCATTAAAGTTCTCGTTTGGTGCGAAGCTATATGTGCCATCACCATTGTCAGTAAGAACACCGTCCGCGCCTGTGTAAGTGACGCCCTCAACAGATAAGTCATCCCCTTCAATATCGGTAGCGCCTGTTAGGAGATCCGCATCAGTAAAGGTCAGCACACCATCTTCACCAATGGTGAACGCTTGATCTTGTGGTTCAGGCGCATCGTTAACTGGTGACACCAATAACTCAAGGTTGGTTGAGACAACATCATCGCCGTCAGACACATCGAACGTAAAGGTGATGTCACCATTAAAGTCCGCATCTGGCGTTAAGGTGTAAGTACCGTCACCATTGTCTGTGATGGTGATGTTTTCATCATCCGTTGCCAAGTTCAGTGCTGTCAGTTGGTCTCCATCCAAGTCACGCGCATTAGCGAGCAAATCTTCTTGCGTGATTAGGATTGAACCATCTTCTTCAACCACAGCAGAAACAGGCAATGCTTCAGGCGTATGTTCAATGTGAGCACCCGTTGCATTGACGTAGATGGTTTGAGAAACGGTTTCAGAATCATTATTTGATAGCTCTGTCGCCGTTGCCGTTACATTGATTTCTAGCTGTTGGTTAAAGTCTTCTGGCAATTGAATCTGTAGCTCTTGTTCAATTGCTGTGGTTGGAAGCGTTACAGAACCATCTGGACCGACTGTTACTTCACCGCTGTAGATCTGGCTGTTCACTTCACCTACATCAATGGTGAAGTTGAAGTCACTATAATCGGCATCGCCGCCACCGTAGAGATCTTCAAAGCCGTAAACCAGTTCACCGTCTTCGTTCACAGTAGTTCGAGTATGTTCAATGCCATCTTGGTTGAGCTCTGAGCTTGTGCCGCCATGGAAGACTGCATCACCAAATTGGCTTTGAATCACGGTTTCAGAACCATCAGCACCCACAAACACGAGTTGTGGGTCGACCGTATCCATGTTCGCAGGAGAGCCATCTGCCGCACGGAACTCATACTGACCATCTTGCATGGACGCAAAGTCATTGAAGTTATGACCGTTAGGAATCAAGAATAGGTTGAAGCTTTCCCCTTCCGAGATTTGGAAGCTGAACTGATCTTGTCCCGGAATGAGGTCACCGCCTCCGCCAACTTGAGAGGCGTTTTCGTACACCACTTCAACGCCCGTGATATTGCCGTCTTCATCAACTTTGTAATAGCCAGCTGCGTTTTGGTAACCCGCGGTTTCACCTTCAAAGGTAACCGTGATTTCAGTATCGTTAAAACTGGTGATACCGTTGTCTTGATCGTTAAGTACCCCTTCGTTGTCGTAGCTGATCACCGAACCTTCTGGAACGCCATCAACGGTCACAGTCAGCGTTTCTGACAAGTCTTGGTCAACCAATGCTGCGGCGATGTTCACTTCAACAATACCGCCTGGCTCAACCAAGATTGCTTGATCATCCACATTTCGACCATCGCCATCAGTGATGACTAGGTCTGGCGCATCTGCCACGGCTTCGATATGGACATTAATGTCTTGCTCAACTTCATCAGTACCGTCAGAAACCGTAAAGCTGAACTGCAAGTCACCACTGAAGTGCTCTTCTGGTACGAAGCTAAATGTACCGTCACCGTTGTCCGTTACAGTACCTTCATCACCCGAGTAATTAATGCTGGTAACAGTGAGGTCATCACCATCAATATCAATCGCACCACTTAGCAGATCTTCTTGCGTGAACAGGATGCTGCCATCCTCTTCAATGTGGTACATGCCAGGCGCAACAATTGGAATGTCATTGACTGGGTTCACCGTCAATGTCATTTCATTGGCAACACTCAATTCACCGTCGCTTACTTCATAAGTAAACTCTATGTCTCCATTGAAATGTTGTGAAGGCGTAACGGTAAAGGTGCCGTCACCGTTATCCACGATAGAGGCATTAGGATCATTGGTTTCTAATGCCGTTGCGTACAGGTCATCACCATCTTGATCGCTGGCGTTTTCAAGCAGCATTTCTTGTGTCACGAGGATAGATCCATCCTCGTCCACGTCTGCCACGATTGGCGCTGCTTCTGGTGCGTCGTTGACGAACTCAACTTTCAAGTCGATGTTTGCCGCCACCACATCGGTGCCATCGCTCACATCAAACGTGAGGTCAACATTACCAAAGAAGCCCTGCTCTGGCGTTAATGTGTAAGTGCCATCGCCATTGTCTGTCACTTGAACCGTGTCGCTTAAACTCGTCACGTTAACAACAGACAGGTCATCGCCTTCGATGTCCGTCGCTTGAGCCAGCAGCTCTGCTTCAGTAATCGTGATAGCTTCACCGTCTTCTGTGGTGAAGGACAAATCAGGCACATCTGGCAGGTCGTTCACTGGGTTAACGGTGAGGTTTAGATCCGCAGCGACGGTTTCAATCGCGTCAGTTACGTCATAAGTAAATTCGATTTCACCAAAGAAGTTTTCGCTCGGTGTAATCGTAAAGCTACCATCAGCGTTCTCAACGATAGTTGCATTAGGATCGTTGGTCGATAGGTTCACCGCTTCAAGGTTGTCACCATCCACGTCCGTCGCGTTCGCTAACAAGTCTTCTTGAGTGATGGTAATTGAGCCATCTTCATCAACGACCGCATCAACTGGACCGCTAACCTCTGGACCTTCGTTGACGATCTCAACATCGATCTTCGCAGTGCTTGGTGCACTTGCTTGACCATCGCTGATGTCGAAGGTCAAGTTCACTTCACCGTAGAAGTTCGAAGTTGGCTCGAAGGTAAAGGTGTTGTCGCCGTTATCTGTCAACGTACCTTGTGACTGGTCAACAAGCAGTAGATTCTCGATATGCAGAATGTCGCCATCCACATCAGTCGCACCTGATAACAGGTCTTTTGCTTCGATGATGATGGTGCCGTTTTCTAGCATTTGAGTATGCAGCGGTGCACCAGGGACTGGCACATCGTTGACCGGAATAACGGTCAGATCTAAATGGGTATCGACTTCATCGGTGCCATCGAAGACTTTGTAATCGATGTCGACTTCACCATTGAAGTTTTCATTCGGCATAAAGGTGTAAGTGCCGTCGCCATTGTCGACAAGCTCACCGTTATCACCGCTGTAAGAGATATCAGAGATAGACAGCGCATCGCCTTCCACGTCACTTGCATTGGCAAGCAAATCATCCGCGCTAAACGTAATGCCCACATCCTCATCAGTCGACAACACAATCGGACCAGAAACGATTGGCGCATCGTTTACTGCTTCGAAGTTGATGTTGATGATGTTGTCGTCAGTGAGTTCACCATCCGTAACTTGGTAACCCAGCTCAATCTCACCGTAGAAGTTCTCATCTGGTGTGACTGTCCATGTACCATCGCCGTTGTCGGTTAACGTAGCGTGCTCCGCGTTGTCCCCCACCAGCTCAAGGTTTTGAATATCAAGAACGTCACTATCGATATCACTCGCTTGTGCTAAAAGCTGCTCTTCTGTAATTACCACAGAGGCAAACTGCGTAGAACCTTCGGTATCAATGGTCACATTTGGCAGGTCAGCGGTCAGTTCGATTTCACTGTCACCTTCACGGATATTAAGCTCTACCGTTTCCGTGATTTCCGTGCCGTCCACGCCAATAGATGTGAACACCGCTTCATCATGACAAGTTTGCGAAACCGTCATGTTTTGAACCACGTAAGTACCGTTACCTTGAATCGTACCTAGCTCAAAGTAAGACACCGGCTCGTTCACCGTTAGAGTGTAATCCGTCTCATAGCTACCACGATCTTCTTTGTGGTAAGTCATCGAGTCGATCAAGTCACCATCGGAGTTGAATGCGCGAATTTCGACTTCGGTAAAGTGGCGAGACTCTTCCATAAACCAGCCGCCTAGACCATCTAGGTGGAAGCTGATTTCGTTGATATCTTGACCTTCAACGGTCACAGTTAGTTTTTCATCACCGCTCAAGCCTTGACGGTCAGTATCACCAATACCGTGACCGATGTGTGTTTTACCATTCCACGCACCGAGTGGGTCATCATTACTTTGAACGGTAACTTTCAAATCACCATCAACAAACTCACGTGTGTAAGGGTCAACAGCAGTACCCCAATCATCGAGGCTAGCGTTGTCGTCAAAGGTACCAATTTGACTCGTATGCGTACCGTTCGCCAATGCATCATCATTTGGAATGAAGCGCACTTCCGTGTCTGCAGGAACCTCCTGCCCGACTTCTAGCTGTACCCATTCGTCATTTAGATTCGCTTCAATGATGCCGTTTTCAGGGGCTTGGTCGAGACGTAAAGCAGGCTCTTCACGCAGAGAAACACCCACTGTTTGGTCTTCTTCCGCTTGAATAAAGATCTCGTCGCCCGCTTCTGGCGCATCGTTGACAGGATTAACGGTCAGATCCAACGTGGTCAGAACATCATTTTCGCCATCGCTGATGTTGTAAGTAAAGTCCAACTCACCGTTAAAGTTTTCGGTGTGCGTAATGGTAAAAGAACCATCGTCATTGGCTACGATCGTCGCATCCGGGTCATTGGTTTGTAGATTGCTGGCAACAAGGTCATCACCTTCAATGTCTGTCGCATTCGCAAGCAATTGTTCTTGCGTGATGGTGATGGCGTTATCTTCATCCACCTCCGCTTGAATGCCTGACGTTTCTGGTGCGTCGTTCACCGCGATAACATCGATGCCTGCGGTTGTTGTATCCGTTGCACCATCTTGGTCGATAACCGTAACGTCGAGAGAAATGTTACCGTCAAAGTTCTCATTTGGCGTGAAGGTATATGTGCCGTCGCCATTGTCCACGAAGCTACCGTCGTTACCAGAGTAGCTAACATTCGCCAAGGCTACATCGCCTTCCACATCAGAAGAGTTAGCTAACAACTGCTCGTCACTAATGGTGATTTGACCGTCTTCTTGAACCGTGTAAGACGTAGAACCGGCAACCGGTGGATCGTTCACTGGTGTCACGCTGACATCAATGAATGCTGGTGTTGAACCTGTGCCGTCAGACACATCGAATGTGAACTGAACATCACCGTTGAAGTTCTCATTCGGCGCGAAACTATAAGTGCCATCACCATTGTCGGTAAGTACACCATCCGCACCTGTGTAGAGAACGTTTTCGATAGACAGATCATCGCCATCAATATCCGATGCACCTTCCAATAGGTCTGCATCCGTGAACAGCAAGGTGCCATCTTCTTCTACCGTGAACTGTTGATCTTGCGCTTGTGGCAAGTCATTCACAGGATTAACCGTAATATCCAGACCAACTTGTACCGAGCCGCCATCGTTATCAATGATATCGAAGGTCAGATCTAGGTCACCGTTGTAGTTTTCATCTGGTGTGATGGTGTAGCTGCCATCATCGTTGTATTGAATTGTCGCGTTGTCATCTGTCGATAGATTGATGGCTTCAAGGTTCTCGCTATCAATATCGCCCGCTTTGGCAAGCAGTTGCTCTTGGCTTAGCGTAATTGAGCTGTCTTCGTTGATGGTGTAAGCCAAATCACCCGATACTGGTGGATCGTTGATTGGCAATACGTCGACATTGATGTGCGTATCAACGGTTGCCCCATTCTCATCTTGAATGGTCACATCCAACTGAACTTGACCATTGAAGTTCTCGTTTGGCGCAAAACTACAAGTACCATCGCCATTGACGGTAAAGATACCATCCGAGCCTTCATAGCTGATGCCAACAAGCTCTACATCACCCTCGATATCAGATGCGTTGGCAAGAATTTGTGACTCACTGAATGTCAGTACTGAATCTTCATCAATCGTGTAAGACGTTGGACCGGCAACTGGAGGGTCATTCACTTCAATGACGGTAATGCCTGCGGTCGTTTCGTCAATCGCTCCTTGCTCATCCGCCACAATCACATCAAGGCTGATGTCACCACTGAAGTTCTCATTCGGCATGAAGGTGTAAGTGCCGTCACCGTTGTCTTGGAATACGCCATCGGTGCCTGAATAGGTCACGCTATCGATGGACACTGCACCTTCCACATCTGAAGAGTTAGCCAGAAGCTGCTCGTCGGAAATGGTAATCGCGTTGTCTTCATCAACCGTGTAAGACGTTGAACCCGCAACCGGAGGATCGTTCACTGGAGTGACGCTCACGTCCACGTTGGCTGGTACGGTCTCAGTACCGTCAGAAACACCAAAGCTAAAGCTGACATCGCCGTTGAAGTTTTCATTTGGTGCAAAGGTGTAAGTACCATCACCGTGGTCAGTCAGCACACCATCGCTGCCTGTGTAGCTAATGCCATCAACCGTTAAGTTATCGCCATCGATGTCGGTCGCGCCAGCAAGCAAGTCTGCATCGGTAAACTGAAGCGTGCCATCTTCTTCAACACTGAACTGCTGGTCTTGAGGAACAGGAAGATCGTTAACTGGATTAACCGTTAGATCCGCCGTTGCTTGGATAGTGTCTGTGCCATCTGTAATGTTGAATTGGATATCAATGTCACCATTAAAGTCCGCATCTGGTGTAATCGTGAAGCTGCCATCATCGTTCGCTGTGACGGTTGCGTTTCCATCTACAGTCAAATCGCTAGCAGTCAGGTCATCGCCCTCAATATCAGACGCTTGAGAAAGAAGCTGCTCTTGGCTGAGCGTAATTGCACCGTCTTCATCAACGCTGTAAGCCAAATCACCCGATACTGGCGCATCATTGATTGGCAATACATTCACATTGATGACGGTATCAACTTCTGCTCCATCTTCATCTCGAATGGTCACATCAAGTTGAACTTGCCCGTTAAAGTTCTCGTTTGGCGCGAAGCTGCACGTGCCATCATCGTTAACGGTGAAAATGCCATCCGGACCATCGTAGCTAATGCCAACAAGCTCTACATCGCCTTCCACATCAGAGGCATTCAACAGCACTTGCGACTCACTAAAGGTCAGAACAGAATCTTCATCAATGGTGTAAGAAGTTGGTCCTGCGACTGGTGGATCGTTCACTTCCAGCACCGTAATGCCAGCAGTGGTGACATCCGTTGCGCCTTCTTCATCAGCGACGACAACATCAAGCGTCACTTCACCATTAAAGTTTTCATTTGGAGAGAAGGTGTACGTACCGTCGCCATTGATTTGCAACACACCATCGCTGCCAGAGTAGCTCACGCTATCAATCGAGACATCCCCTTCTAGATCCGAAGAATTTGCCAACAGTTGCGCGTCAGAAATGGTAATAGAGTTGTCTTCGTGAACCGTGTAAGACGTTGAACCAGCCACCGGAGGATCATTCACCGGCGTGACGCTCACATCTACATTCGCTGAAACCGTATCTGTGCCATCAGATACGTCGAAGCTGAAGTTCACATCGCCATTGAAGTTCTCATTTGGCGCAAAGCTATATGTGCCATCTCCATTGTCAGTTAGAACGCCGTCGGTGCCTTCATAGCTGATTCCCGTTACAGAAAGGTCATCGCCTTCAATGTCGGTAGCACCTGCAAGCAGATCTGCATCAGTAAATTGAAGAGTGCCGTCCTCTTCCACACTGAATTGTTGGTCTTGAGGAACAGGCAGATCGTTGATTGGATTAACGGTTAGGTCAGCGGTTGCTTGAACGGTATTCGTGCCATCTGAGATATCGAAGCTGATGTCGATATCACCATTGAAATCTGCGTCCGGCGTGATGGTGAAGCTACCATCGTCATTTTGAGTCACCGTCGCATTGCCATCTACCGAAAGGTTAGAAGCCGTCAGTGCATCGCCTTCCACATCGGAAGCTTGCGACAACAACTGTTCTTGACTCAAACGAATCGAGCCATCTTCGTCCACCGAGTAAGCAAGATTGCCAGACACTGGCGCATCATCGACTGGCGTAACACTGACATCAATGTTGGCAGAAACCGTATCCGTACCGTCGGACACATCAAAGCTGAAGTTTACGTCACCATTGAAGTTTTCATTTGGCGCAAAAGTGTAAGTCCCATTACCGTTGTCGGTCAGGATGCCGTCACCACCGTCGTAGCTTACGCCCTCAACTGTTAGGTTATCGCCTTCAATATCCGTTGCGCCAGTAAGCAGGTCAGCATCGGTGAAGATCAGCGTACCATCCTCTTCAATCTCAAAGGTTTTATCTTCAGGCACTGGTGCGTCATTGATTGGACGAACAGTTAAATCAATCGAGCTAGAAATGGTTTCTTGACCATCACTGATATCAAACGTTAAGCCGAGTTCACCATTAAAATCAGTATCAGGTGTGACGGTATAAGTGCCATCACCATTATCCACAACGGATGCATTAGCACCCACTTGCACGTTGAATGCGGCAAGATCATCGCCATCAACATCACTCGCGTACCCGAGAAGTTGTTCTTGCGTGAAGGTAATGGTGCCATCTTCATCCATGATGTATGCCAGATCTTGCCCTACTTCTGGCGCGTCATTTTCACCTTCGACTTTAATTTGGAACGTTTCGCTCGTAGTTTCGGAGTCGAAATCGTCTTCTACTTGCGTCGTGGTTTCTTCGCTGGTGTCTTGTACATCCACCGCGAAGCTCTCTTCAGTGGTTTCTGAATCTAGCTCGTCACCACCTTGAGAACCTTCAGAGTCTGAAGAAGCACTTGGCGCAGATGAAGTTTGTACCGCTTGTCCTTGCGCTTCATTGCCTTCTGCGTCCGAACCACCTTCAGAGCCAGAGGCATCACCACCACCGACCGCTTGGGCACCCGCCCCAGAATCCGAACCACCGCTGCCCAGAGCCTCGTCACCTGATTCTCCGCTAGAAGCTACACTATCAACAACATTGGATTGTGCAGCGTCAGAGTCGCTGCTACTTTCAGTATCCTCTTCTTGAACTGCGCCACCCGAGCTCACTGCTTCTTCTTCCGTACCCGCGCCACTAGGATTTTCTTCCATCGCACGATTGGCTTCATCAACAGCATCTGCGCTTTCAGCACCGGTCGCTACAGTCGAAGAGACGGTCGACTGCTGTTTTTCTTCTTTTGTCCCCGTATCCTTCGTTTCTGTTTGCTCTACCGCATCGTTAAGCTTTTCATTGTCTTTTTCTTGATTAGTGTCGCCTGCCATTACAGCCTCCGTTGCTTTTAGCTAACTGATCGTATTTAGAGGCAGTAAAGGACACCATTTTTAGAAACCAACTTTTTTATACAACTTTTTTCATACCTTTCGAGTTCCATAAAAACAAAAAAATTTGAAAACCCAGTATAAAGATCCTTACTTGTTGTCATTAAAGCAATTAGTGCGGTGGGATAATGATAAATATGACAAATCTGTTGCGCTCAGTCGACAACAGCCATAAAGGGCTGCAATTGCTATTAGGCGATTTTTACCAAGATTTCAGTGACGCAGGGATTGATATTGAGATGCTGCATAAACAAAACCGTTTTGAAGCACTCAGATGTTATTCAAAAAGACTAAAGACCATTCTCGTCTTGTTATGTGATGACGACTTACCACCAAAATTGGCAAAGCTTGAACACTTAAACAAACACCATTTCCCTGCTCCTAATGAATTGATCGAGGATGTTAAAACCGAGCTTAACAACGTAAACAAACAAATTAGCCAGCTGTTAAAAATCGAAAATTCAATCGATAGCCGCACAGGTAGTGAATCGTAGGGGTGGCTCATGAGCAATAAGCAAATAGAACATCACCTCAAAAAGGCGCTCGTTTCGAACAACGAAGCTTCGAAGGTAACAACAGACGATACAATCGTGCTAGCCAGTGCAATGACCAGCGTACACAAAACCTTGCTGGTTATCTTTTTGCTTTCCATGGTGGCTATCGCCGTGGCATCTCAGGCTCGTATCGACATTGTGGTGTCGGTGCGCGGTGAGCTATTGCTCGAATCTGACATCGAAAAAGTGCAACACCTTGAAGGCGGTATTCTAGAAGAAATGCTAGTGCGCAAAGGCGAAGTAGTTTACGAAGGTCAGCCTATTGCACGCCTTCGCTCTCTGGATAGAAACACTCAACTCGATACGGTAAACACAGAGATCATTCAGCTTGAGCTAGACAAGATTCGTTACGAAAGCCTGCGCGATATGGTGGAACCCGATTTTTCTGCCTACATCGAAAAGTACCCAGAATTAGTGCAAGTCAACATGAATACCTGGCAGCAAGAATTTTCTAAAAACCGTTCCAATGAAGAGTTGATCACTCACGATATCCAACATAAGAATTCGCTTATTGATTCAATGCTCAAGCGCCGTAAAAGCTCCGAGAACCAGCTCTCCTTGATACGCAAGCAGCTCAATATTAAGAACACCTTGTACAAAGAGGAAATGGCGTCTTACGTCGATGTTCTGAATATGCAGGTTCAAGAGTCAAACATGGTGCGTGAGATTGAAAACCTTGATGAGTCGGTCATGAATGAGCGCTTCCAACTCGACAAACTAGAGAAGCAGTACCGAGACTTGGTGGAGAATCGTAATGCCGAGTATCAAGCACAAATCATTCAAGCAAACAAGGACTTAAAGTTGAAACGTATATTACGTCCTCAACACTCAGATAAAGTGGATCGCCTCGTGGTTTACGCCCCTATTGACGGTGTAGTAGATAAAGTGCACTTCAATTTCCGCTCCGCTGTGATACCGCCAGGTGAAAGCATCGCGGACATTGCACCGATCAATAACGCCCTTCACGGAGAGGCGAAGATCCCGCGTAAAGACATGGGTTTTGTAGAAATCGGACAAGCGGTCAAAGTGAAGATGGATACCTACAACTTTGCCAAATACGGATTTTTGGAAGGTCGAATTGCATCGATCAGCCGTTCTTCTTATGAAGAAGAAGACGCTGAATTCTATCTCGCGGAAATCCAAATCAGTCAAAACTATCTAGAGCGCGGAGGCACACAATACAAGCTGTCCCCTTATATGGAGTTTACCGCAGACGTGAAAACAGGTTCACGCCGGGTGATCGAATACGCAGCGAAGCCGGTTATGTCGGCTATCGAAGACGCATTCGATGAGAGGTGATGGATGAGTAGCAAACCTTCTTACAATATTTCCGTTCCTGTTATGCGCCTAAGCATCGCTTTCAGCTTGATGCTGGCTGCCCTCGCCTTTTATTTGTATATCTCTTGGGAAAAAGTGGATTCAGTCGAGAAAGTGCAAAACGCGCCTCTGTTGGTTCAAGCTCAACAGCTCAACCAAACTATCGAGTTTGATATTCAAACGCTTCAACGCTGTTTAAGCGCGCGTTATTGCAGTACAACAGAGCTTGATTTTGAGGTTCTGAAAGACGAAATTGACCAATTTAAGTCGCTCGCGTCACTCAACAAAACCGAGTTTAGCTTGGTGGGCGCGACCGAATACACGCAGCTTGAACTGGCAATCAATCGCTTCTCAGACAGCCAAAAAACACGCGACGATGTGTTGGCACTGTACCTCTCGCTCACCAATAACTACCTACAAATGGACGACAACTACCGGACCATATTTAACAACCATGCGAGTGACCTAATGATGGAGAAAAACGAGTTCTTCATTTGGTTGTTTGTGGTCGTTGTCGTACTGGTTGGTATCGCAGTGCTATCGAACTTGGTGGCAATCCTTAAACTGAAAAAATCCAGCTCGAATGAGCGTGACATTGACCAAGAATTCGATGAGCTTTATCAAGAACTCAAACTACTGGATTTACAAAGGTTGGAAGAGTTGCTGAATGAAGTGAGCATCAATCCTAAGCAGCGTCAGATCTACTCACACCTAAAACTGATTTTCAGCAAACTCGAAGAGCAAAAACGCAATAACGATCTCTACAAGCAGCTCTATGCTCTGATTGGTTACGAGATTCGTGGCATCACCAACACCATTAACGGCGGCGTGCAATATCTCGTTCAAGAGACCGATGAGAGCGGAGTGTTGATGGCGCAAGATATAACCTCGGCTGCCAATACCCTGTCTGAATTGGCAGAGAACTACAACCGACTCATTTCACAAGGGACCGAGAGCAAATCGAAAGAGTTTTCACTGCTGAATGTACTGTCTGAATTGATGATTCACATCAGTTCAAAAGTGCAGCGAAATGAAGGTGAGCTAGACTGCTTTATCTCAGATAACTTACCAAACCGTGTTGAAGGACAATCCACCAGCTTATTCTGGGTGTTGTTCCTACAGCTATCAAATGCCATCCAACTCAAAGCCGACAAGAAACTGTTTGTCACCATTGAATCAGGTGCGGCGTCAGACATTGAAAATACCCGCTTGACCATCAATCTAAACTTCTTAACCACACTGGATGTGCCGTTTGCCAAGCTCAATACCCTACACTGGAGCGACCATAAACAGCACACTGCAACCAAAGACGATTTGGCTAAAAGCGTACTGAAAGATTATGGCTATTACGAGAGCCATTGGTATCAATCGGGCAATCAGGAACGTTTTCAAATTCAGCTCGATTTGAAAGCCAAAAGCTTCCACACCGAGAAAACTCGCTTCGACAATAAGCGTTTGTTGCTGTGTGCCAACTCTCAGCTGCGCATTGATGTAATGAACAAAATGTTAGTCAACTTGGGCTTGGAGATCACGCCAATTCGAACGCCGAACGAACTCTTCTCTGCTGCAAAAACCTTTGGCGAATACGATGCCATCATGCTGACCGACACGTTCGAGCCAAACAAGCTGCCCTCACTGAGCAAAACGGTGAAATCGCAACTGCGCAATCACCCGAACACGAAGTTGTTGCTTTCAGTCACTAGCACTCAGCAAGCACAAGAGAGTCATACCTTTGTCGACAAGATTCTGAACTCCCCCGCGATTCCGTATGAGTTCATCCCTAACCTATTAGCAATCATGGAAGCGGAAGCCTCTGAAGAACAGATGGAGAACAGCTCATTCCTGATTGTGGAGGATGACCGTGTTCAACAGATTCTACTCAAACGTATTTTGAGCAAGCAAGAATACGAAGCCGACACCGTTGGCGATGGCGCAGACGCCGTTCAGCACTTCATGAATCAGCGCTCGGATATCATTTTTATGGACTGCATCATGCCTGGCATGGGCGGTATTGAAGCAACCAAACGCATTCGACAATACGAACAAGAGAGCGGGCAAAACCCCTGCACCATCATAGGTGCGACAGCATTGACCAGCAGTAATGAACACCAAGCTTGTATCGAAGCTGGAATGGATTACGTGATCAGCAAACCTTATAAAAACGACGAAATCATCAAAGTGATCAACAAGTATGTGGCGGTACAGAAACTTAACTAGCTGCGTATTGGCAGCGCTTACATTGAGCAATACTCCTTCGGCAATGGCGACCACCTTGCTTGAGGCGGTCAAACTCGGCTTGGAAAACAATTTATCTCTGCGCGCTAGTGATAAAGGCGTGGAAGAAAACGAATACAACATCGACATTAGCCGTTCTAAGTTTCTACCCTCTTTAAACGGTGCTGCTGATACCACATGGAATGAAAACGAAACCATATTAACGGGAACACCGGATACACGTTCAAGCTACAACTCGAACAGCTACAGCGTGTCTTTATCCCAATCGGTGTTTAACCTTGGCGACATCTTCAAATACGGCACCGCGAAGCTTGATTTCAACATTGAAGAAATCAAGCACGAGAACAAAATCCAGAGCACCATTTCTGAAATCGCGACGCAATATTTCGAGTACCTGAAAAACAACGCGCAAATCAAAGCCACCAAAGTCGAGCTTAAATCGTCTGAAACACGTGAGCGCCAAATGCGTCGTAACGTGGAGCTTGGCAACACTGCGGCGAGCGAGTTGTATGAGGTGATTGCTCAGAAAGAAGGCATTGCCAATCGCTTAAGAACCCTAGAGAAAGACCGACGTGTGATTTTGAACGGTTTAGAGATTCAAGTTCAATACCCAGTCACCCCATCGCAGGACATCTACGAAAGCGTGCCCTTGGCGGAAATCAGCGAATCCGAACAACGCGCGATTCTTGAGCAAGCTTTGAAGCTAAATAACGACTTATTGGTTGCGAAGAAAACCGTCGAGCGCAGCCGAAGAGGCTTGAAAGAAAGCGGTTCAAACTTTGTGCCGACCGTATCGCTCTCTGCCAGTTACCGTTACGACGATGCGAACAACTATGACCGAACCGACCCAACCGCAACAGGGGACAGTAATTCCACCAGCGTCGGTTTGAACTTGAATGTGCCGATTTTCTCCGGTGGTTCGGATTACTACGGTTATCAAAAATCGTCGACTGCTATCGAGCGAACGGAACTACTGTACCAAGATTCGTTGTTCACGACGCGCAATAGCGTTAACACCTCGGTACTCAACATTAATGACTTCTCCCGCGCAATTAGCAGTTACGAGAACATCATCCGAGCCAACTACGCTTCCTACAAAGGCATTCAACGCGCTTACCAGCTTGGTACGCGAACCATTACCGACTTACTGGCAGCGGAAAGTAAACTGTTTAGCGCGCTACGTGATTACGAGAGCGCGCGTTATGACTACATCATTGAATCGATCAATCTTGAGCAAATCAAAGGCATGCTGTCGGTGCAATCCATCGAAAGCATCATGCAGTTGATGAGCGATATCGAAGGCAGAAGCAGTCAAGACTTAGTTCCAAAACACCTTCTCTCCAAACCATCGATTAAGAAAGGAGGTCGCAATGCAAACTGAGCATTTTTCCCAAAAGATTAACTTTGCTGACAAGTGTTATCTGACTTTCTCAACGGTCATCTCAACACTGTTTGGTTTAGTGCTGCCCTTTTCGATTCTGATTATTTTTGACCGAGTTTTACCTAACCAAGCCAAAGACACGCTGTTTCTTCTGTTTGCTATTATCTTGATCACCATCTTCCTCGACTATCACTTAAAGAATCAGGAAGAAAAGATTTCGTCGGTGATCATGAAGCAGTTCGAAACCAACTTAACCAACAAGGTGTTTCAATCCATCTGTTTGGCTGAGATATCGAAGTTTCGTCGCCTAGAACCCGGTGAATACCTAGAGCGTATTGCTACCATTCCTGAGATTAAATCCTTCTTTGGCGGAGAATCTGTACGGGCATTGATCAACCTTGCCGTCAGCATACTGACCATTCTGATTATCGGTCTGATCAACATCTGGGCGGGGGTGACCATCTTACTTGCCTCCATCGTTTTGGCCGTGTTCGCACTCAGCCTTTCCAAGCAAAAGATCAACAGCCTAGAAAACAAATCCGATATCGAAGGCTTAACCACCTCAAAAATTATCGAGATCATCTCTAGCCCACTCGATATCAAAGCACGCAATATGGAATATCGCGTTGAGAGCTTGATGACACAAATGGTGGAAGAACGTGAAGTCGAGAACATCAAATACGAGCAAATCGAATCAAACTTCAGCCTTATCTTGTCGCTCATACAACAGCTCTCCATCGCTTGTGTGGTGGTAGTTTTGGCAACGGCAGTTATCAACATGCAATCGAGCCAAGGCATCATGGCTGCCATCATCATGCTTACCAACCGCTACTTCGCGCCATACCAGCAAGTAATGCGCACGGTGAGTCGATGGGAGTTGAACAAGCTTCATATTCAACGTATCGCCGAGCTGCTTGAGCTTGCGGCATCTGTAGAACAACAAAATGATACGACAGAAGTCGAGCGCATCTCGGTGAAGTATTCGGAAAAGCAACGCATCGAGTTTGAACGTGGTCAGGCTTACTTGCTGACGGGGAAAAGCGGCGCAGGCAAAACCCATCTTGCCAATTGCATTACGCGGCAAAACACCGACAACAAACTGGACATTAAGATCAACGAGACACCACTCGATGACGTCAACTACAACGTCTGGCGTAATAGCGTGCTCATGGTCGACAAAACCAGTTCGTTCGTCGAAGGCACCATCATCGACAACTTGACTTGTTTCCGCCCAAGCTTAAATAACACGGCATTTGCGCTTTGCGAAACCATGAACATCAAAGCACAAATCGATGCCCTTCCCGCTGGTTTTTACACCGAGCTTAAAGGACATTTACGCAACCCATTCTCTCGCCAAGTCGCTTATGCCCTGTTGTTGGTGCGTGCCTTACTCGCGAACAAACGTGTGTTGATCTTCGACGACATCGACTGTGTTTATGATGACGACTTTGCTCGATTGGTTTTGACCAGTACTGCCTATCGCGCCAACGACAAAATACTCATCATCGTCAGCAATAAGATGGACAAGCTCAATCATCGCCTCAAACGCGTCAAACTTACCGGAGGTGACCAATGAGTATTTTGGTTGATTTTAATAATGTCCCTCAGCGCTTGTTGGACTTTGAGGCTCGCAGTTATGACGAGCGATACAATCAGTCACCTTTGATTCGTGGTTTAGCTTACACCCTCATTGCGCTTGAATGGGAAGGCACACCTTCTATCCTCAGTGACGCTTTTATCCCTAAACCAAAAGACAGCGACAGTTTTGTTGCCACGATTGAACGCCTTGGTTACCGTTGTGACGTCACCAAATTAAAAACGTTGGAACACATCGAGGGGCACCCTCATCCTTGTTTTATCGAGATCGAAAACCTCACTGCGATTTTCTTGGGCACCAAAGACGGCAAACTGATCCTGTTTGATTACACCAATAACAACACCATTGAATACCCGCTCTGCAAGAAGCCATGTTTGTTGGTCTCGATCAGCGAATACTCGCGCTTGTTCCGAGAGCCGCCACCTGAATCTCAAGACCGCAGTAACTGGATTAAATACGCGTTTTATCGCTACAACAATGAACTCAAGAGCCTGATTATCCTCAGCTTCGTGGTCAGTATTCTCGGCGCACTCCAGCCCTTTTTTATTATGAGTGTGTACAACTTCGCCTTGACGTCTAGCTCGCAAGCCACGCTCTATTGGCTCACGTTGTTTGCCGTGATTGTTGGGTTTTCGGAATACTTTTTCAAGAAAATGCGGGTCAACATCATCGCCACATCAGGGAAGGATTTGGCGGTGCATATTTCTCAAAACGTAATATCCAAACTGTTGTGGCTTCCGTATTCGATGACATCTACCGCTGGTGTCTCTTCTCAGTTAGCACGTTTGAAAGACATCGACACTTTCCGCCGTTTGGTAACCGCAGAGTCAACATTAAGCTACTTCGACATGCCGTTTGTTATCGTATTCATTATTGCCATTGCTCTTATGTCTGGTACCGCGGCGCTAGTCGTTATGGCGGGGTTGATTCTAATATTGGTGTTCTGTGTTTATTCTCGTTACATCTACTCGCAAGCCACGTCCAAGAGCTCTCGCGCCAACGCCATGGTTTCTTACCAATGGAATGAGATTCTTCGTGGTATAAAAACCATCCAAGGCTTGCCATTGTTGCGTGTTATCCAGTCCCGCTTTAGCGCATCGCATTTACAAAGCACCAACGATGCAGAACATGTTTCAGTGACTAATAGCAGGGTTCAGGCAGCAGGCGGGAGTTTGATTCAGGTTATTGGTACCGCAAGTATCGTCGCGGCCGTTATCGGCGTGATGGACGGCACCTCCGATGCAGGTGCAATGCTTGCTACCGTAATTTTAGTCTGGAAGGCGTTGGGGCCTATTATGGGCATCTACAACTCTATTTCTAAGTTCCAATCCATTAAGGCGTCTTCTGCGCAAATCAACAACCTTATGGCGATGAATGACGATAAGCTAACGTTAGAGAAAAGCCCCCCTATTCGCCTATTTCAAGGTAGTATCGTCGGCTCTGGTGTGAGCCATCGTTATAGTGGTGCGGCAACAGGCTTAACTAATCTTGGTTTTAAAATTCCACCGGGCGCAAAAGTTGTGATTTGTGGACCAACAGGTTGCGGTAAAACGACGCTCATTTCTATTATCGCTGGGCTAGAGGAACGCTATCAAGGCTCAGTTTCGGTGGACGGTTATAACATCAAACAATTCAACAGTTACCGCTATCGAACCTCGATTAACTACGTCCCGTTTAACCTGCATATTTTTGAAGGCTCCTTGGAGACTAACTTCATCTTGCATAATGGGTTAATCCCAACAGAAAAAATGCGTGAAATGGTGAGTTTCTTTGAGCTCGATACATGGTTGCCACAAGGCCTGGACACTCAATTGAGCGTTGATATCTGTAAAAGTTTACCAAATGGTATTCAACAAAGACTGCGGCTCGCATTAGGGCTAGGTAACTGCGAACAATCTTTGATTATCATTGACGAGCCATTTAATGGTGCAGAGCAAGAAAACTCGCACTACTTCAAGCGGTTATTCAGCGACAAACTACTCAATAAGACCGTTATTTTCTCAACGAATGATCCGGGCATGATCTCTACATCCAATATGAGCTTAGTCTTGGAGCCAGATGGCAACCTGAAATATTTCGGGTTAACCGATAAGTACTTAAAAAGTCTAAGTTAAGTTCGGAATGTGGTGTGGTTCATCATTCATACTTGAGCACGGTCATTGACAAAAATGTAAACGATGAGACTATTTACTCTGTAAGCGCGTACACTAAGGAATCCGATGTATACATTTGTTGCAGACAAATTGGATGTGGTTTATTTATCAACGATACCAGAAAACTACCAGTTACAAGACTTCGACGTGCCTGAAGAAGAACTCGAAATTCGTGAAATTGTAGAGGTATGGTATGAGTGTGCGTTTCTTCCTGACTTTAACCTTCAACACATCGACATCGAAAACAAAACCGCATTAGTCGAGACACAAGCGCAAGTCGTAAACAACTACACAAGTACGCTCGCTTTTTTACTCAAAAGTCGTGCTTATCGCGCAGCACTTAACCGATTATTGAGTGTATGGAGATTGGAGGCAGCAGCTAAAGCACAGCTTGAGCTGCTGTTACTTACGGAAGAACAGAGTAGCAAGCCAGTAAATTAATCGGCTAGGATAAGGGGCTAAAAATCTTAAACCCAACCATCGAATCGGAGACGTTTCTGCACGCGTTCAACCGCCTCTATCTGCATCTGACGAACACGCTCGTTAGACACGTTTAACAACAGGCCTATTTCCGACAAGGTTTTCACTCTCTGGTCAAATAATCCGAATCGATGGATTAAGACTTTCTGCAACTTAGTTGGCAAGGTTTTAATAATATTTTCAATAGCTTGAGTAAAGCACTGATTTTCACAGTCTTGTTGTGGATCTGGCGTATACTCACTTTCACACAGTTCAAGAACAAATGGAACGCGATGTAGGTCCGCAGTGGTCGATACATCAATAAAGCCACTAAGCGCAACAAGTTCATCTATACGCTCTGCTTTCACCCCTGAGCAGCGTGAGAGTTCAGAAATAGACAACTCCTTGCTCTCACTTTTTGACGCATCGAGCTTTTTTAAAGCTAGGCTATTTATCTCTTTGCACACATGAGCAGGTAAACGTACCGTGCGGCCATTGTTCATTAATGCCGCTTCTATATTCTCGCGAATCCACCATACCGCATAAGTAGAAAAACGGTAGCCTGGCTCAGGATCGAACTTATCGACCGCTTTTATCAAACCAATGTTACCTTCTTCTATTAAATCGAGCAGAGTAAAGTTATTACCTGGCCGTTTGAGGTAACCTTTTGCGATTTTCACAACAAGTCGAAGATTAGACTCAATCAACATTTCGCGCGCTTCTTCATCACCAGCTCGATTAAGTTTGGCGTAATGCAACTCCTCTTCACGAGACAACAAATCAATCCCCACAATATCTTTGAGATAGTGAGCATAAGGGTCTTTCCCAACTGACAACGATTCTTTCATTGACAGTTCATCCGTGACAGCTCGGAACCTAGCAAAGCATTCGTTGTTCATTCCCCGTCCTTCTCAAGCCAACTTATTTCTTATCTTCTTTAATTGTTTTTGTACAACACTGTATGCATCATGCTTTATATGCATTACTTTACACTGAGTGTAGACAGGGGTTCTGATCTTTACCAAGAAATCACTTATCACTTTAAAACAATTACTGCTTCTATGATAAAAACGTGAGCAGGTGGGGGGTTATATATATGAAAGTGCAAGTATTTGTACGCAAATTGGCCTCAAAGAAAACAACGCAACGTGATCGTTAACGCTTACCACGTTACTCTGACTAAAACTTTGAGGCTTGAGGATGGTTTGAAGTATCAGTTGAATTAGCGAGATCTAATTCACTTGACGAAGCGCAGGTTGAAGCTGACAGTCTGTTATAACTTGGAAAACTGCACGATTCTTTCCTTCAGACTTACCTTGATACATCAACTCGTCAGCATCTTGCAAGCTCACGATGTGGGTAAACTCAGGATAGTAAGCACAGCCCAAACTGATACTCAAATGAATTGCTTGTCCACCCAGTATAACAGGCTGATCGTAAACTGCTTTACAGAGCATATTGGCAAAATTGAGCGCTTCTCGCTCTGACAGAGAAGACGTAACGAGTGCGAACTCTTCTCCTCCAATTCTCGCCAATGTCATTCGGTCATCAGTCATCGACTTAGCGGCTTCTGCGATGGCAACTATTGCTCGGTCTCCAGCAAGGTGGCCATATCGATCATTGATTGATTTAAAATCATCAATATCAAACACCATCACCGTTAAGTTTCGCTTCAAATGATTCAGTAGCGCCAATTGCTCAATCAGGTGTCTACGGTTGTATAGCTTTGTGAGAGAATCCGTCAACGTCATCTCCAGCAATTGCTGATTGGCAATCGTTAATTGCCTTGTCCGAAGAGCAACCATACGTTTGAGGGCAAAAATATGATAAAGCGTTGCGACCGCCATAATGAAAATAGCAATAGGGAAAAGATAAAGTGGATAAACCGTTTTCACCACACTCCAACGGGTGAGGATCCGCTCACGATCCGTATCGATGACTTTTTCAAACGCTCGTGATACCTCTAAAATGGAAGTTGCACTGTGCATTCCTGCTGCAATCCGAAGATCTTTACTATACAAGCTAATTGTCGGGACAAACATACCCGCTCCCGGCGTGGTTGCCATATAAAAGTTAGCAACTTGCAGGTCTGCAACAAAGTACAGCACCTTTTTATCGACGGCTGCTTGTATCATCGAATCATTGTTAATGTACTCTGCAATAGGTGCATTCGGATAATCCGTCTGAACAAACTCAGACTCGTAACTTCCTTTAACAACGCCAATTGGCAGCGTCATTTCGCCAGTTAAAACACTCCTGATATCAACCGAAAGTACATCTTTATTTACGTACAGTTTGGTTTGGATAGGCATTATGACTGCGCCAAAGTCCATATACTTCGCTCTTTCGGGCGAGTAGACAAGTCCTCCGTGAAAGTCAGCCTTACCCTCTTTTACGGCTTGTAAAGAAGCATCCCAATCCAAAAGGAGAAACTGAACGTCGATTTGGTTGTTCGCCGCGTACTCTTTCCAAAAGTCGATTAAAATACCTTTAGGTTCACCATCTGGGCTAAGGTAAGAGAACGGCTTCCACGCTTTGGAGTTAGCAACAATTAAAGAATGAGACTCTGATTTGTGCGCATGCGCCATCGGACAAATGGACAGCCACACTAGTAATAAAGAAGCACACGCTTTTTTACATTTGCAACCATAAGTACCATAACTCGTCGATGACATACCTACTTCTCACCAGTCTTTTTAAACCATAATCTCGGCTGTTTGATTAGACTAAAGATATAGTAGAGTTGCATAAGACAGGAAGTGACGCTTATTGATATGAATCTAACTTAGTAAGTTTTAGTACTTAATTGGTACTTTCAACGCCTGGTTCGCTGAAGCAGTTGAAGCAGTTGAAGCAGTTGAAGCAGTTGAAGCAGTTGAAGCAGTACATAATAAATTAGGAAAACTTATCTGGTACTAAAAAATTGAATATCATCAGTTTTGCAAACACCTAGTACCAATAAAAAAGCCCTATTAAAAATCCACCTTGGGGAGAACTTTGAATAGGGCTCTTTGCCTCTATGCTTCATTTTACGGCTGAAGCTACCTTTACCTTTTTTCGCTTTAACGACTCGTGTTTGGAACAGCTGACTGGTAACAACCGCTTTTAACGCGTTGTCTTTGATTTCACCTCTGCCGAAGTCGGTCTCATGTTGTGAGCCACTCGGTTGAGGACTGATTTTACGCTTTGCCATAAATCCTCCTTAATGGTCGAACCAGATTGGACAATAATTATGTAAATAAGTCAAATTTATAGATTTAGTTGAATTTTATGCTAAAAAACTTCACATCACCGTCATTTATTTGAAATTTAATCAAAAACATGCTGGTTAAATAGTGACTAAATACAAATATTTGTCCATAAAGCACTAATATATGTTGACTCTTCGTGGAATTAACCTAGACTCAAACACGGCTAGAAAGAAAGTTCTTTGTTTTCACATTTCGTTGGATTACTTGTAACCCGTCGTCCTGTGGTACGCAATAGCAATTTATTTTTCCACGCTATAAGCGCCGTTGAGGCGAAAGATTACATTATTTAGATATTTAGGAAATAGACATGTCTAACACAGCTACTGGCACAGTTAAGTGGTTCAACGAAACTAAAGGCTTCGGTTTCATTCAACAAGAAAACGGTCCTGACGTATTTGCTCACTTCTCTGCAATCACTGGTGACGGCTTCCGTACTCTAGTTGAAGGCCAGAAAGTAGAATTTGTTATCTCTCAAGGTCAAAAAGGCCCTCAAGCAGAGCAAATCAAAGTACTTTAATTCTTAAAGAATTTGATACGATAGCCAGCTTTTAAAGCTGGCTATTTTTTTGCCTAAAACTTATTTTGCCAACAAAACGATATAAATCTATGGCTCTTAAACCAACCATTTACAAATTTCGTATCGCCATTTCCGATATGAATAATGACTATTACGATTCTAAAAATCTAACTATCGCCCTTCACCCTTCTGAAAAGCCGCAACGAATGTTGGCTCGCATTCTAGCTTACTGTTTAAATGCTCAAAGCAATCTAGAGTTTACAAAAGGACTCTCTACGATTGAAGAGCCTGATTTATGGCATGTTGGCGATGATCAAAGCATTACTCACTGGATTGAAATTGGCGAACCAGAACCAGACAGAATTAAGAAAGCTTCTCGCCTAGCAAAGCATGTAAAAGTTTACACTTATAACACCAAAGCGGCTGTCTGGTGGGACAAAATGTCAGGAAAGTTCTCAATGCTTCCCGTCAACGTAGAGAGCTTTGACTATGACGCTATCGACTTGATTTGTCAGCACCTTGACCGAGGTACTAGCCTTTCTGTTATGATTACTGGCAGCTCAATTTTTGTTGATATCAATGATCAACATATCGAAGTAACGGTGAAGGAACTAAAAAACCATGACGTCTCTTAGTGAACTGAGTCAAGAGATGGGATTTGAAGAAATCCCCTTTGTTAAAGAACATGAAGCAGCAAAGCGACGTTGGTTAAAAGAACAGTCACAACTATTTACAAAAGTTTGTGAGAACAAACCCACAACAGCACCTACTCTTCACCTGCTTGGCCTTTTGACCAAATCACATATTGAAGCAAGTGCTAACTACGAGCAAAATGCTCACTCTACCCAGCGTATGCAGCAAGTTCTGACTGACTCCTTGGGTAATGAGCACGCGGATAAGTTTACTAACCAATCTGCTGAAGACCTAATCTTAGTCACCCACCTTTGGTTATACACGCAAGGCTATTTAAATATGGATTTCAGCTTGGCGCACGATCATGCCGAGCAGACTCAAAATACATTGCAGCACGAGCTTGTCATAAAACGCATGGACGTTGATGCATTCAGAACCGAACTCATGCAAAGTTTTTATCAAGGTAAAGAAGCCCGTCCGGCTTCAGCAAGTGGCTTTTGGGGTTGGTTTAAACGTCTATTTTCCGCATAAAATACATGGTTTTATCCATTTCAAACAACTGATAGACTTCACGCTCAGTGCAACAAGCATCATGATTGCATTCTTAAAGGACAGTTACCCAATGAACATCAAGGGATCATTATGAAGTTTATCCGTTGGATTTTAGGCAAGGTTATCTTATTGCTGAACGCGGTGTTCTCACCTCGTGGTATTAAGCGCACCGCAGAAGAACAGCAACGTATTGATGAAAAAGCGAAACAATACGCACTTTACCAATTTGAAGCCTGCCCTTTTTGCGTAAAGGTCCGCCGTGCAATGAAGCGTCAATCGGTGAACATTGAGCTACGTGATGCAAAAAATAATCCTACTCATCGAGCTGAACTAGAGCAAGGTGGTGGGCGAGTTAAAGTCCCTTGCCTTCGTATCGAAAAAGATGGCGAAACACAGTGGTTATACGAGTCATCTGACATCGTCGCTTACGTTGAAAAAGAATTTGCCTAAGTTCCCCCTATGAACATTGGCGGATGTAAAAGAGGCACCTAACGGTGCCTCTTTTCTATTTTTTCTAGCTAAATGTTGCCGTGCGAGCTTTCCTTATTCAGTCTTCTTGCTCAACTCCGAACTTAAACTCCACTAAGCAAATAACGGGTATGCAAGAACAACACAACGAAGATTACCACCCAACGTCTGCGTTATTCATCCACGATCAATGTTAGCTCTACGCGCCGATTGCAAGCTTTACCACTCGCTGTCGCATTGCTGCACTTCGGTACATACTCTCCGAAGCCTCTAGAAAACACTCGTTGACGTGGAATACTCGTCGCCAATAATTGTTTTTCTACTTCACGAGCTCGCTTTTCAGATAGCGTGTCGTTGAAACTTTCAGCTCCCGTACTATCCGCATGACCATCAATCACGACATCAACATCAGTTCTTCCCGCCAGATAGTGACCAATGTTTCGAATCCAGTCTTGAGATTGAGCAGATAACCGTGCAGAGCCCGTTTGAAAATGCACTTGCTCTTTCAAACGTATCATCAGGTGACCACCACTGAGCGTCTCGTGAGGAATGTTATGCCTGCTCAGGAACATTTCCAGAGAGGTCACGTTTTGCGACTTTTTTACTGACGCCCTCGCCGTTTGATATGAACGAGGGGAAGAAGCCACATTGGATGCGCTCGGGTATCCCCATTCTGGGTGTCTCAGCTCAGTGTTTGATTTAGGAGCTGTATCTAAAATGTTCCCACCTGGGACCATATCTTGATCGAGGCTACTGCACCCGGCCAGAATGCCACAAACAATTAAAAACCAATGCTTCATACCATTACCAACGTAGAAAAACTCTTGTTCATTGTGTCGACAAAACACGCCGAATCTTTAGCGCTTTTGTCCACCGATTGGTTTGTCTATGCAGCGTTCATGCCACTGGAGTCAATGCCAAATCATCTCTCAAATAAAAAGCAACACTAAAATACCCTACCCTTACAGCCCATACGTCAGGCTAAGTCTGTTACCAATGGTCTCACTTTATTGTTATTTAATGGTTTTAGTCACTATCGTTAACCGATAAACTAACGCAAATTTCTCATTTAGAGCACTACTATGTTAAAAACCATATCGAAAGGCTTTGCTGTTGTTGTTGCCGTAATGGCTTTGTCGGCATGCGATAGCGGCAAGAGTCAGCCTCAGCAAGGCAAACAATACGAAGTTTTGCCAGTATCCCTTGAAGAATATGATTTAGCTCCCCTGACTGAAGCATTCTCTTTAACTTGTGGCCACTGCCGCTCAATGGAAGAGTTTGTCCCTCAAATTGAATCATTGACCGATCAAAGCGTTGAAAAAATGCATGTAACGTTCAATGAAAGTGCACAAGTGAGCGCCATCATCTTTTATACTGCCGTAATGCAGCTTGAATCAACACCAGATAAAGCGTTTATGGCAGATCTTTTTACTGCTGTGCAAATGGGTGCCGATGCAACGGCTGAGGAACGCCAAATCGCTGTTGAGAAAGCCTTTGAGTCTCGCAACCTTATCAGCCCTTACCATTTAGATGAAGCACAGCAAAAAGCGCTGTTTGAGTACATCACTAAGGCAGAAGCGATCACCACGCGAGGCCAAATTAACTCCGTTCCAGCCTTTATCGTAAACGGAAAATATCAAGTAATTACTGGTGGTCATGACAGCGTTGAAGCCATGGCAGAAACCATCAACTTTTTGCTAAAACAACCTAAATAGACAAGGAGATTACGTGTCTAAATTTTTGTTTCCTCTTATTATTTTTATTTTGGCGGGCTTTTTCATTTACCGTACTTGGACAAACCATAAAGTAGCAGATGAAAACTTTGCCAAAGGCCAAGCATTCTTACTAGAAAATGCGAAAAAAGAAGGCGTCATCACAACAGAAAGTGGCCTTCAATACATGGTTCTTGAAAAAGGCGAAGGTGAGGTTCACCCAACGGCAACAAGTAAAGTAAAAGTACACTACCACGGCACCTTGATTGATGGCACGGTATTCGATAGCTCTGTTAATCGTGGTGAGCCGATTTCATTTGGTCTTAACCAAGTCATTAAAGGCTGGCAAGAAGGTCTACAATACATGGTAGAAGGTGAGAAAATCCGCCTTTTCGTACCAAGCACGCTTGGCTATGGTAAGAGTGGCTCTGGCCCAATTCCACCAGCAAGTGTTTTGATCTTTGATGTTGAACTGCTAGAAATTCAATAAATCTAGAAAGCTTTGTCTTAAAGCCAAAGTATCAAAACCAAAAACGCCGCGAACCACGCGGCGTTTTCTGTTTTAAGAAAGGTTAAAAACCAATATAGTGATCCGAAAGCAATGCAATGAACAACGCCAAAAGATGATAGATAGAGAATTTAAACGTCTCCATCGCGGTATTTGGCTCTGGTGCATATTTTAGCTTCCATGCATGGTACATAAAGCCAGCATTGAGGAGTAGCGAGGCAAAAAGATACACCACGCCGACCATACCAACCAAAACCGGTAGGACACAAACCAAAGTCAATAGCACCGTATACAACAGAATAGAAGTTTTGGTGTACTCAATGCCGTGTGTCACTGGCAGCATGGGAATATCTACCTTGCGGTAATCCTCGACACGATGAATAGCCAGAGCCCAAAAATGTGGTGGCGTCCAGATAAAAATGATCATTACGAGCAGCCAGGCATTCGCATGTAATTGCCCTGTTACAGCAGTCCAACCGAGAAGAGGCGGCATCGCACCGGCAATCCCTGCAATGACGATATTTTGGGGCGTAGCACGTTTGAGGTACATTGTGTATACCATCGCATAGCCGAGCAAACTCATCAAAGTCAACCATGCCGTCAGCGGGTTGACTATCGCATAGAGAAGTACAAACCCTAAGACACCTGAAACTGTAGCGAAGGCTATCACCGATGATGGTTTAGTCTCACCCGATGGCAATGGTCGTTTGTGTGTACGTGCCATTCTCGCATCAATTCGGCGGTCAATTAGATGATTAAACGCTGCCGCAGACCCTGCCATCAGACCAATCCCCGTTAGGCCAACTACCGCCTGCAACCAGGGGAAATCATCAACCGGGGCTAAGCTCATACCTACTACTGCCGTCACCAACATTAACGCCACCACTTTAGGTTTCGTTAACTTCAAATAAACGGAACTTAGTCGCTTTCGCCCATTTAACGACAGCGCGATTTCTTTACTCATAGCGAACTCCTTTCGCGGTGTAATTCCAAGCCGTTTTACCCTGCCACAAGTAAAACTGGCTAACACAAACGAGACTCAACATAACAGCGGCACCAAGGTTGTGCGCCACCGCGACATAGATAGGAAGTTGAAATACTACGTTGCTTACACCCAGCATAATTTGGCACACCAGAGTGAATAACAACCACCCTCCAATTCTCTGTGAATGATGAGAATCTTGCCTCATAAGCCCAATACTATAAGCCAATACCACGGTGGCGGTAACAATAGCGCCTATACGATGAGTGACGTGTATAGTCATTCTTGCCGGATACTCCAAGACACCAAATTCATAATTCTCGAATCCAGTTTGCCAGAAAGAAAACGCTTCTTTCCATGAGAGATGGCTCATCCAGTCTCCCTCACAAATCGGCAGTGTGGTACACATCAGCGCAGCATAATTTGACGAAGTCCATCCTCCAAGGAGCACTTGCACCAAAACAACCAGAAAAACCAACAATGAAAAGCCTCTCAGAGAGCTAGAAGATGGAGAGAAATAGAGATTGTTTTGCGCTTTTAATTGGCAGTAAAAAATCGCCTGTAACGCCAATAAAACAAAACCACCGAGCAAGTGAAGCATCACGATGACGGGCATTAATTTAAGAGTAACTGTCCACATTCCCAAAAGTGCCTGCCCAATCACCAATACGCTTAGCAACATCGGAATGGTTGAATTTACACGCTCAGACCTTACTGATATCGCTGCCATCGCAAAAATGACTAAACCTAACGTTCCCGCAAAATAGCGATGAATCATCTCAAGCCATGCTTTCTCATGCTCTACTGCCCGCTCGGGGAAGTTCAGGTTAGCACGTATGACGTCTTCTTCTTGATGCGGTACAGAAAAGTGCCCATAACAACCAGGCCAGTCCGGGCAACCTAACCCTGCATCTGAAAGGCGAGTATATGCCCCTAACATGATCACCACGAGAGTTAGCAGCAAACTGAATCTAACCAACTGAATTAATTTCATATGCACTTCCTCTAACCGACTCGTGACAGTTTTAAGAGCTTGCGTAAGTCCGCCAACATACCTTTATTCAATAGGACTAAGTCCTCATTTGGTTTCGGCGAGTAAGACATCACCAGTTGCCCAAGAGGATCAACGATCAATATTTGCCCAGGTTTCACTTTAGCGGTAACCAATTCATTCATTTGCATCGCTAAAATCGATACTTCCATGGGTTCTGAATGCTCAGTCTGCCAAACGACTGGCACTACTCGCTCTTGATACTTACCTAAAGCAACATGGCTTTGCTGAAGCAGGTAAAGCTGCTGTTTACACTGTTCAGTGCATTCGTTAGGCAATACATAAGCGAGTTGCCAACCATGGTCTTTGAGAGGTGACTCTTGACCAAGCTGCTCTAACGTCGTGTATGGTTCGACTAACTCGCCTCTATTGGTCACTCCGCTTTGATACCACCCTTGTGTGAGAATGACTTTTGCAATGACAGCGGGAAGCGCGAACGTACAAACCAGCGCAATCAACATTAGTCGTCCTTTGGTTACTTTAGATGTCATGCTTCACCTCCATGTGACGCAACTTTTTTTGCCAACGAACAAAAACAATTAAAGTCAGTATTAAGAAAACACCTGCCATCGAAAACCATTGAATCGAATAGCCAAAATGTTTGGCACTATTGAGTGGCAATGGATTCCAAGGAAAGTCATAGGGCCAACGAGTTAAATTGTCTGGCTGCAAGACTGCGGGCATAAGTTCAATATTCAGTAGCTGATTCAATTGCGCGATGTTTAGGTTTTGCACGCGAATAACATCGCCAACTTCCGGCATTAACTCTGAACTCAGTGGATTAGTAGATTTTCGGTACAGGCGTCCTGTGATGAAAGTCGAATTATCGAGTTTGGTGACCGTTGGTAACACTGAGCGTTCTGCTCTTCCCTCGACAAAACCAAGCTCCAATAACGCATAGGCACTAGGCTCATCGATCGTCAATACAATCTGAAATGCTAAATATCCCACACTGCCTTGATGCGTTTGGTTGTCTAACAAAATTACGGGAAACGCCTGAGGAACAACATTAACTTCCACTTTTTTCCCGAGGATACTTTCCTCTCGCCAGTCGTTGTCTTCAAGAACGACGCTTAGTGCTTGGTACGCACTATCCGCACGCGCGAGAATGGCTTGTTCCAATGCTTGTTTTTCTTGCCCTCTCTCAAACTGCCAAAAACCCAGTTTGACCAAAAGAGAAAACACAACCACAGTTAAACCAACTGCAACCCAAAACCGTTTCGATAGCCATAATTGTCTTGATAACAACAATGATGAAACCGGAGGTGCCATGTCCACCGTATTTCTATTCAAACTGACGCTTGTCCTTTTGCTGCTTTTCATTATCTTCAACCTCGCAAAAGCGCTTATCGAAATGGTTCGTGAAGACCCAGATAATCCTGAAAAAAGAGACAAACCCATGAGTCATTACTTAGGCCGTCGAGTCATGTTCTCCGCTTTGGTGGTCGTCCTTTTGCTTATTGCGCTCAGCTCGGGTTGGCTAGCACCAAACCCTCGCCCTTATTAGTCGAACCAAGAGTTCACACTGCGCCTAAAGTACGTAAACAAACACAAACAGACATAACCAAACCACATCCACGAAATGCCAATACCAGCTGCCCGCTTGAAAGGCAAAATGGTTCTTTGGCGAAAAGTGATCTTTAGCGATTCTGAACAGCAGCACGATTAAGAAGATAGTCCCAAGACAAACGTGTAAACCGTGGAATCCCGTCAACATGAAGAACGTGTTACCGTAAATACCGGACTGCAACGTGAGCCCTATGTCTTGATAAGCATGAACATACTCAACCGCTTGGTAATATAGGAAAAAGCCAGCAAGTACGATGGTTATCTCTAACCAAACAATCAGTGCCGTTCTTTTGTCTTGTTCAAGGCTTATATGCGCCATATGTAGCGTAATAGACGACAATAGCAGCAAGATAGTGTTGGTAAGGGGTATGCCCTGCCACGGCATAGCTTGTGTTGTTTCTCCTCCCGGCGTCAGGGTGAGTGGCCACATCGCTTCGAAGGTTGGCCACAGGACTTCGTTAGTCATGAAGTTATTATCTGCCCCACCTAACCAAGGCACAGAAATCATTCTGGCGTAGAACAAGGCACCAAAAAAGGCACCAAAAAACATCACTTCAGAAAAGATAAACCAGCTCATTCCTTGGCGAAAAGAACGAGTAATTTGCGAGCTGTATTTTCCACTCAGTGATTCAGTAATCACATTACTAAACCAACCAGCCAACATGTAAAGCAAGAACAAGAAGCCCACCGCTAGCACAATGCCACCAATGGTTCCCACTGCACCGTCACTTTGTGTCCCCTGGACGGTCATGCCTGCGCCAACAGCAACCAAAAACAGAGCAAATGCACCGATGATCGGCCAGCTACTTTGAGCGGGAACATAATATGTTCCTGGCTTGTTACTCATAATTTCTCTCCTTACTGACCAACCTTGGTCTGTATCTCTCTCCCTGAGTGGCTAAGAGCCTGTAGGAGGGGGAAGTTTATAGAGTGTGTAAGACAGCGTTAACGTGTGTATAGACTCCGGCAAGTCCGGTTCGATATAAAAAATCAACGGCATTTGAGCTTGCTGTTTACCATCCAGAGGCTGCTGGTTAAAGCAAAAACACTCAATCTTATTGAAGTAAGCAGCTCCAGTCCCGGGAGAAACAGAAGGAACGGCTTGCCCCACCAACTTCTGCCCGCTTTCATTAAATGCAAGGTATTCGGTTTGTACGACTTCACCTGGGTGAACATCCATCGAAATCACTTTGGGTCTAAACTCCCAAGGCATATCTGGGCTGACATGAGCCATAAACTCCACGCGAACAGTTCGGCTCATGTCCGGTTGCATACCTGTCGGTTGAATGGCGGCTACTTCACTTGTCTTTCCATTGATTCCCAGTGCGTCGCACATCACGTCATAAAGTGGGACCAGTGCATAGCCGAAGCCAAACATTAACAGGGTCGCCAAAAGCAACTTCACTGTGAGCTTCTTGTTTGATGGATTCGGTTTCATGTCACTCACCCCACTCTTTGCTAGTCAATCTTAGGCGGTGTAGTAAACGTATGATGCGGCGCAGGGCTTGGCACTGTCCACTCTAAGCCTTCCGCACGTTCCCACGGTTTTGCAGAGGCCTTTTCCCCGCCACGAATACACTTGATCACCAACCATAAGAAGATCAGTTGTGACAACCCGAATGCAAACCCACCAATTGATACTATTTGATTAACATCAGCAAACTGAATGGCGTAATCCGGTATGCGTCTTGGCATGCCCGCTAAGCCTAGGAAGTGCATTGGGAAAAACAGGACATTGACGGAAATAATTGAGCACCAGAAATGCCATAAACTCAGCTTGTGGTCGTACATATTGCCCGTCCACTTAGGTAGCCAGTAGTATGCCGCTGCCATGATCGAGAATACCGCACCAGATACCAACACATAATGGAAATGGGCAACCACGAAGTAAGTGTCATGATATTGGAAATCCGCCGGTACAATCGCCAACATCAGTCCCGAGAAGCCGCCAATAGTAAAAAGCACAATAAAGGCAATGGCAAACAACATTGGCGTTTCAAATGTCAGAGCTCCACGCCACATGGTGGCAACCCAGTTAAAGACTTTAACCCCCGTTGGTACCGCAATCAGCATAGTGCAATACATGAAGAAGAGCTCAGCAAAAACTGGCATCCCCGTGGTAAACATGTGGTGCGCCCACACAAGGAAAGATAACAATGCAATGCTGCACGTCGCGTAAACCATCGAATGATAACCAAACAGCTTCTTACCACTGAAAGCAGGCAGAATGGCGGAAATGATTCCAAACGACGGTAAAATCATGATGTACACTTCTGGGTGACCAAAGAACCAAAAGATGTGTTGGAACATTACCGGGTCACCACCACCAGCTGCGTCAAAGAAGCTAGTCCCGAAATATTTGTCAGTAAGAACCATGGTCACTGCACCCGCTAGTACCGGCATAACCGCGATCAACAAGAAAGCGGTAATTAACCAAGTCCAAACAAACATTGGTAACTTGAACCAAGTCATTCCCGGAGCTCGCATATTTACGATCGTCACGATAACGTTGATCGCGCCCATAATGGAGCTGATACCCATGATATGCACAGAGAATACAAACAGCGCAGTGCTATCTGGTCCATAAGTCGTGGACAGCGGAGCATAAAACGTCCAACCAAAATCAGGACCGCCGCCAGGTAAAAACAACGAGCTAAACAAAATAAGAAATGCAAAAGGTAAGATCCAAAAGCTCAAGTTGTTCATGCGCGGCAGCGCCATATCAGGAGCGCCGATCATCATCGGGATCATCCAGTTAGCAAGACCCGTAAATGCTGGCATCACCGCACCAAATACCATCACTAAACCGTGTACCGTGGTCATTTGATTAAAAAACTGCGGATCGACTAGCTGTAGCCCTGGCTGGAACAGTTCGGCACGAATGATCATTGCCATCGCACCACCTGTTAGAAACATCGCAAAGCTAAACCAAAGGTAGAGGGTGCCTATGTCTTTATGGCTTGTAGAATACAACCAACGAGTGATGCCCTGGGGTGCATGATGCTCGTGACCATCATCGATCGCAATGGTACTGTTCGCACTGGCTTCTGCTGGCGCAGACTTCACTGCCTTATCTATTGGCTTACTCATATTTCCTCCTTAGCACTGCCTTGTGCCTTAAAGGCATTCACATCGGATGCTTGCACTGTATCGCCAGTATCGTTGCCCCATGCATTTCGTTGATATGTGATAACCGCGCCAATTTCTTTGTCACTTAACTGATTAGAAAAAGCCTGCATTGCGGTGCCCGGGCGACCGTTGACAATAATATCTATGTGCTCTGTAACATCTCCGGTTGCAATAGGACTGCCTTTAATCGCGGGAAATGCACCCGGAATCCCCTCACCATTTGCCTGATGACACACAGCGCAACGCGCCGTGTATATCGATTCGCCTTGCGACATCAATTCGTCCATAGATAAGTCTTGAGAGAGCGCTTCTTGTGCCGCCGCTTTTTGAAGCGCGAGTTCTTCCTTCTTACTCGCTAGCCATTCATCGAACTTTTCTTCTTCCATTGCATGCACCACCACTGGCATAAATCCGTGTGCACGACCACATAGCTCCGCACACTGACCGCGATATACGCCTGGCTCATCAATTCTTGTCCATGCTTCATTGATAAAACCTGGAATGGTGTCTTTCTTGACGGCAAAGTCTGGTACCCACCAAGAGTGAATGACATCATCAGAAGTCATCAAAAAACGCACTTTGCGATTCACAGGCAACACCAAAGGGTTGTCTACTTCCAGTAAGTAATGCGCGCCTTTAGCTTCGATTCCATCAATTTGTTTTTGGCTGGTGGCAAGCAAACTGAAGAACTCAACATCTTCACCAAAATAGCTGTAATGCCATTTCCATTGCGAGCCTGTGATCTTGACCGTGATATCCGATTGGCTTGTGTCTTCCATTGCTACTAGAGTTTTTGTTGCGGGAATCGCCATAGCGACAAGAATGATGATGGGTATGACCGTCCAAATAATTTCCACTTTTGTGCTTTCATGGAAATGTGCTGCAACTGCTCCTTTTGACTTGCGATGACGGAAGATGGAATAGAACATCACACCAAAAACAATCAAAGCAATTACACAGCAGATATAGAAAATCAGCATATGTAATTCATACACTTGCCCACTTATCTCTGTGACCCCTTTTGTCATGTTGTAGTCATTTTCCTTTGACCAACCAAAAGAGGAAAATGTGATTAAAATCACATTCAGTGATAAGGCTAGAGTAGTCGTTAATCTTTTCAAAAGATCTCTCCTCTGCTCAGCCGCTACGCCTACGCGAGCTTCCTTGCGTCCCGATGCAAATGTCGAACAACTTTACGAAAAATCACAAAAACTACGATTTCGACACGGTTTGTTATATTTATGTTAAAAGGCTAGTTATAGTTCCAAGGTTCTTCAAGAAATTAAATATGATTAAATTTTGTTCGGATAAGAAAAATTAATTCGGTTTATCGATTGCCCTCTTTGAAATGTAATTGAGAACCATTTACATTGATTTAAAAGAAAACATTGAGATACTTACCAAACGAAGTGTCCAAGAAAGTAGGCTCCCCCTACTAAGGAATGACTGATATGACAGCACTAATTACGCAATGGCTAGAACGAGACCCTGATCCTAAGACTCGTGAAGAGCTACAACACCTCGTCGATACGAACAATGAACAAGAACTTACTGATCGCTTTGGCTCACGCCTTGCCTTTGGTACTGCAGGCTTACGTGGCAAAGTGGGCGCAGGTCCAAACCGAATGAACCGCTTGGTGATTCAAGAGACCGCCACTGGTTTAGGGAACTATTTGCTTGAGCAAGTCAAAGATGCCGCGAGTCGTGGTGTCGTTATTGGCTACGACGGTCGTCCCGATTCAAAACAATTCGCGCATGATACCGCATCCGTACTGACGGCCCTTGGTATCAAGGTTTACCTAACGTATGACGTTGCAGCAACCCCAATTGTCGCGTTTGGTGTCCGTACATTGAATGCGGCGGCCGCTGTTGTTGTTACTGCCAGTCACAATCCACCAGAATACAATGGCTTTAAAGTATATTGGGAGAATGGCGCACAGATTATTCCTCCACACGACTCTGGAATCGCAGCGAAAATTGATGACGCAACAACGAAGCCATTACCTTTAATGTCTCTCGATGATGCAAAACAGCACGGTTTGTTAGTTTGGTTGGAAGACGACTACTACCAAACTTACCGTAAGACAATGAACGAAAACGCGCTGCTTACTCCTGACAACAATACCGATATATCTATTGCTTACACCGCAATGCATGGCGTTGGCGCGAATATGGCGGAAACGCTACTTGCCGACGCAGGCTTCCAAAAAGTGGCAAGTGTTAAGGAACAGCGCGAACCTGATGGAAGCTTCCCAACCGTCAACTTCCCAAACCCTGAAGAAGCCGGTGCAATGGATATGGTGATGGCATTAGGTAAGTCCGTAGATGCCGATATCGCTTGCGCGAACGATCCAGATGCGGACCGTTTTGCCGTGGCAGTTAAACGCCCAGATGGCGAGTATCAAATGCTAACAGGTGATCAGGTGGGCTCACTGTTTGGCGATTACTTGCTGGAACAGCAACCTAACGCTTTGGTTGGCAACACCATCGTATCCTCAAGAATGCTGAGCAGCATCGCTAAGGCGCATGGCGCACAATACTATCAAACATTAACTGGCTTTAAATGGCTTACTAACGTTGCCATGGAACAAGAGACAGAAACCAACCCATTCTTGTTTGCTTATGAGGAAGCGCTCGGTTATACCGTGGGTAACAAGGTGTGGGATAAAGATGGTTTATCTGCAATCGTCGCGTTTTCACAGCTAACAGGCAAGCTTAAAGCGCAAGGCAAAACACTGTGGGATAAACTGGAAGAGCTGTACCGCGAGCACGGTTTCTACTTCAACGCACAACGCAGCATCGCTCTCGACCCGAACTCTCCACCAATCGGCGACAAACTCCGAGCCAATCCACCAACAGAGATTGCTGGTAAAAAAGTTGCAGTAACCGAAGATCTAAAAACATCGGTTCGCATGTTTGACGACGGCTCTGAAGAATCCATTGACTTACCAGCAAGTGACGTATTGATTTATCACCTAGAAGATCAATCTCGCGTGATTGTTCGTCCTTCTGGTACTGAGCCAAAACTAAAATGTTACTACGAAGTCATCAACCTCTTCCCTGCGGATATGAGCTATGAACAAGCACAGCAAGCAGCAGAAGCGAAGATGAACGAACTTATCGACGCGCACCAGCAAAGTTTGTAAGTCAAAGAGAAACATAGATATTTGATACAACAAGAGGCGCAAATTCGCGCCTCTTTTTTGATTTTCACTAGAACAAGTCAAGCTAACCCGTGCTTTCCCTAGCCTACAATTTCCTTTTGTAGAAAGTACTTGTGGATGCCCTCTGCAGGATAGCCTGAGTACTGCCCCACTTTCTCAAAACCCAATTTGAGATAGAACTCAAGAGCTTGAAAGCTGTAGGTATCCAAATAAACATGGGTAACCCCATGAGGCTTTACTTTTTGTTCTAGCATCGACATTAATTGACTACCGAGACCAGAGGTTCGACTTTCAGCGTCTACCCACAAAAACTCAACAAACACCGTATTTTTAAACATTTCGCCAGTCAAGCCACCCATGATCTTGCCATTCTCATCTTTTGCGAAACAGCCTACAGCATGCACTTCCCCTTCAGGTAAATGCAGTCGGTTATAAGATCGAATACCTTCACGAACAAAATCAAGGTCTGTTTGATCTGGATTTAAACAAAATTCAAGCTTCATATATCCTCTCCTTAGGAAACACCAATATCCTAAAACAAAAAGCCAGCAATTGCTGGCTTTCTAATGGAATATGATAACTTTACAAGGCGAAACTACTCAGCATCCACAACGCCAGAATAACAAACACTAACCCCATTAGTTTATGTTGATACGTGCGGAATTTTTCGTTCTCGAGCAGCCCTTTGCCCAATGTGCCTGCTAACCCAACAAGTAATAAATTGAATGACAAGCCAAGAACGTTCAACAATAACCCTAGCGCTAGCATCTGCTCACCGGAAGATGCAGTGATATTGCTTGAGACAAACTGCGGCAAAAACATCACAAAAAAGACCAAGGCTTTAGGGTTAAGCAAATTACTCATCAAAGCACGCTGATAATAAGTTGATGCCATTTTGTTTTGACCATCAAGCTCTGGAGCCGAAGATGCCTCAGCTCGTAAGCAGTCCCAACCCATTTTTAACAAGTAAGCGCCACCTAATAGATGAAGGACTTTAAGGGCTATTGGGCTCATGGCAATCAGGGTAGATACGCCCATCGCAGCAAGCAAAGTAAGAATAACACCAGACGTCGCATTGCCTAAGCTAGCAAAAAGACCGACCTTCTTACCGTAACTCATACTAGAGCTCGCTATCAGCAACATATCGGGCCCTGGTAACAGCAACAAAGCCACTACTGCGGTGAGATAAACAGGAAGTACAGATAAATCAATCATGATGGAACCGCTTTTCTACAACAAGGCGGCGAATGTTATACCAACAAAATAACATCATCCAGCCCAAAATAGCCAAGATAAGTCAAAAAATAAAAATCATAGTTTGCCCAGTTGAAAAGTAGCAATCAATTCGCCTGTTTATCAAAATCGAATAGCAATTTTGTACAAAAATAAGCACGATGGATCCGTTACACTTCTAAAATGATTTTCTTGAGCAGACCGGATAAAGATGAAAGAAAAGAATAAGGAAATCGCTACCTTCAAGATAGCTCAAGAGCTCGGCGGTTTAGAACTTCTCGATGCAAAGTATGAGAAGCAGAATTTTTCACGCCATAGCCACGAAGGTTACACTATTGGTGTCATCGAAAAAGGGGCACAACAATTTTTTAGGACGGGCGGGAATCATATCGCGCCACAGGACAGCATCATCCTTGTTAATGCAGATGAAGTACACAACGGGCATTCAGCCTCGGAAGGCGGTTGGGAATACAAAGCAATGTACCCTGTACCTCAGCAGTTTCAAACTTTAGGACAAGAGCTTGGTTCACCAAATGTAGCTCTGCCCTATTTCCCTCAACCTGTGGTTTACGATCCTGAGCTGGCTAGTCAGTTACGATTGGTATTTGAAACACTAGAAAAATCAGACAACCGTTTATTGAGAGAAACTTTGGTTTACGGCACGTTGATCAAGCTAGCCAGTAAACACAGCACTCATCGGGCACCACTGAAAGAGTCAACCAGAGCTCAGCGACAAGTGCAGCTCGTCAGAGAATTTTTGGAAGACTTTCCACAAACGGACGTCTCACTAGAAGAACTCGCCAAACTGTCTGGATTAAGCCCTTTTCATCTGCTGAGAGAGTTTCAAAAGCAATTTGGCTTTCCGCCTCATGCCTATCAAATTCAGCAACGTTTACGTATGGCGAAGAAGCTACTAAAAATGGGACAAAAAATTTCAGACGTGGCACAAGAATGCGGCTTCCATGATCAAAGCCATCTGCATCGACACTTTAAAAAAGCCATGGGCGTCACTCCCGGCCAATACGTCCGTCACAGCTAAAGCAGCAATATTGTACAAGGCGTTATGCGACTACCGAGCTATCTTGGTAATCTGATTTAGGAATAAATAAGAAGAAACTATGGACCACACTTTGCCGTTAAAAAAAGAATCAAAAGCCACGCTATTTTGGCAAGGTACACTTGCGATGATGCCTCTGAGTATCGCAGTGCTCCCTTGGGGCTTACTCGCAGGCTCATTCGCAATTGATACTGGGCTTCACCCTTTGGAAGGACAAGCACTATCCGCCATTTTGTTCGCAGGTTCTGCACAGCTCGTCGCGATGGGAATGATTAAAACGGGAGCAGGTCTAGTGACCATGTTACTGACAACGTTTTTTATCACCTCTCGACACTTCCTCTACAGTGTATCGATGCGCAGTAAAATTGCACCGCTCCCTCTAAAATGGCGATTATCACTCGGCTTCTTACTTACTGACGAGCTGTTTGCGATTGTAGGCCACCATTCCGATAAACAATTTAATCGCTGGTATGCACTTGGGGCTGGTCTGAGTTTTTACCTGTTTTGGAATGTCGCGACATTGACGGGCATTATTGCGGGAAGTCTAATCCCTGAACTGAACGAAATGGGTTTGGAATTTGCTGTAGCCGCTACTTTTATCGCGATAGTAGTACCCACCATTAAAAATGCAGCGGTGCTCGCGAGTGTTATTGTGGCTTTGGTGAGCTCAGTTGCCCTAACCTATTATCAAATTGAGGGAAGTTTGATGATTTCGAGCATTTTAGCCATGCTTACTGGTTACTTTGTGGAACAAGTAAAGGAGAAACGCTAATGATCATGTTGGCTATTTTGCTGATGACGGTACTTGTTTTCACCAGCCGCTACTTGTTTTTAGAACCCAAGCTACCATTGCGATTAGGGACGCGCACTCAAAAAGTACTCAATTACGCTAGCCCCGCAGTACTGACTGCGATCTGGGCACCGATCGTTTTCATTCCCGATGGGGAGCTCAGCGTCAATGTGCAAAACCCATTTTTACTGGCTGCCGTACTGGCTGCTTTAATCGCGTATTTTACTAAAAATGTTCTTTTAACGACGGTTATCAGTATGGTGGTATTTCTCGTTCTACGAATTTGGCTTTAATCCGCCAACCACTCAATCTCCAACAAGGTGACATCGCCACACTTTAATCGACCAAGGAAGATGTCACCTTCATGTACCTCACCAACGCCCTTTGGTGTACCAGTCATCACTACATCGCCATCTTGAAGTGTTGTGTAACTGGTTAATTCATCCAGGATAGTTAGCGGCGGATAGAGCATTTGGTTAACGTGACCTTTTTGTACACGAACACAGTTGATTAAGAGCTCAAGGTTTAGATCATTGATATCAATGTTATCCAAAGAGACAAACCGACTAAACACAGCGGAGCCATCAAATGCCTTAGCACGCTCCCACGGCAACCCCTGATTTTTAAGCGAGGATTGCAAACCACGCTTGGTCAGATCCAATCCCAAACCAACCGCTGAATAACGTCCATCCTTGATCAAAAAGCAGATTTCAGCCTCATAATGAAGGGGCTCTTGATGGAATGAACGCAGAGTTGTTGATACGGAGGTTGCGGGTTTATTAAATACAACCATTTGCTCAGGCATTGCATTATTAAGCTCATGAATGTGTTCAACGTAATTTCGTCCAACACAAAGCACTTTACCCACTTCTACTTTCTTTTCTTCAACTTGAATAACACTCATCATTCTTCCCTGCAAAACAAAAATCCCATCATAATCTAACCTATTGACTTAACGACACTAAATAGCAACCTCTAGTGTAAAAAATAAGACATTCACCCCGTTTTGAATTTTGTATCATCTAATTGAAACAGCAAAGTATTTGTAAAACAAATAGACAAAAAAGCCAGCACGAGGCTGGCTTTAGATCAATGAGCTTGAATAATAGTTCTCGCTAAACCCTATTATAGGTAGTAACGAGCACCTAACGCCCATTTGTCATCAGTTTCACGACCATTGTCGTCATTTAGGTCAAACTGGTAACCCGCGTAACCAACAAATTTAGGCGTGAAGTTGTATTCTGCTTGTAGTGCCATTTCTTCACGAGCAGTTTCTGTTTTAGAGTTCTTAAACTCTTTACCTTCCACCATTTCATAGTTAACACTCAAGTTTAGGCTGTTCGCCAGAGCGTATGCGATGATCGCCTCGTACGCATCACTTTCTTCTAAACGGTCACCTTTTGCACTGAAGTTCATGTTTTCGTTTGAACCATAAACTGCAGCAAGGAATAGGCCTTGGCCGTACGCACCGTAAGATGCTGATACAACGTGTGATTCCGCCGTGTGCTTACCTGCATATGCAGGGTGCTGGAAATCGCCGCCATTGTAAGAGTAACCGATTTTAGCGCCCATGATTGAGTAAGAAAGCGCAGCTTGCACACGGTCATCGTATTTAGCACCGCCAGTTATAACTCCAGCATCGTTGCGCGTGTAATCATCGTTTGCACCCTGCCAACCAAGACCAAAGTTGATCACACCCGCTTCACCCAGCTCGATGGCATTACGGTAAGAAAGCATTTTATCCGCACGGCCAGTGCCAAGGTTTCCATGATCGTCATAGATGAAGTCGTTGGCAAACGCGATTGGCATATCTGCAATACCTGCGACATCGTAGTAAGGTGACCATTGCGTACCACCTACTGCACGACCATAAACCTCATGCGTTACACCTAAGTAACCTAGACGCGTTTTAAACGACTCTTCACCACCGTCTAAGTAGTTTAGCGCCCATTCACCACGTGCGTCTGCGGTGAAGCCATTACCCAAATCCTGTGTCGCAGAGATATTGATACGAGGAGAGTTAGTACCCACATCCGTGTCACCTTGCTCTGATCCATTTAAATTAACAGAAACGTGGCCGCCCATCGAAAATGTTGTGCCATCGTTATTATATAGTTCCACTGCAACTGCTTGAGTACCGAAGGTTGCTGCCGCGATTGCCGCTGCTAATAATTTTTTATTCATTTCTAAATCCATTACTTATTAGTTGGTTAGTCAGTTTTAGACCCGGCTTTGGTTCACTTTCGTAAAAACGAAATGATGAACAAAGAGAGGAATACAAAGGCTATCCGAGGCATCGTTTCCACCAGATTAGTTTTACCTTTGTGTAACAACTGCCGACACTTTATTTGATTAGTTCCTGACAACCGAGTGAAAAGATCTCAGACAAAACCTAAAAAGCAATCGTTTACTTAGCCTTCAAGAAATCGAGAAATAAAAACCTTACAATAAGAAATGCTTTAGAGAGAGTTAGCTCACAAATAGCTGATGATTCGCTATTTTTAGGCCAAACTTCCCTGCCAAATTGAAATGTTTACTTACATTTAGGGTCAAGAAGCAATTCAGGAACTTTTTGAAAAAAACACAGTCTTTAACGGAGAGGAAAAAACCTCAAAAAAGATAAACCTTTCTTTTTATAAGTGGTATGAGAAGGGGAACTTATTCTTTCCAGCAATAAAAGTGCAATCAAATCATAACTTAACAGAAATCTATCTTTCATTTTCAGCCTTTACCTTAGCGTCATCAACACATCGGGCAAGAAAGCCCATCGATTACAACTAGGGTAATAAGAAAATGAAAAAGGCAGCACTAACTACTGCAATTCTTACAGCATTGGTATCAGCACCATCATTCGCAGCAACTGTATACAAAAACGACGGTACTGAATTAAAAGTTGGCGGCCGCGTTGAGTTTCGTGGTGACTTCATCGGTTCAGACGGTGCTGAAGTTGAAGGTTCCATGGAAGATAAAAGCCGTGCTCGTCTTAACCTAAAAGGTAAAACAGACATCGGCAACGGCCTTTCTGCTTTCGGTGTTTACGAAGCCGAACAAAAAACGGGCAAGAGTGAATTCAAAAACCGCTACATGTATGCAGGCGTCGACTCTGATATCGGTGCTTTCTCTGTAGGTCGTCAAGACATGGCTGCAGTCATCATCTCTGACATGACGGATATCACAGAATTCTCTGGTGTTCAGCAAGTTATTGATTCGTCGTCTGATAAGCAAGACAGCGTTTTCGCATACCGTGGTGCGTTTGATGCACTACAACTTCAAGCAACCTACCAAGCAAACTCTAGCGATAACGAAGATAAATACGGCATCTCTGGAATGTACTCACTACCAATGGGCCTCGACTTTGGTCTTGCATACTCTGGTGGCGATGTAGATAAAGATAACTCTGAAGATCAAATTCTAGGTGGTATCGCTTACTCGATGGACAACCTTTACCTAGCAGGTACTTATTCTCAAGGTTCCCTGACTGACTCTGAAGACTTTACGGCTTACGAGCTAGTCGCAAGCTACAAAGTAGCAAGCAAAGTGACACTTGCAGCTCTATACACAGCTCAAGAGAATGATCCAGACAACGGTTCAAAGTACGACACCGTTGAAGGTATCGAGCTTGTTGGTTACTACAAACTAAACAGCAACTTCCGTACTTACCTGTCTTACTACATCAACCAACTTGATGAAGCAAAAGATGCAACAACAGGTCTAGTAACAGAAGGCGAAGATACACTGCGCCTAGGCGTACGTTACGATTTCTAGTTCACTCTTGTCCTAAGAGCGAGTCCACTTGGCCAGCACCTTTGCTGGCCATTTTTTATGTAACCCAACACAACTCGATAAGTTTTCACACTATCCAAGCATCGCTCAGCAATGAAAAACGAGCGTAACGACGCCTACTTCTGCCCTCTTTTAATGCGATTGATCACTAAGTTAGTGCATTTCATCTAATCGACAACATAGAAAAACAAAAAAACCATTTAAAATCAAACATATAAAAGTTGGCACGTGTTCTGCAATATTATTTATGCAAATGCATGGCAGCGTTTGTGCTTCTCGTTCTTTGTACCTGTTATAACAGGCACGTCCTTTGAATTGGTAATGTCGCCTCCCTCTGGGAGGCATTTTTTTATTGGCGCGAAAAACAATAGGACGTATGATCCCGCCACCTCTATCAAACTGGAATTTTTCAATTGAATCATCATCCTGTTCAAGGTGCGTCCTGGATGCTAACAGCTGGCTTGGCATTCGCCATAGTGAACAGCTTCGCCCAAATTGCTAGCATCAACTTTGGTGTCTCCTCCACCACATTTGCGTTATTCCAATATGCAATCGCCTTATTTGTTATTCTGCCCTACCTACGTACACTTGGGATTAGACGTTCTTTAAGAACCCAACACTTTGGCTGGCATGCATTCCGCATTTTTCTCTCTGTTATCGGGATTCAACTTTGGTTATGGGCTCTCGCTTACCCAGTTCCAATTTGGCAAGGTATTGCACTTCTCATGACCTCCCCGTTATTTGCCACAGTTGGTTCTGGCTTGTTACTCAAAGAAAAAGTAGGTACTGCACGCTGGCTCGCTACATTGACGGGGTTTGTTGGTGCCATGATCATTCTTGAGCCTTGGGCAGACTCATTTACATGGGCGACCCTGCTCCCTGTTGGCGCCGCATTTTTCTGGGCAGCGTATTCATTAATGGTTAAAAAAATGTCGGTAAACGATCCGCCATCAACCATGGTTGTCTATTTATTGCTGCTGATAACACCATTTAATATCTTGTTAGCGATACCGACGTTTACTATGCCAGATACGTGGACGATATGGGGTGTGCTTTTAGCCGCAGGTGCACTTACAGCACTCGCTCAATGGGCTATCGTTAAAGCATATGCAGTAGCAGACGCCTCATTTGTGCAACCATTTGATCACGCCAAACTGCCTTTGAATGTTGTTGCTGGTTGGTTGGTGTTTGGTTGGGTGCCACCTGGTCGTTTATGGTTAGGTGCTGCGATTATTATTGCATCTATTGCGTTTATTACGCATTGGGAAGCGAAAAAGACAAAGTTAGTTGAAAGAAAAATCTAATTTAAAAGTTCTATATTTTCAGGAAAGGAAATGAGGAACCCATATGAGTCAACCAATCAAAATTACACTGTATCGCTGGGCTGGTAGTTGGGGCCCATTCAAAGTCAATATTCCTTGTGGTGAATGTACATTAACCAAAGATATTTTAAAGGATACTTTTGAAAACGAACTAGCCAATGTGCCCGTTGAACTTGAAGTAAAAGATTGGTTATCGCACTGGTGGGAACCATTAAAAGCTGGTGCTTGGCATGCACCCATTCTTCTTGTCGAAGGGAAAGTTATCAGCCAAGGAGAAGCATTGAATCGGGGTGTGCTTGTACAGTCTGTTATTGCTGAGTGGGTAAAACGCGATGAGCTAAAAGGCAACATTGTTTATGGTAAAGCAACTTGCCCTTACTGTGTCAAAGCCAAACAATTACTTGACGAGGCTGGCGTTCAGTATGAGTACCATGATGTAGTTAAAGACAGCGCCGCCTTATATCGCATGATTCCTGAAGTAAAAGCCATCATTGGCGAAAAAACACCGGTAACAGTGCCGCAAATTTGGTTAGATGGAAAATATATTGGAGGCGCTGACGATTTAGAAAAGTGGTTATCAGCAAAGGGGCTAGATAAAGTGCCTAACAATGTTGTGGAGATACCAAGCCAATCCGCGTAATTCTAGATTTAAATGTCATCAGTCTTTGAGTAGCGTTTTGCCAATGTTGTGCAATATGTTGGCTACTTACTAACAACAAAACAGAGAAAAGCAAAAAGCCCTGATTTTTCAATCAGGGCTTTTTAAATTATTTCGCCAGTTTTTTAATAACACGAGCAAAAACAGAAGCTTTTTTCTTCTTCGCTTTACCGTAAAGCGCTTTGTGCATCGCGTCTTTTGCAATCATCTGGCCAATATAAGCACCACCAAGTTCGTTACCCATGACCTTCTCCTGAATGTATTGACTTAACTATGTAGTAATTTTACACCACAAATAGATAAAAACAAGACTCCAGTCACATTTATTTTGTAATTAACTTTCAGTTTGGTTTTCGTGGATTTTTTGAAATGAACGTCTATCGCTTCGGTTGTTGGTATGTTTTACCCGCCGCGACGTACGTATCTTTCTGTTTGATTTCAAAGAATGTTTCAAAGAACCACGCTGCAAACTTGATCAAGTGATCGCCTTCATTCATGACGTGCTCTACGTATTCTTGCTCTTCTCCGGACTCGTCTTCTTGAGTGGTAATATGGTAAATACGTTTCTCACCATCAACTTCTGCAAGGCCAAACTGACCCGTTAGGGATTGCGCCGCTTGTGCAACTTCTTCTTCCTCACACGCCTTCAAGACTTCGAGCGCCTTTGGCATGCTTTCTTGCTGAGTAATTTCTTTTACCAGTGTTTCAAATTCGTTTTGTTGCATTCTTTCACCTAACGATTAGAGATCGGATAGCCATTGGGCAGAAATGTATTCCAAGCTTGAGAGAAGTATCAAGGTTCGCCCTCTTCCTTTCAAACCAAGTTATTCAGTATACACAACAGGCCAGACTTAATTTAGCTGCGCATTTTAGAAAGCCGACCTTCTGGTTGCAAGTATATTCAGATGGAAGTTTCTGCTTGAACCGTCCCTTCTGGCACTTTACGAAATTGGCTTAGTACAAGAACAAAGCAAGAAAGTAACGCAATAAACAAATAAAACACCCCAAGCTGCTGCTGATTCGTAACCCATGAGTCTACTAAGTACCCACCAAACAAACCTGCTAAACACATTTGAATAGAACCAGATAACGCAGAAACCGCGCCTGCCTGTTGCTTATGTGGCGAAAGTAGCAAACTGATCGATACTGGGAATGACATGCCTTGGGCAAAACTTAAACACGTGAATGCCGTTAGCAATGAAAATACACTGAAGGGGGTAACCAGCAACATGACGCCAGCAACAGAAACAATCGCGAAACTCATCAGCAAGATTTGCTGAGCTTTGTAACGAGCATTGATCAAATTCAGCACTAAGCTACCCGTCAGCAAACCAACTGATGGTATGATCATCAAAGAGCCGTAATCTGCCGCCGTTAATCCTAACTCTTGTTGCATTAAAAATGGATACAAGGAGAGAGTAACCAGAGCCGATAAATAACTAAGCCAGTTGTAACTCGCACTACCAATCACTTGTGTATTCGTTAACAGACGCAAATAGTTCGCGCTTACTTCGCCTACTTTAAATTTTCTCTTCGGATAAGGCAGCGTTTCTGGCAGCACCAATAAACCAAGTGTAAAAATTGCCATTAAGTAAATCAGCACAAACACGAAGACAGCATGCCAACTCAGGTGAAAAGCAATCCAGCCACCAAACAGCGGAGCAATAATTGGCATCACTGAAGCAGTGACTGAAATATAAGATAGCGCTTTGGTTAATTGCATACCGTCATAACTATCACGCAGTACTGACCGACCAAGTACCGAAGCGCTGCCCGCTCCTAGGCCTTGCAGTAACCGTCCCGCTTCAAGGGCAACAATGTTGTCCGAAAACGCGATGCAAATAACCGTACCAACTAGATATACACTTTGCCCCAAAATAAACACCGGCCGACGACCAATCGCATCAGACAATGGGCCGTAAAAAAGCTGAGAGATACCGAAGCCAACGAGAAATAGCGTGACGAGATTCTGAATCGAATGTTGCGGCAAATTCAAGTCATGACCAATCAACGGCAAAGAAGGAAGATAAATACTAACGCCAACTTGGCCTGTGGCAATGATCATCATCGCTAATAACAATGGTGTTTTACGCAAACGTTCCTCCTACTTTGTGACAGATTGATGGCAAACAGTGTATATTTGATACTCAAAGATGATAATCAGCTAAGTTGGAAAGGAATTAATTCCCAAGGAGATACAATGGACTGGATTCAAAGCGTGAAGAGTTATATTCGTGTGGTCGAAGAAGGTAGCTTTAATGCAGCAGCGCGGAAACTCAATACCACCAGCTCAGCTATCAGTAAGCGAGTTCAATGGCTAGAAGATAAAATTGGCGTTCAACTACTCAAACGTACGACCCGCTCAATTAGCCAAACTGAAGCTGGTGCGCTGTTTTATCAACGAGCAAAAAGTCAGCTTGATTCATGGCAATCGGTATTAGATGAAACTCGCTCAGTCAACCAATCACCAGCGGGGCTATTAAAAATTGGCGCGACACTGGCCGTTGGTTCCAAGTTTCTAGTTCATTATCTCGATGATTTTCTTGAAAAATATCCAGACATCACACTTCAATTAACAACAACGCTACCAGGCCAATTGCCAGAGCTAAGCTTAGACCTGTTTATTAGCCGGGAATTAGAGCAACTGAACTCTCTGAGTTTCAAAGCCACTGCGCTTTTCGAACATAAAGCCCAGTTTTACGCTGCGCCTAGTTACCTAAAAAAATATGGAACACCGCAATGCGTTGAGGATCTGACAGAGCATAATGTCCTGATTTGGGGAGAAAAACCCTCACGAGAAATCAAAACAAATCGAGGTAAGCGTATCAGCTTGTCCGGTAACTTTGCCACGACCAACCCAGAAGCGCTGTTTCATGGTGCCAAAAGAGGCATGGGTATTTTGATGACGAACAACGTCATGATCAAAGATGATCTCAAATCCGGCGCGTTAGTCCCTATCCTGCCCGATATCACAGCGGATAAAGCCACTGTATATGCCTACTATCCAAAGCTGGATTATCAGCATACCCGGACTAAGCTATTCCTCGATTATCTCAAATCACGATTAGAAGAGGAGAAGCGCGCCTAGCTTAGCGTTTTTATCGCTATACCTTTAAAAGGTTCAAGCATAAAAACATGAAAATAATGATTTGTTCGTTCACAAAATTTGAAAAATCTGCCTTAGTAACCGATAGTTTATTTGATGCATATCAAATAATAATTCGTCGTGTCTTACACGATATGTTAATAACAACGCTAGGTGAAATGCTCGATGGGTCAGGTACAAATCAGTTTCCACAAAATTGATGAGATATTGAAGCTAAACGGCACGGCTCAGCTAAACCGAGTCACGTTAGATATTCATCAACACTTGCAGAGCCATTGCACTTGCGTTGTAGAAGTTGCGCATCTTCAGCATTCGGCTCATACCATTTCCTTCGCCAGCAATGGAAAAATTACAGACAACCTAAGCTACCACCTTTCAGGCACCCCCTGTGAAAAAGTGGCGAAAGACATTGGCGAACATATTTTCTATCAAGACCAGGTATACAAGCGTTTTCCTGAAGATAAGATGTTTCAAGAAGATGGCATTCAAGCATACATTGGCCTGCCATTGAAGACACAAAATGGCGAAGTTCTGGGAATTTTACTGTCTACCTTTACCCGAAGCATCCACGCGAAAGAAGCGCAAGATATCCTCGACTTCCACCGATTTTATGCCAATGTCATTATTCATAGCTTACGTGAAAAGTGGGTCAGTGAACGTTCAGATAAGCTTCTTAATCAGCTTAGCTATGAGGTATCGCATGATAACCTAACTGGACTGCTCAACCGTAGCTGTTTAGCTGATACCTTGGAGACATTAACGCAGCAGGCGACTCGCCCATTCAGTTTGGCGTATCTTGATATCGATAATTTCAAATCGATCAATGATATCAACGGAAACTATATCGGCGACCAAATCATTAAGTTCACAGCTAACGCCATTCAACAGAGCTTGTCGTCGCCAAACAATGCGTTCCGTGTTGCAGGAGATGAATTCGCCTTCATCACGTACGACGAAGATCCTGTCGCCGTGTGTCAGGAAGTACTCGACAAAATTGAAAGCGGCTACAGCGACAAATCTAACCGGATTTCTTTCACCGTTAGTATTGGGATTGCGCGTGCCCCAGTACATATGTTGAACAGCGATGAGCTGATTTTGAATGCCAGTCTCGCTCTCAAAGATTGTAAAAAACACCGCGATACACGGATTCAGCATTACGACACACACCTTAGTGCTTTATACCACCGTAGGACGCAGCTTATTGAGGCAATGCGAATCCAGCTAAGTACTGATATACAAGACAGCGATGAGTTGTATGTAGTGGTTCAACCGATCGTCGATATCGCGAGCGACCGCTGGAATTACTTTGAAATTTTGACTCGTTGGAATAGCAATATCTATGGAAATATCTCTCCAGCAGAGTTCATTGAAGCTGCCGAACAATCAGGCCTGATTATCGAGTTAGGTGAACGGATTATTGAACTCGCGTGTATCGCAAAGCAAGAACTCGAAGCGAACCTAGGCTATAAAGTCAAACTCTCCATCAATTGCTCAGCGTATGAGCTGGTTGATTCCAACCGTTATATTAATCACTTAACCAACATGGTTGAAAAGTATCAGCACGAAGCAAAAGACTTTGTTATAGAGCTCACCGAGACCGTCTTACTCTCACAAAGTGGCCGTGAACAGATGGTACTTAACTCGTTGCGATACTTGGGTTTTAAAGTCGCACTGGATGATTTTGGTACGGGATACTCAAGCTTGAACTATATACACAATTATCCGATTGATAGCATCAAAATCGATGCTACCTTTGTGCAGAACATGCTCTCAAATACAACCTCTGAACAAGTAGTGTTTTTGATAGCGCAATTGGCAGAGCTGCTTGATGTGGATTTGATTGCCGAAGGCGTAGAAGACGATAGAGCACTACAAAAGTTAATTGAAATGGGCTGCCACTACATCCAAGGTTATTTTTACTCTCGTCCACACAGTGTTGAAGAAATCGTACACCTGATAAATGAACGTGAAGTGCGGAGTGCCTAACGTACTGAACAGACTGCTGTCATAGAATTCAAATCTAGTTAATGCACAAAGTAAAAGAGACCAAGCTATGCTTAGTCTCTTTTTGTTTTTTAAGCGAAGTACTTTATTACAGCACTGCTTTCTCTTTATCGCGTAATAGTCTATCCATTTCATCTCTGTTCGCGACAAAAGTAGCCATCTCTTTCTTAGGAACAGAACTCGCCATTGGGATATTTGCTCGCATAGCGTTAACTGGACGGCCGTATTCAATCAACTCATAGTGAAGGTGTGGCCCAGTCACTCGACCTGTTTTACCAGAGAGACCGATACGCTGGCCTCGAGAAACCTTTTGCCCTTTCTTCACCAAAATCTTACTTAGGTGTAAGTAACGGGTTTTGTATTTGCTGCCGTGCTCAACAACCACGTAGTTACCCGCATAGGGGTGTTTACGAGTCATGATCACTGTACCATCACCAGTAGAAACGACTGGTGTACCGGTCGGTACAGCAAAGTCAGTGCCGTTGTGCGGCGCAACACGCCCCGTTACTGGATGTAAACGATTAGGGTTGAAGCCAGAACTGATACGCCAACGGCTACTTACAGGGTAACGCTGGAATGCGCGCTGTAAGCTTTCACCTTTGGCATTGTAGAATTGACCATCAGTATGAAGGTAAGCGGTGATCTCGCGGCCGCGATTATAAATCTTAATCGCCTCAATTTCGTTCTTACCTGTTGGTACACCATTGATGCTTTGTGAGCGACGAACAACTTCAAATCGATCACCTGCACGAAGATCACGTCCAAAGTTAAGTTGTTCTTTGAGTAAGCTTACGACTTGACTCACTTCCGCCGACGTTAAACCTAAACGACTCGCAGAAGAAGAAAAACTGCCTTGAATAACGCCAACTAAAGGCTCTTGGCTCCACACGCCAGGAATGGAAATATCAGTAAAGTCATAGCTACCATCACTATTCAGCTTGTAGACCACTTTATCTGCAATAGAAAATTGCAGTTCCATTTTCGCTAACTCGCCTGTCGCATCATCACGCCAGAAACGGAGCGTATTGCCCGGCTTAAGTGTATCAAGTGCCAAGTAGTTCAAATCCGTTTCCATTACTTTCATTAACGAGCTGTAACCGAAACCGAGCTGACTAAAAATAGTGCTTAGGTTGTCACCTGCTTGGATTTGATATTCGAAGTTCGGGGGAGTGACAACTTCGGCAGTTGTCGCATCAAGAATTTTTTCAACGACCTGAGATTCAGGTAGGTTCAATGCGATGGTTTTGGTTAAAGATGACTCTTTGAGAGAGTGAGAAACACCAATCGCAACTAAAACTGGCAAGGAGTATAACAGCAGCGCTCTACGACTTGTCAGATTCGGCAACCGTCTTGTAATTTCATTTGTAGACACGGGAATTACTATCTCCTTTCAAACAAGGCTCATAGCTTATGCATTCCCGAATAAGAAATCACTAGGAAATTTCGAGATCTAGCGCAGAAAATACTGAATTTTTACAGAACTCAAAAAAAATTCATCACTGTTGCATATGTAAGTTATTCCCTACACGCTGTAATGTGGATGAATTGAATTGATTTGGCGTGTCTGCCATTGCTTGATCGTCACCGTGCGCTAAATATGAAAGCGTGATAGTTGTATCACTTTTCCATTCGAGCTGAGTAAATTTCACGCGGTCACCAACAAAAATACTGTCTAAAAGTACAACTCGGCTCGGCACGGGGTCAAACTTGAACAAGCCAACATAGTTAAACGAACCGCTACCTTGTGTCGTTACAATCATCGGTGCAACAACCCATGAAACACCTTCAATCTCACGCTGACTAATCGACGCAGTTGGGACAAGTACCTGACCTTTTGTCGCACCTGCATCATAGTCACCGATCAAATAGCCGTTTTCTTTATCCCACTCATCAAGAAAAGTGACCGCACCCTGCTCGGGGACTTGTATCGTCCAAGGATTACGTGCAGTGATACCAAGCGTCTCTTGCACAATAACGTTAGTTTCTACTTCTGTTTGAGGAAACTTAGCCATGATCTCGTCATCAGACAAACTAAAACGATAAACACCTGCGATCACAACCACAACTAATAAAACGATTGGAATAAGTAGAATAAGTGGTATCGGCAGGATTTTTTTGTGAGTCATGAAAGCTTCCTTGTTTCAAGGTATAAACGAAAAGCGAGTATACCATTGTATACCCAAATGATTTCACCTCTTCAAGTGTTTCAAAATTAAACTAAACTGATTATATCCAAATAGTTTCAAGTCCAGAGCTCATAACGAGCTAGTGACACAAGCTCTGTGCTCTAGGTCTATTGGTGTATTGGGACAAATAGGTAATCACGATGACAAAAACCATTCATACATGCGAGTGCGCCTGCGGTTTAGTTGAGATCCGTTGTAAGGGAGAGCCCACCCACACGTCTGTCTGCCATTGCTTCGAATGCCAAAAACGAACTGGCAGTGTTTTTGGGGTACAAGCTCGCTTTGAAAAAGAGCACGTCACTTTAAACGGTGAAGTCACTAGCTATACCCGAATTGGCGATGATGGCAGTGAGGTTCAGTATGACTTTTGTCCATCCTGCGGCACGACAATGAGGTTGTTCGTTGCTGCATACCCAGAAATCATGATCATTCCCGTCGGTCTATTTACCGATAAAGAGTTCCACCAACCTACCGTTTCAGTCTATGAACAAATGAAACACGGGTGGGTGAGTTTCGAATGCACAACGGAACACATCTGCTAGCGGGCAATCCACGTTCACATATTTACTTTGGCTCGGACAAACACCCTATAAGTGAGATTTTTTTGAGAATGATCAATCGAGTTTTACTGTAAAGGGTTTCGTAACTCGGTGTGAGCGTTATAATCGGCTCCTAATATTTGGTGGGGGTTTATTGTGATTTCCAGACTTCCTCGTTGGGTGGAATATGGCGCGTTTCTACTAGCTCTTCTCGCGGGCTGCGTCAACGCCGTTGGTCTTCTCGGCTTTCAACACCAAGCGATAACTCATCTTTCGGGAACCGTAACTCAGCTAGGGAACAGCTTGCTAACAGGTGTGGATAGCTCCATTCACCTGCTCTTCATCGTATTTAGCTTTTTGATTGGCGCTGCCTTTAGCGGCTTTTTTATTGAAAGCAGTGCGTTAAAACTAGGGCGAAGATATGGTGTTGCACTGTGCATAGAAGGGAGCTTGCTCTTACTCAGCTTGGGCTTTTTGGTGCAAGGGGATTTGTACGGCCAATATCTAGCATCAGCAGCATGTGGATTACAAAACGCAATGATCACCACGTTTAGCGGCGCAGTAGTCAGAACCACACATATGACCGGAATCATCACCGATCTAGGGATTATGATTGGAGAGAGCTTGAGAGGTCGTCAATTTGACCGACGTAAAGCAAAATTATTCCTATTCATTTTCTTTGGCTTTTTGTTTGGCGGCGTCGCGGGAGCGGCTCTATTTACGGTATATGGTTTATATACGCTGGTTTTCCCAGCAATATTGGCTTTTTCTACAGCTCTGATTTACTGGAGTTACCTATACATACTTAGCCGTCAACAAAAAGCATAAAATTTCGATCCGATTGAAGCGACATACTTCAATCGGATTTGGCTCAATAGGTTCACACTGCAACGGTACAAGAAACGCTGAACGGTATTTTGACACCACTAAAAACCTTAGAATAGATAAGGCTAACTGAATTTCTGGCAAAGAAGTTAGTTAGATCAAAATCACATTTGTTTACCATTTTATTATTCCAGTCACAATGCGCCCCATAATTCACTGCGCAATTCGCCCCTCGTGCTACAATTTTCTAACACAAGCAACATATTCGCATACACTTAGACGTTATTTGACCAATTACCCGACAAATCGGCTGAATAACTAGATGTATTTAATGAATAGTATTGCAATGGATGCAGTTTGCGGGTACCCTCCGCAAAACTGTGATTAAATACGGATGTTTAGTGAATATTTATGTCATGGAAATGGCAAGTATTGACTAGTAGTAACACGAGACAACTATGCATAACACCACTAATGCTACTGAAGCTCCTAAGGGCAACTTTTGGATGTTTTTCATCCCTTCCCTAATTGGTCTTCTACTCTTTATGGCTCCGATCTCTTACGATGGTGGCCTAACCATTCCCGTTGCCGTGATGGCAAAAGTCATCCCAGCGGTGTTAGGCGATACCTTGATTGCTATCGTCACCAGTATCATCGCTTTCATGGCCGTTGCTTCTGTTCTTTGCAAAATTTTTAAGCCAGCTGCAATTTTACGTAATGGTTTTTTAAACGGTCTCTTCAACCCATCTCCACTTTGGCTCGTTGTTCGTTTAATCGGCGGCGCTGCCGTGTTAATGACGTTTTTCCAAGTGGGTCCAAAAGCAATTTGGGAAGAAAACACTGGCGGGCTTGTTCTTACTGGTCTCCTACCTACTCTGTTTGCCGTTTTCATTTTCGCGGGTTTACTGCTTCCGCTTCTTTTGAACTTCGGTCTTCTGGAGCTATTTGGTGCGTTACTCAGTAAAATAATGCGTCCGGTATTCAACCTACCTGGCCGCAGTGCAATTGACTGTATGGCATCTTGGTTAGGCGACGGAAGTGTTGGTATCTTGCTAACCAGCAAGCAATACGAAAATAAGTTCTATACTCAGCGTGAAGCGGCTGTTGTCGGGACCACTTTCTCAGCAGTATCGATCACGTTTAGCTTAGTTGTTATCGCTCAGGTAAAACTAGAGCACTTATTTTTGCCTTTCTACGGCGCTATCTGTCTAGCTGGTATCGTAGCTGCGATTATCATTCCTCGCCTGCCTCCGCTTAGTCTGAAGAAAGATCGCTACATTGACGGCAGCAACCCAGATAAAGACGCAGATGCAGTGCCAGAAGGCCACACCACATTCTCTTGGGGTATGGATCTAGCTCTTAAGCGTGCTGGTCAAGTCACATCGGTTCAGTCTGTATTTAAAGAAGGCGTACACAACGCAGTCGACATGGTATTTGGCGTACTACCTGTAGTTATGGGTCTTGGTACCGTCGCATTGGTGATTGCAGAATACACGCCTGTATTTGCAATTCTGGGTCAACCGTTTATCCCATACCTAGAGCTACTGCAAGTCCCTGAAGCTGTTGCAGCATCACAGACAATAGTTGTTGGCTTTGCAGATATGTTTATTCCAGCAATTTTAGCGGCCTCAATCGATAACGAAATGACACGTTTTGTTATTGCAGCAATGTCAGTAACTCAGCTTATCTACATGTCGGAAGTAGGTGCCCTACTGTTAGGCAGCAAAATTCCAGTAAACATTGTAGAGCTCTTCGTAATTTTCATTTTACGTACGTTAATCACGTTACCTGTGATTGCTGGCGTTGCTCATCTTATTTTCTAAAATCGAGACGTCAATTAACAAAGGCTCCGCATCGTCGGGGCCTTTTTTATACCTAAAACTCCGTCCACATTAGGCTTTTAGTAAAAAGCTCATAATTTACAAAGACAAAACTTCAACAAAACACCTTTCAGCACCAACAAAATTTTCATCACCTCACCTGTAAAGCCAGTTAATGCCACTGTTTGTTAAGCAATTCTTTTCATTATGACAATTTCACTAATCGAGCTCGCAAACATGATCACACTCACAAGTTTTAACGTAAATTGTCGGTTTGTTTAAATTTAGTTAAAAAAGACGACAAATGAGTTCATGTTTTTGACAAAGATGTCGATAAAAATATAACCAAACACAATAGGTTTCTCTTTATGCCCAATTCGCTCGGTTTAAAAGAGGCGAAAGCAAAGTGGAACCAACCGGGAGAATCAGAGGAAAGCTCATGAAATTCAGACATAAGGTTGTCACAGCCTCTTCATTTTTGCTGCTAATTACCGTGTCGTTATTGTCGACACAACAAGTTATGACCATCCGCTCCCAAACTCAGGAGCAAATCGACTCAAGTGTAAACGAGATATTGACCAGTGTTGGTAACACTGTGCAATCAGAAATGAATGCAAAGAAGGATCTCGCTCGCTCCATTACTGAAGTGATTGAGCTTGATCCCAGTTCACATAGCTATGTTCAAAACATACTTGAAAGACCGACGCCAAAAAGCAGCTTCCTTGCCATCGGTTTTGGTTATGAAAGTAATGGCTTTGTGATTGAAAATGACGACGGCTGGGATGCGGGTCCAGACTACGACCCACGTCGGCGTCCTTGGTTTATTGCAGCTAAGAGCAAAGGCGATTTGGTCGTAACCGATCCGTACGTCGATGCGTCTTCGAAAAACGTTATCATCTCTGTTGGTACGCCAGTAAAAGAAAATGGCCAGTTTTTAGCCGGTATGTTTTATGACCTCGAATTAACTACCCTTTCTGATCTGGTCAACCAAGTGAATCTGTTTGATGCTGGTTACTTATTTCTGATCACCGCTGATGGCACAACTATTGCTCACCCTCAAAGTAAGTATAACGGCGAGAAGGTCGGTAGCTACCTCCCGCAAATCGAACTTACGCAATCAGCACAACATGTTGAGATTGATGGCAACCGCTACATGGTTAACCTGACTCACATTCCTGGCGAGAACTGGTACGTAGGTTCGGTGATCGATGAAGCTGTTGCCTATTCTGCCGTAGGAGAGCTTCGTAACAACGCTATTATTTATTCAATCATTGCCGTGATTGCATCTATTATCGCCCTAACTCTGTTGATTCGCACTCTCATGCGTCCTTTGGACACGCTAAACAATGCGATTAAAGATGTAGCATCAGGGAAAGGCGACCTTACACAACGCCTCGAAACAGATACTGACCAAGAGTTTTCTGAGCTTGCCACAAACTTCAATACGTTCATGGAGAACTTACAACAGCAAATCATTGAGTCGAAACGTATTTCTGATCAAATTTTAAACGGAACTCAAATCACCGCTGAGGGCGCAAAAGACTCGGCAGGCGCAATTCACACTCAGCTGCAAGAGCTAGAACAACTTGCTACCGCGATGCATGAGATGTCTGTCACCGCGACAGAGGTTGCTAATAATGCGCAAGGTGCGGCAAGTGCAGCTAAAGAAGCCGACCAAGCAACGGTTGAGGGGTCTTCTATCGTTGGTGAATCGACACAAACGATAAACATGCTTTCCGATAGCATTGACCTTGCAGTCGAAGAAGTACAAGTGTTGGAATCTGCTACCGCCAATATCGAAACGATTCTAAAAGTCATCAACGATATTGCGGACCAAACAAACTTACTCGCGTTGAATGCCGCAATCGAGGCTGCACGTGCGGGAGAATCTGGCCGAGGCTTCGCCGTTGTTGCAGATGAAGTACGTACACTGGCACAACGTACTCAAGAGTCGACAACAGAGATTCGTACTATGATTGAGCAACTACAATCTGGCGCTTCATCTGTGGCAAATGCCATGCATCAAAGCAAAGGTAGTGCTATAGAGGCCGTTGAAAAAGCGGGTTTAGCAAATAGTGCGTTACAACGCATTCGTGATGCGATTCAGCGTATTTCCGATATGAACTTGCAAATTGCCTCAGCAGCGGAAGAGCAAAGCCTCGTCGCTGAAGAGATCAACAACAATACGGTGAATATTAAAGACCTATCGACTCAAGTCGCCGAATCGGCAAATCGAACCAACGACGCGATGCAGGCGCAACAAGAAGATGTACATAAACAAGATCAAATCTTAAATAGATTTACTGTCTAACACTCATTTAAGCAAAAACAGCGAGCACCGGCTCGCTGTTTTTGTTTTTAACCCTCTACCCTAGTGTTGGTCGATGTTACATGTGCCATGTTGGTGCTATTAAGCTCGACATGGATATAGCGATCATTAGAACGACGATAATAGCGGTCGTCCACTTTTAGATAAGTGAAATCTCCAATCTTTATGTAGGTACTATTCCGAGGAATTCGGTCATGGTAATAGTAACTGCGCCTTGGTCGTCTGGTCTCCACATAAATAACGTCACGATGTTTGTGTTTATGCTTGTGCTTGCGCTTGTGTTTGCGCTTGTGTTTATGATGGTGGTGATGCGCATGATGGTGATCGTACCCGTACCGATGTCCATGCTTATGCTTCGGGTCAGCCACCGCTTCTGTACTCAACACACCTAAAGACAACATAACGCCAACCATGGCAAAAGATAATTGCTTTGACACAACAGAGCCTCTTATTCATATCAACATTGATATAATAGGAGGGTGAATCACTGTACATGTCAGCCTTTCGCTAAGGAGTTTTACTAAAAAGTCAGCGCTAACCGTGATTATCAGAGAAACGTCAAACATCACAAATGCTGATGACTTTGAGTGGCCTGGGTTCGGCTATGAATACAAAAAAGCCGCCCGTTTGAATACGAGCGACTCAGTTTTTAAATAAGCTAGCGTGGTTTTATACTGCTTGGGCAAACAGCAAGAAACAGCCGAATAGGAAGATCATGCTCATTCCCATTGCGCCGCCACCAGCTTCATAAATATTGTCATCTTCTACCGGCACTCGGCGCACTTTCATGGTCATTGATAATGGGACAAAGACCGCGAGAAACACAAGAATAATCCCCGCGTAGCTGAGAATAGCTAGGAAGTGTTCTGGCGCAAATACAGCACCTAATAGTGGTAGCACAAAAGTAGTAACAAAAATCACTGGCTTACTTGCTTTCAGTAGGTCTGCATTTTGATCGTATAGCGCCATTGCAACACCTAAGAACGACGTTAGTAGTGCCAAACCAGTAAACATGGATAGGATGAACTCTAAGCCCTCGTATTGCTGACCTAGTACCGAGATCAACTCTGTTACGTTGGAGTATTGAACAAGCTCATGAGGTGGTAGATTGCCGACAACCGCTAACAACCATAATAGGTAACAAACAAGCGGAATAGTTGAGCCCACGATAATCATATTACGCAGCTGTGTTTTACTCGCTTCTTTGTTGTAAGTTACAAGCGATGGGATCACGACCATAAAACCGAAACTGGTGAAAAGCACCGAACTGGTTTTGATAAGTGCCATTTTATCGTCGCTCACAACCTCATCAAGTCCTTCAAACGAGACGCTTGGTGCAAGCGCAAAAAGTGTCAGGATCAGCGCTACGATCATGCCTAGGAACAAACCGCGATTCAGCTTATCTACTACCCCTGTACCTGCCGAAACAATGATACCAACTAAAAGAGTAAAACCGACTTGGCTTGAGATCGTAGATGTTGGAAGCCCAAATGAGGCTGTTACTTTTTGTACGAGATCACCCGCACCAATGATGTAAGCCATTAATAGACAAACTAACAGGGCGTAAAGCAAGCTGTTGGTTACCAACTGGCCTCCTTTACCAAGCGTTTCGCGAGCAATTGCATTCATGCTCACACCACCACCTACTTTACAACTGGCTTCAAGAAGGAGCAGCGCAGCATAAGTCGTTCCAGCCCAGATGAACAACATAAGAAGAGTGCCCCAAAGGAGGCCAAATTGAGCAAGCACCATTGGTATAGCAAGCATACCAGCGCCAAGAGCAGTACCTGCAACGATCAGGGAGCTGCCGACAAGTTTTAGGTTCACGGTTAATACCTCTAAATTCAATCCGTTAATTTCTCGCCAGTTGTGCTTTATCTAAAGCACACAACAAAACGCTCCGACTTAGTCAAAATTTGGTTACAAGAGCACTATGTTACAAGAGCCCTGTATGGCTAAGAAAACATGCAACAAAAGGTGGTTAATCATTTGCACATGAACACTTGAGAGTCATTTTTGGCGATGTCATCGCTGATGAAATGTGCGCAACTTTGGGTTCGAAGCAAAATTGTTCATCTTAATTCATCAACCCCATTCGTTATGAATGGATTTGGTTCGAAAAGATTGTAAGGCATAAGCAGGACGATTGAAAAGCAAAAGGTCAATCTTATAGCGATATATTTTAACAACTCTTATCTTTTACCTAAGATGTGTTGTTTTTTTCGGCACTAATTAGTCTTTTATCGCTAAAAGAGAAGGAAGAACGTGCTCAATGGCTCAATTTGGCTGGGTGTACAGATTAATTTACAGTTTAAGTGAAGGTGTTAGATTCCAAGGACGTAGCCTAGATCGGACAATATCGCTATTATTCGCTGCGTACCGACACTGTTCGGTTCACATACCTCTAAACACTGATTTACGGTTCGAAAATATAGGTAAATGAGTGTCCGAATGCTGGGTGTGGTTCCCCAGCATTTGCATCCTTTCTTTTAGATGTCATCAATTGATCGAAATTGCATAAATCTTGTATCGCCCGACTTTACGATTGTGTTAATACGCTTTATCTAGCGCGCCAATGATATAAGTTAACACTGGAATACCCATATCGGCGACCTGCTTCTCAGTCTCACTCATGTTTTCATGCGCCATCCGCAGCTCTACTTCACTTATCGATTCTTTGTGAAGGTAAAGCTCTTTGTAGTTCATCAATCGCTGTTGTGACTGTTGAATCAGTGTCACAACATTCTCTTTAGTCTCACGATGTTGCTGATCAATTTCACTAAATAAATGATCTAAAATGCGTTGCATTTTGCGAATAGAAGCTTTCGTTTCTATTGATTTGTATGATTGATACTTTTCCATTGAGTTAATAACTGACTAAAATATTTACGTTTTTATAAGACAGTTATTTTTATACTGATTGCAAAGCAGGTAAATATGTAGTGGTTAAACTGGTCCACTTCTTGCTCCGTTTAGGTCAAAACTGTCCTTTCAGGAGAGCACATGCAGGTAGACCCTATAATTCAAGCACTGATCGCAAGACGAAAATCGAATGGCCTCTCCCGTGAGCAAATGGCAAACATCGCTGGAATGAGCGTAAAAACATATCAAAGGATCGAGCGCGGAGAGTCCGATCTTAAACTCTCACAATATCGTGCCATATTGCGTTCGCTTCATTTGACTGACCTAGATATTGCTTTAGATGTACGTGATGTTCAGCATGTCACAGCAAATGACTTAACGGCCGTGGCGCGATTGCTCTCACCGGAAGCTCAGTCCCTGCTCGTTCGCCTGTTATCGTTAATCCTTGAACAAAAGAACAAGAAAGGTGATTAACGACATTACTCATACCCAAACGATGAATGCCCTGTTGAGCGTTGAAACATGAATCGTTTAGACAAGAATAAAACTCGTCAAATGACGAGCTTTATTCTTTATATCAGTCCGTTACTCTAGGCTTTTCAATTCCGATGTATCAACGCCTTTTATTGCATCTTTCGCCACTTTATCAGGATCAAAGACATCACGTTCTTCATATGAATTATCAATCATGCCTTGTCCTATCGCGGTCGCCTGCTTTTGTAACTTGTTACCCTCTACCTCACCAGCATCCCAGCCTTGTCGATAATCTGAGTCGGTTTGATACCTTGTTTCGTCCTTAATATAGTGTTCAAAATCATTCCCTGCCTCTTGCATACCACTATGCCGACCGTCATGAAAGCCTTGGATATAAGCTTCATCATAACCGCTCTCTTTTAACGCGCTGTCACTCGTACCACAGCCTGAGAGGAGAACAAAAAATAGCGAAACGAATACCTTATGAAACATATTTAGGCCTCAAAGCTTTCAAATAAATTAATCATAGTTCGCGATTTCAACTTCTGCTTACTTCAGGCTATTAGATAGCTTTGTGACTCGACGAAGCCTGTGAACTTGGAGTACAAAGCTGGACAAAGCATCACACCTACTGATAAACATTATACTCAACGCGCGTTTAATACTTCCATCGCAAGTGCTTCATCATCTTGCTCAGCCAAACCGCTAATGCCAATTGCACCGACGATTTTCCCCTCTTGTTCTATAGGCACACCACCCATAAAGCCTGTGATCTTCGGGTCAGTCCAATAACTCAACTGCTTACCCGTCTCACGAGCCCAAGCACCCAGATTGCCGCTAGGCTGACGGTCTCTAGCCGAGGTGTAAGCTTTGTTCTGTGCCAATAAACCTGCTTGCACACTCACATCATCCATTCGGGTAAAACCGAGCAATTCTCCATGTGTATCAACCACGGCAACCGCAATGTTTTGCTTGCGAGCAGTCGCAATTTCCAATGCCGTTTGAATTAGAGTTTGAACTTGTACGTATTTCATTTTTCTCTCCTACGGGATCTCATGACCAAGGGTTTTCTCGAACAAGCCATACCAATGGCTACGTGATAACGTGACGTTCTCTACTTGAGCACAAGCGCGAATACGCTGTGGGTTTGCAGTACCAATAACAGGCTGAATTTGGTTTGGATGACGCGTCAAGAAGGCTAAAACAATCGCCTCAGACGACACGCCATATTCAGCTGCTAGCGCCATCACCATCTCCGCCGTCTGCCTGGTGTTGTGATCATCAGAATGTAAGCCTCGCTCTGAGAATCTTCCTTGCGCCATACTGCCCCACGCTTGCAGTTGGATATTATGCTTACGGGCATGTTCCAATGTTCCCGCAACGTAGTCAGATGCCGACGAAGGAAGCCCCATGCCTTGCTTGATAAAGTCAGACTTAGCCAGACTCATTTCCAACTGGTTCGCCACAACAATTTCGCCCGTTGCTTGTTGAAGAAGATCAATTTGAGCACTGTTCATGTTAGAAACACCGAAGTGGTTAACTTTGCCAGCTTGTTTCAGTGCTTGGAGCGCTGTGCCCAGTTCTTCAAATTCAACCAGAGGATCAGGACGATGCAGCATCAAAACATCAAGGTTTTCCACGCCAAGGCGCTCAAGAATGCCCTCAACAGAAGCCGTCACCCATTTGGCAGAGAAGTCATACTGCTTAACACCTTGCTCATCTCCTAGACGGATGCCGCACTTGGATTGCAGATAAATTCGCTCTCGTAAGGTTGAGTCATTGGCTAAGATGCACCCAAACACTTCTTCTGCCTTACCGAATTTGTAGATATCCGCATGATCAAAGAGATTGATGCCAACCTCTAATGCTGCCTCTACAGCGGCATAAGCTTGGTTTTCATCTTGGGCGGTTAATGGGTTGCGATTCCACTCCCCTCCAAGTCCCATGCAGCCGAAGACCAAGCGGCTAACGTTAGGTAAGGTTTTGGCGAGCGGTAATGTTGGATTGTTCATCGTTATTCTCACTTTTCCCGATTTCTGCGTTTTCAATTTCTTAAGTTAACTCTAACCATCTTACCGTTCGTAATAATTAGTTTAATACCGTAAAATCGAATTCATTATCCTTGTTAACGAACAATCAAGATGGCAGATTACAAAAGAATCGAAAAACTGATGCTGTTTGCCGAAGTGGCTCAAACACTCAACTTTTCTAGGGCAGCGGAGCAACTTGGCATTTCTAAAAGTTACCTGTCGGAACAAATCAAGCGATTGGAATCGGAACTCGCCACGCCTTTGATTGTTCGAACCACACGCAGCGTGAGATTGACGGCAGAGGGTGAGTCGATCTTTGCACAAGCGGAAGATCTCAAACGCCGCGTAATGGAAATGGAAAAGAGTTTAAATCAACAATCTGAGCAAATAGACGGTCTGATTCGTCTTACTGCTCCCAAGATGTTTGCCGAAGCGGTGCTGCATGATTTGTGTGTGGCGTTTCGCGCTTTACATCCAAACGTAGAGTTCGAGATTCTTTCTAGCTATCAAGCGTTTAATCTGACGGAAACCAGCGTCGACTTTGCGTTTCGAGCAACAAGAACGCCGCCCGAGAATATGATTGCGCATCACCTTTTGGACTACCACCACTGGCTGGTTGCCTCACCTCTGTATCTGCAAGAAGAAGGTACGCCAGAGACGTTAGCGGATTTAAAACAGCATCAATGCTTAACCACATTGCATCAAAAAGAGTGGCCGTTAAAAACGGGAACAGTTCAAACCCAAGGTTGGCTTTCAAGCAATGAAAACCGCTTACTCAAAGAATCAGCCCTGTCTGGCAATGGCATTGCTCGGTTAGCAAGTTACTTTGTCGAACAAGACGTTGAGCACGGCCGTCTAGTGCAGGTTTTATCGGAAGAAACCGACCACCAGCACAACGCGGTGTACTTGGTGTATCCGCAGCTCATTTATCAATCGGCGAAAACCAGAGCCTTCATTGAATTCGTGAAGCAGCACTTTGCTATATAACTAAGGCAGTTAATCCGCAGACCACACCGAGCGAATATCTGGCCAACCCCAGTTAGTAAGAGCGACGTCTTCTAAAACACCTTGGAAACGCAAAGTTTGTGTATGGTGGAACATGGGTGCAATCCAGTATTCGCTGATCAACGTCGATGCAATTGGCTCCAATGCATTAAGGTAGTCCTCAAGTGGAACGAAAGATCTGACTCTCTGTAGTTGTTCATCTAACCATTGTGCGTTCTTCTCTCCCAAAGTGTGGAATAGCACAGCGTTGCTGAAGAAGTTCGTGAACGCTGAGGCATGACGATTATCATCTAGGTTTATGTTCGTCACGACCATCGTCTCATTTAGCTCACCATTCTTAGCTTTCTCGTTCAGCTCACGATAGGAATACATAACAATTTCTACTTTACTGCCAACACTCACCAAACGATTAGAAATAGCCCGCGCACAGCGACGCAACGCGGTATAGTTATATCCGGCTATCGTAATGTGTTTAGGTAACTTAAGCGGCTCACTGAACGGACGGAGCACTGGCTTCCAACCTGGTAGCAGGTTATAAGCGGGTATACTCCCAAATACAATATTCTCGCGGCGCATCACTTCGGCCAAGTGCTCAGGTTGAATTAGCTCACTAATATAACGGCGCTGCGCTAAAGAGAGTTTGTGCTTAGCGTGCTGATTAAATAAGGCGAATAAGCAACCATCTTCTATTCGACTACGCTTGCTCGCCGATGAGTTTTCTCGGTTTTGCGTCGACATATAGTGTCCACACAAATCCTCCTCGGGCGAAGCATCCCTTTGCAACGTATTTGCTGCCAATGACGGGTTCTCCATTTGCTCGTCATTAACAATCCAGATAGTCACCAAATCCGTTAGAACTCTACATGCATAGTAACCATTAAATGCTTGCAGTTTTAAACGACTTTCATTGTGCTCGACAACAGAGAATGGGCCACTTCCGACCACCAGCTTGTTATTCGCTACGTTAACTTGGCTTACTGGTTGAATGCCGTATTTCACTCCAGAAATAAGTCCAGCAAAGCCCAAGTCAGCTCGATTAAGCTTAAAAACAACTTTCAATGGCGTTGGCGCAGTAATGTTAGCAACATGTGCCAACTCTTTTTCGTAATACTGTAGTGAACTCAACTTTGCAAACAAGCTAACCACTGTTTCTGCATCAATGGAATTACCATTATGAAAAGTCAGACCTGGACGAAGGTAGAAAGTCCATTCGTAGGTGTCTTCGTCATAACGCCAGTGATGTGCTAGTTCTGGTTGCACTTTCCCATTGTGATCACTCGAAACTAAGCAACAATAGATTTGCCTTAATAAGAAACGTTCGCTGCTACGCTGAAGTTGATGTGGAACGACGCGCTCAAACATTCGCTTATAGGTTAATTGAATATTGAGCTGTCCTTCTTGAACAGAAGCACCAGACGTTGTTTTTAACAAACGGCCAAATGCCATTTCGTCTTCATCTAATATCGCCAGTGCTTTTTCATACTTGCCTAACTTGATACGTTCAAGAGCCAAGCTCTCTTTTAAAACGTCTAACTCCATATTCAGAATAAGAGTCGATCGTTGGTTCCGCCCAGGTTTCGGGTACCAGCTCAACCACGCCTTCTCCTGCATTTGCGTTAGCAGGCTACGAGCATGCCGAGAAGAAGTGAACATGATGTCGGCAATGTCCTGTAACGTGGTTTTTGTTTCATTACCAACACTAAACGAGAGTAATCGTTGGTAATAGCGAAACAAATTGAGATCAGACACTGAATCAACCTTAGATCTGTGAAGTTTGAGGATAGGAATAGTTTACTTAAGTTGGCGGTAATAAAATAAGAAAACTTCCTAATTATCTGTTCCCCTTTTCCACAATTAACCTCCAAATTCGGCTTTAAAGCCCCATATATTTACGTTATTAGGAAAAAAGCCAACAAAAGCACTCTCTTTTTTATATCCCCTTTTATACACATAATTTACTCGTCGCTAAAGGAGGAAAAAATGAAGAAGCCAATGATGGCGTACTTTTTTCAGCAACGCCTAGCTCAATCGAGTAATAAAATAGAAGTGATGACTCTGGTTTATCTTAACGATATGTTCCAGTGGTCATAGCCTAACCTCAAGCAGAACTTAGCTCCTGATACTACACCCCCACTCCGTTGTATCTTAAGTTCTGCTTTTTCATCTTTTGCACTCTACTACCTTATTGCAGGTTACTAAAAGTTAACTAGTTGAAACACCGCAAAACAGAGTCTACATTGAAGTCTCATCCCCCAATCGCTTTGTTGAGAAAGGGGCATTCATGGATATACACCACCAATTCGGGAGTCAATATGGCAACTTCAGTGAAACTTAAAGCGGGCGACAGCTTCCCTCATCTTCAAGCCACTTTGCTAGATGGTTCAAGCGTAACGTTGGGTCAGCCGCAAGGTGATGCGACTTGGCAAGCAGTATTCGTTTATCGTGGTAAACACTGCCCTCTTTGTACTAAGTACCTCAATGAGCTTGAGAGTTACAAACAGGCTTTCGCTGATGCTGGCGTCGATATTCTTGCCGTTTCTGGCGATTCAAAAGCACAGCTAGAGGGGCATCTAGAGAAACTCGAAATCAGCTTCCCTATCGCTTACGGCCTGACCGAAGAACAAATGAAAACGCTAGGCTTGTATGTATCTATTCCTCGATCTGAACAGGAAACCGATCATAATTTCGCAGAACCAGGTCTGTTTGTGGTGAATGAACACGGCGACTTACACGTGGTGGATATTTCAAACAACCCGTTTGTTCGCCCTGAGCTTGGCGCGCTATCACGCGGATTGGCATGGATTCGCGATCCAAACAATAACTACCCTATCCGTGGCACATTGGATTACTAATATCTTCTACACCCAAGTAAACTTTCTATCCTTAAATAAGCTAGGATTCTTGCCTTAGTGAGAATAACTTGGAATGCATATCAGATCCGTGAGATCTGATATGTATCAACAAGTTGGAAATAGAGTCCTTGTTCATTATACAACGCCTTGATGAAAAACAAGATCAGTGAAGCCCAGGCTCCCCTCAAACAACGTTAGTTATTTACTTCTAAGTCACTTTCACGATAAATACATGAAATTAAGACTAAAAACTTAGACTTAACGGATATATAAATCATAACGGTACCTACACAAGTAGTTGGCTAGCGATTATTATCCTATTGCAACTCACAATTGTGCAAATCTAATAATTCATACCATAAATGAAAACATAGATACCGTAAGAGACAAAATAAAAGCAAACGATTAAATTACCAATAAAACACCGTTCAATTAAAATAAAAAACATTTCACTTTATAAAAATGTAATTAATCGTTATTTGCAATCACACATCTTAATTGAGAAATACAGTATGAATAAAATCTCTTTGCTTTATATGGCCGTTTGTATCGGATTAGTTGGATGCGGTTCAGGAGGAAGCGACAACGATCCAGCAAAAGATATACATCCCACCATTTCAAATCCGGAACAAATCAACGCAATGACGGTGGACAAAGGTCATTTCTATTGTTCTGTAAACCAACAAAAACTGGAACACGGAGGGACATCTGCAAGCATGTCCTACCTGATTGAAAAGAAAAGAAATTCTACGGTTGTTGACGATTATGAATGTACCGAATACGGTTTAAAGAAAGGTGAATCAATTATCGTCACTAAAAGTACAATTGAAAACTTTTCATACTCAAAACATTATAAAAGCACGAAGAAGGATGACATTAATGGGTTTAAAATCATCTACCCTACAGGGCTTACGACTCCGATTAATAAAGATTATGAAAAAATTACGATCACGTATAATACGGAGAGACCTGACGTTAACATTAAGATAATTCAATATTTTGACGAAAAGTCTAAATTATATACCATCAAAAAATATGAAAACCACGTTAACGACAACTCACCAATAGGTTTAGTTGAGAAAGAGGAATTCGATAAATATTCCGATTTTGAAAAGAAGCTGGAATTAAATAGTGCTTTTTTAAATTCAACTGAAGTGAGTGATTTATTCTACAACTTACTAAGTATGATAAATAATAACTAAAAATCAAAAACTTAAAAAGTACGATTATGCTCAAGTAGCCTCGATATGCCTGACTCGAAAGAGTACGTTGTTTTACGAAACAAATTACGATTTGAATGAAGCACATCTAAGTTACTTGGGTAAAAACGGCGATGTATTGTTAATCAGCTTTCAAAAGAGAGTAACGTTTGCGATTAACTACTTTGGTCTTAACGAAGCTCAATTTGATGCTTTTCAGACCAAATTCGCAAATCATCAAGAATCTTAAGTGCGGTACGGCCGAACTCTGTTAGTTCATAGCTTACGGCAATTGGGCGGTCGCTGATCACTTTGCGCACCACCATACCTTCCGCTTCTAGCTCTTTAAGGCGTTGGTCGATCATCTTTTTACTTGCACCGCCTAGCATGCGTGCTAAGTCATTGAAACGAACTGGGCCGTCTTTCAAATGATAAATCAGAGAACCTTTCCATTTACCACCAATTAGACGCATCCCTTTCTCGATAGCACATGGCTCCGCACATACGTTCGCCACTGACTTACGACCTTTGCTATCTACACTGATTCTGCTTTCCACAATACACCTCAAGATACGCACCTAATCTAGGTAACGAAAAGTAAGCTAGATACATTTAGTGCTTTAGAGTAATAAAAACGTCACCTCGCCGCAAACAAATAAAAATGGACCGCATGCAGCAGTCCATCTCAATTCATCATTCAGTTCGCACTATCTTTCTAAAAGGATTAGAAGTTTTCGTTAATGTGAGCTTCGAAACGAACAAAATCGTTTTCGATATCTGCGTTCTTCATCACGTCATAACAAGCGAATGTAGGCAGTGCTGACATACCAAAGAAGCGGAAGTTAGCGTGCATGTGGAACATCAAATCGTCCACGCCTTTACCTTGGAATAGGTATTCGCTCTCATCATCAAACGATTCTTCTGGCGCGTTGAATGTCAGTGACAGCATGTATTTGCTGTTGGTTTGAGTGCCGCCTGTACCATAGTTTTTCTTAGGTTCTTCTGCGCTACGGCCATCGAATGCACATAGTGCGCCGCCCATACCCGCAGTAAACACGTCGTCCATGTATTTTTTGAATGACCAAGGCACAGACATCCAGTTGATTGGGCTTTGGATGATCACGCGATCAGCCCACTCAAAGTGTGCGAGTTGCTCATCTACGTTGATCTCATCTTGCATTGTCACAACGCGAACCTCATGGCCTTTTGCTTGCAGAAGCGTCTGTGCTTTGTCGACAAGAGAAGCATTTAGACGACCTTCTGAATATGGTGATGGTTCGTGTGCATTGATGATCAGTACGTTGCTCATGGGATTACCTTTAAATAAGTTCACAAGATGACGCAGTAACCATTGTGCGTCGGATGTGGTTTATTATGGTAACCTAGAAATATAGTGCAATTAGTTAACTTTTAGTAACCTACGTAATTTTTTATTATATAACTGTTTTTAAAACATATATTTTTTCAATTTTTTATTCATCGTTATTCTACGATTAATTTTTTCATCGAGTTGTTGCATCTTCCACAGAGCAGGCGTACACTTTATCGCAATTCGACGATTAACTATTAAGGCCAGCGAATGAGTGATAAGTGCAAGGACACGTGCGAAGTTGTTTTTCAGACAACGCAACAACAGCTCGAGAAAGAACAAACTCTCGCAGCGCAAGCAAAAGCTTTGTCGCATCCAGCACGTTTGCGCATTCTGCATATCCTGCACACGCTCGATACCATGGGCGGTTGTTTGAACAGTGATTTGGTTTCTGAACTGGGTCTTGCGCAATCTACTGTTTCCGAGCACTTGCGTATTCTCAAGCAAGCAGGCTTTATCAGCGCCGAGCCAAACCCACCTAAGGTGTGTTACCGCATTCAGCGCGACGCGTTTGATCAGTTCAATCTAGGCTTTTCCAAGTTATTTGATTAATTCCCTTTGCACGCTGGTCAGGCGTGCAGAGATAAACTATACCTTCAACTATCGCCTTTCGACGATAAACGAATAAGAGAACACTATGACTACTCAAGTTTTAAATAGTGCCAGCGACAAAATGAGCTTCTTGGACCGTTACCTAACGGTGTGGATTTTTGTCGCAATGGCAATCGGTGTAGGTATTGGCGCAGCGTTCCCTCAAGTTGCTGAGTGGAATGAGTCAATGTCAGTCGGCAGCACGAACGTACCGCTCGCGATTGGTTTGATTTTGATGATGTACCCGCCGCTAGCAAAGGTGAACTACAACCTGCTAGGTACAGTGACGAAAGATAAAAAAGCGATCACGCTGTCTTTAGTCATGAACTGGATTGTCGGCCCTATTTTAATGTTCATCCTTGCATTGACTTTCCTAGGTGATCATCCGGGTTACATGGTTGGTATCATTCTGATCGGTCTTGCTCGTTGTATTGCCATGGTATTGGTATGGAACGATATCGGTGGCGGTAACAAAGAATACGGTGCAGCTCTAGTTGCATTAAACAGCGCTTTCCAAATCGTGACTTACAGTGTGATGGCATGGTTATTCATCACTGTGTTGCCACCAGTCTTTGGTTACGAAGGTTTCGTGGTTGATATCTCGATGATGGACATCGCGGAAAGCGTTCTGATTTACCTTGGTATCCCATTCCTAGCGGGCTTCCTAAGCCGTAAATGGCTGGTCGCTGCGAAAGGTGAGCAATGGTACAACGACGTGTTCATCCCACGCATTTCACCAATTACCCTTATCGCCCTACTTGCGACCATCGTACTGATGTTCAGCTTAAAAGGTGAGATGATTCTTGAACTGCCAATGGATGTATTCCGTGTAGCAATTCCACTGGCTATCTACTTTGTGTTGATGTTCTTTGTCAGCTTCTTCGTTGGTAAGAAAATGGGCATCGACTACGACAAAAATGCGTCGATTGCCTTCACAGCAACAGGCAACAACTTTGAATTGGCTATTGCGGTTTCTATCGCGGTGTTTGGACTAAACTCAGACCAAGCTTTTGCTGGTGTCATTGGCCCGCTGATCGAAGTGCCTGTGTTGATTGCTTTGGTGAATGTAGCATTGCGAATGAAAGCCAAATATTATGGCTAACCTAAAAAGCACAAAAAATACAAAAGCGGTAAAACATTAACTCACTACCGTTTTAATATACTCGCTGGGCGTTAGGCCGAACTTACTTTTAAAGCGTTGGCTAAAACGCCCCTCTGACTGATAACCACACAACTGTGCGAGCATAGCAACGTTATACGAGCCATTTTGCATCAAGTAAAGTGCGTGATTTAAGCGCACTTCTGCCAATACTTCACGATACTGGGTACCTTCTTGTTTCAGTTTGCGTATCAATGTTGCTCGGCTCATAGCAAAGTGCCCCGCGACCATGTCTAATGGATGCTCCTCCCCTGGAGAGCGCGATAAGTAACGACTAAGTTTCTGACTAAAAGAGATATGTGAACTCGAGAACAACCGATGCAATAACCCTCTCTCAGCTAGCTGCTGATATAGGCCCATAATCCAATAGCGTTGTGTCGCTTCACTTAAGCTTTCCCGCTCAAACGAAAACAAAGCATTTAACGTCGCTTTCAATGCTTTATCTGTCTCAACAACGGGTACATAGTTTCCTAATGCGTTGCTCATGCTTAGCTCCAACATTTCATCGCTAGGCACACAGTGAAAACTGAACATTCGAGAAAGAAATCGCCCTTGTAGAGGAAGGTTTTCAAAATTTAGGGATGCATTTGCTTCACAAAGCATGATATTTGGATCATGGATGTCGAGTACTTCATCTTTCCAGAAAAGATGTTTACTCCCCTTAACAATCTGAATAAGGCTTGGGGAGTGAATCCTGACATTACGAAGCTTCTGCTGCTGCTCCGCACGAAACAGCGTAACCTGATATTGGTGACCCATTCTCTCCCCTTATATTCAATTATCGCGTGTAAGTCGTGGTTAATGTCGCTTTACCCAAAGCAACACTATTCAAAGTAAACCCTACAATGGCTGGTGGCGTGTTTTCATCCAAATTCAGTTCTTCAGTTGGCAATGACCACACCGTAAACTGGTAACGATGCATCCCATCATTCTTTGGAGGACACGCGCCGCCGAACCCCGTTGTGCCGTAGTCAATACGAGATTCTTTGCCGCCTAACTTGTTCATATCAATGCCTCGAGGCAGCTCGCTAACGGTGGATGGAATATTAAACGCTATCCAATGCCAAAAACCACTGCCTGTTGGTGCATCGGGGTCATACACGGTGATCGCAAAACTTTTTGTGCCCTTTGGAGCTTCTTTCCACATCAATTGTGGTGATTGATTCCCGCCATCACATCCCCAACCAGAGTATTCAAATGTCTTCGCCATCGGGTGGCCTTCTTGAATATCTCTACTCACGAGTTCAAATGCATGGGTAGAACCGACCGCAAAAACACTCAATACCAAAACTGACTTGTAGATCGCTTTCATGTTTTTCTTCCTTTCAATGAATTCAACACTAGTCTAAATACCCAGCAGTCCGAATCCTTGTCAGTAAGTATCAAAAAACACAAAATAATCTATAATTTTGACACTTTAAGATTCTAACACAAATTTCTTACTCTCTTAATTGCACTTGGTTTATGCTAATTAATCGCTCACGGAATAAGGAAGGAAAATGGAATTGGATATCTACGTGGTGGACGCCTTCACCGATACGCAATTCAAAGGCAACTCAGCAGCGGTGGTACCGTTAGAGGAATGGCTAGCCCCAGAATTGATGCAAAATATCGCGACAGAAAACAACTTGTCGGAAACGGCTTTTCTAAAATCCATTGGCGCAAACCGATATGAGATTCGTTGGTTCTCTCCTATAACTGAAATCGACTTTTGTGGACACGCCACACTGGCCTCGTCGTTAGTGCTGTTTGATGAGCTTGGCATTAATGGCACGATTGAATTTCATACTCTGGAAGTAGGAACCCTCACCGTAGAGAAGAATGCGCAAGGTAAGATCGATATGACGTTCCCTGCTCGTCTTCCAAAAGCCGTTTCTGATATTCCCTCGGCATTGATTGAAGGCCTAAGTTGCGATGTGGAACGCGTACTGCTTAGCCCTCAAGCGTATTTCGTGGTGGTCGGCAACCAGCAGGAGTTACTTGAGGTTCAATACCGTTCAGAGCACCTCAAGACACTCGCTCCTTACGATGTGGTCGTTACCGCGAAAGGCGATCAACAAGACTTTGTATCTCGTTACTTTTGGCCTGCAAATGGTGGTGACGAAGACCCCGTAACTGGCTCGATTCACGCTGGGTTAGCACCGTTCTGGGCAGAAGCGTTAGGCAAAACATCACTGGTCGCTTACCAAGCTTCTCAGCGCGGAGGCATTTTGCACTGTGAAGTTACTGGCGAACAAGTAAGAGTATCTGGCGACGGCGTGCTCTACATGAAAGGCAAGATTTTTGTTTAAATGATATTCATGTAATCAACTTAAAAGAGCCAAGTAAAGCACGGCTTCCGCAGGATAAAGCCAGCTTCAATAATTAATCAATTGATGAATATTGAAGGAATTAACTTCCTAGCCGGACAAAACTGACTCACGTTACACTGAATGCAGTTCCACACTCTTCTATAGCTTGATACGAATTCGAGTTCACCTTCTTAGAGGAAGCGTCGCATGATGAAGCGAATCATTCTTGGCACCCTAGCCCTGACTCTTTTAACTGCCTGTTCCAAAGATGACGGACAGCAAGCCCTTGGCACACTAGAACGTGACCGCGTAACCTTTACTGCAACCTCTAGCGAGATAATTCGCGCCCTTCCCATCAAGGAAGGCAGCCAAGTCACCGAAGGAGAAGTGCTGGTTCAGCTCGATACAAAGAACCAAGAAGCCGTTTTAGCTCACGCCGTAGCCGAACAAGCCAAGGCTGACGCCTATCTTTTGAAATTGACCAATGGTGAGCGACCAGAAGACATTGCCGCAGCGCAAGCTCGCGTTGCCAGAGCGGAAGCTCAATTGGTTGAAGCGCAAAAGAACTACCAACGTAAAGCAGAGTTAGTTCGTAAGAAACTCATCAGCCAATCAGAAAAAGACACAGCTTTAGCAGCCAGAGATTCTGCCCGTGCAGAGCTAGACTCCTCACAAGAAGAGTTCAGCAAACTGACCGCTGGTTCTCGCCCTGAAGATATTGAACAAGCGAAAGCCGCACTCATGGCAGCAAAAGCCGATGTGGCACTGCAAGAACAGAAACTAGCAGAACTCACCATCACCGCCACGCGAGATGGCTTGTTAGATAACCTACCGTTTAACCTTGGTGAACGCGTTCCTGTGAATGGCATTGTTGCAGTAATTCAAGCGAGCCGCGTCCCATACGCCCGTGTTTATGTTCCTGCCAACTACCGAGTCAACTTTGTGCCGGGTAAAACGGTTAACGTGCATGTAGATGGCGTTGAGCAACCATATAGCGGCACCGTTCGTTGGGTAGCGACTGAGCCTTCATTTACGCCTTATTTCGCGCTTACCGAGGAAGAACGCTCGCGTTTGATGTACCTAGCAGAAGTCGACCTTCAAGACTCAGCACAATCCTTGCCTTCAGGTATTCCAGCTCAAGTGGATTTGGTGGAGTAAGCCAATGACCGAATACGCGATTCAAGCTGAAAATGTAGTGAAGAAGTTTGGTGACTTCACCGCCATCAACAACATCACGCTCAATGTGCCCAAAGGCAGTATTTATGGTTTTCTTGGCCCTAACGGTTGCGGTAAATCGACAACCATTCGTGTGTTGACTGGCTTACTTAGCCCAAGCGAGGGCAATGTCGATGTACTCGGGTTAGAGATCCCAAAACAATCGGAGCTTCTGCGCCTCAAGATTGGCTACATGACACAAAAGTTTTCCCTCTATGATGACCTCACGGTTCAAGAGAATCTTGAGTTTATTGGACAAATCTTTGGTATGGAAACCAAGGCCCTGAAAGCTCGCATCGAAGAACAACTGTCAACCTACGGTCTCGACCAACTACGCAAACAGCGCGTCGGCGGAATGAGTGGCGGGCAGAAACAACGCTTGTCTCTCGCCGCAGCCACCATGCATAAACCAGAACTGTTGTTTCTCGATGAACCCACGTCTGCGGTTGACCCAGAGAACCGACGCGATTTCTGGGAGCAATTGTTTGATCTCTCTGACCAAGGTGCGACGATTTTGGTCACTACGCACTACATGGATGAAGCAGAACGCTGTCATCGTCTGGCGATTATGGAAGCCGGGGAAATCCGCGCCGATGGTGAGCCAGAAGAACTCATGGCGCAAATGGGCGTTAACATCGTCGAAGTCAAAGCGGATAACTTACGCGAGCTAAAAGAGAAAGTCATTCAGCGCGAAGAAGTCCGTTCTGCCGCACAGCTCGGCATTCGCTTACGCATTTTGATCCACCAGCACATCGAACAACCGATCGAATGGTTAACCCAAACCTTTCCTGAGCTTGATGGCTGCGAGATGAACATTGCTCGCCCGAGCTTGGAAGATGTGTTTGTCAGCGTGACGGGAGAAGGTCGCCAATGATGAAATCTATTGCCCGCATGAAAGCGGTGATGATCAAAGAGATCCGTCAGCTTTCACGTGACCGCATTACCTTTGGCATGGTCGTGATGATCCCGCTAATTCAGCTTCTGCTGTTCGGCTTTGCCATTAATACCGATATTCGCAACATCCCCGTTGGCGTCGTCGATCAAAGTGGCAGCACTGCCGGGCGTGTGATCACCGAGTCCGTCAAAGTCACGCAAGTGGTCGATGTGGTCGAAACCTTCGCTACCGCAACAGAAGCCGAGCAAGCCATTCAAGACGGCTTGGTACGAGCGGCTTTAATTCTGCCTAGCGATTTAACCCAACGTATGGTGCAAGGGCGAGAGCTTGGCCAATGGATTGTGGATGGTTCAGACACCATGATCAGCTCTGCGATTCTCTCACTACAAACCATGCCGTTAACAGATTTTGATTTTGAAATACGCCCTACTCCAACCAAAACCTTTGAAGTTGCGCTGTATTACAACCCGAGTCGGCGCTCGGCGGTGAACATTGTCCCTGGTTTATTGGGCGTGATTCTGACCATGACGATGATCTTGTTCACCAGTGCAGCCATTGTTCGAGAACGAGAACGTGGCAATTTAGAGTTACTGATTACTACGCCAATCCATTCCATAGAACTCATGGTAGCGAAGATCATCCCCTACATCTTTGTTGGTCTGATACAGGTGTTTATCATTTTAGGCTTGGGTCACTGGATATTTGGTGTGCCGATAAACGGCGCCATTAGTCAGATACTATTTGGCACGCTATTGTTTATCGCCGCGAGTTTAACCTTAGGTTTGGTGATATCCACCATTGCGACGACACAGCTTCAGGCAATGCAGATGACGGTGTTTATTCTTTTGCCGTCGATTCTTCTATCCGGATTTATGTTCCCTTATGAAGGAATGCCCATCGCGGCACAATGGATATCCGAAGCGCTGCCTGCCACCCACTTTATGCGAATTATTCGTGGTGTGGTGCTGCGTGGTGCAGACCTAATGGAACTATGGCGAGATACAGTTTGGTTACTTGGATTCACCGTTATCGGCCTTATTGTCGCTTCATTTCGCTTCAAAAAATCACTCGACTAATCCCACGATATTGCGTTCATTCCTTAAAAACAAAAATAGCCCCAACGAAGGGCTATTTTTTGTTTCTGTATTCATACACTGTGCTATCGAGCTCAACTCTCAGACAATATTAATAGTACTCACCGTAGGAACAATCTCGTAAATCGGAAATATTGTAGTTTTTCAAAGAGTTTATTTTAAAGTTGAACACTACCTGTTTACAGACAACGCCTTCGCGATCCGTGTACGTGATAATACCTTCACTGTACGCACGCTGACCATCAGAGGATGTCACGTCAGCAACAAGTTCCAAATGGCCCTTGTGCGCGTCTACGCGATTCATCATCTCAAACACATCGACCCACTCTTCGCGATTTGCCATTTGTATTAGCATGGACTTCGCCTGTGTTTCCAACTGCTGGGGGTATACATAATAACGGTTGTAACCAAAGTATGCGCACATAAGTAATAAAACGAGTGCTAATGAGGTTGTTCTTGTCATACAAGCTTCCTCTTGTTGTTATAAAAATCTTGCTTCGTTAATTCAGTATAGGAAGCGAGCAAAGTTTAGGTTATAGAACTTGCCCAAATAACAGGGGACAGTCAGAGACAGTCAATTCTATGACAAGCTCAACAACAAACTCTATTGCAGTCTCATCATGAGTTTGAACAAAAATACGCCTCAGAGAAAGCAAGAAGTAAGAAGGGAAAACTAACCAGAGCGAGGTGATAACAGAAAAGTAAAAGGAATTGGAGGAAAAAGACAATCAGAGTGAATGTAGTGAGAGCGGAAATCAAGATTAGATTATCCGCCCATCAACTAGGCTCAAATTGTCAGTGACAACAACAACGCGACTCACCGAGTTTAAACGTGTTGGTAACTATCTTCGAGAGACTCTGTCTGCGTTTTTTTCTCGCTCACTTCCACTTTAACCGCAGCGACCTTGAACTCAGGGATCTTCGCATGCGGGTCAGTCGCCGTTGTCGTTAAACGGTTCACCGGAGACTCAACAAAGTGGAATGGAATGAATACCACACCTTTTTGAATACGCTTAGTCACAAAGGCATCAATCTCAATGCTGCCGCGACGTGTAGACACCGTCAGACGCTGACCATTACTGATGCCTAGCGCTTCTGCGTCTTCCACGCTCACCATCGCGCGAGGGCCTGCAAGGTTATCCAATCCTTTGGTCTTACGCGTCATGGTGCCAGTGTGGAATTGCTCAAGTACACGACCTGTAGTAAGCACCAGTGGATACTCTTCATCTGGCAGCTCAGCCGCATAACGGAACGGTACGCCCACCATTTGTCCTTTACCACGAGTAAACTGGGTTTGGTGCATGATGCGAGTACCTGCCGGGTTGTTCTTGTTGCTCGGCCATTGCACACCGTTTGGCGTAATGGCATCCCAACGAAGACCAGCGTATTGAGGTGTCACACGTGCGATTTCATTGGTGATATCAGACACGCAGTGATAATCCCAATCACTACCCATGGCATTGGCGATTTCTTGAATAATCCACCAATCTTCTTTCGCTTCACCCGGTGCCGTGACAACCTGATTCACGCGCTGAACACGACGCTCCGTATTGGTGAAGTGACCCGCTTTCTCTGCAAACGAGCAAGAAGGCAGAACCACATCCGCGTATTGTGCAGTCTCCGTTAGGAAGATGTCCTGAACCACTAAGAAATCGAGCGCTTCTAAGCCCTCAATCACATGCGCTTGGTTCGGGTCACTCAACACTGGGTTCTCACCCATAATGTACATACCACGGACGTCACGATGGCAAGCCGCATCAATGATTTCTGTCAGGGTTAGACCTTGCTCAGAAGGCAGATTTGGTGCGTTCCATTCAATAGCAAACTTCTGACGCACAATTGGGTTGTATACCTTTTGGTAGCCTGGGAAGCTGTTTGGCAAAGCACCCATATCACACGCGCCTTGCACGTTAGATTGACCACGTAGCGGGTTAATACCACCACCTTCAATACCGATGTTGCCACACAGTAATTGCAGGTTAGCGATAGAACGCACGTTGTCATGACCAGTCGTATGCTGAGTAATACCCATCGAGTAGTAAACAGCCGTACGATCTGCCGTACCGATCATGCGCGCCATTGCTTGAATGTCTTCGGCTTTTACGCCTGTAACCAACTCCACTTTATCGAGGTTGTAAGCTGGCGACATCACTTCTTGCAGTAAGGTATCAAAGCCGTCGACACGTTCTTCGATGTACTCTTGATCATACCAACCGTTCTTGATGATCTGCTGCATGACGCCGTTAAGGAGCATCACATCCGTACCCGGACGGTGCGCCATATACAGCTCAGCATGCTCTGCCATATCGACACGTTTCGGGTCAGCTACAATCAAACGAGCGCCGTGATGACGAATTGCTTGTTTAATATGTGAAGCGATAATCGGGTGCGCCGATGTAGTATCCGAACCGATAATAAAGATCACATCCGAGTGCTTAATGCTTGGAATGTCGTTGGTCATTGCACCACTACCGAGTGATGCCTCAAGACCGGTTACACTCGATGCGTGACACAAGCGCGCACAGTGATCGACGTTATTGGTGCCTAGTTCACGACGGACAAATTTTTGGAACGCGTAGTTGTCTTCGTTGGTGGTTTTCGCTGAAGAGAAACCCGCCAATGCGTTGCTGCCAAAATCTTGCTTGATGCCAGAGAACTTGCTTGCAATCAGTTGAATCGCCTCTTCCCAACTCGCAGGCTGCAACCAACCGTCTTTACGAATCAAAGGCGTGGTAAGACGCTCTTCACTGCCGATGAAATCAAAACCAAAGCGCCCTTTCACACACAGCATGCCTTGGTTCACTGGCGAGTCACCGCCCTTCACGTAACGAATCGTATTGGTTGCTTCGTCCACGAACATAGTCAACTTACAACCCACACCACAGTACGTACAAATGGTGTCGACCGCTTTCAGATCTTCAGTACGACCTTGTGAACGGTCACGACTATCGACCATCGCGCCCGTTGGACACACTTGAACGCACGCGCCACATTGCACGCAGTTCGAATCGCCCATTAGGGTTAAGCCATTCTTGTTACTTCCAAAGTGTGGACGGTCGTCAGGACGTAATGCAGGACGACCTTGTTTGTCGCACACAAAGTTCAGTACGCCGTGCACGGCTTTGTCACGACACGCTTGGATGCACTGACCACAACTAATACAGCGGTTGGCATCAAACTCAATAAACTCAGAGCTACGGTCAACTTCGTACTTATGACGCAAGTCTTTCGCACGAAGATCTAACCAATCTTGATGCGATTTAATCTGCAAGGAGAAGTCAAAGCTTTGCTGAGCTTCATATTCGGTGGAGTAATCACGCAGCGCACAATCGGTATTTGCCTGACAGCCACATTCTAGACAGCGCGCGGCTTCCTTCATTGCTTCTTCGTTATCAAAACCCAACTCCACTTCAGCGAAGCTTTGCTCGCGTTGTACTGGAGTCAGCTCAGGCATGATAGAGCGAGCGACTTTCTGGATGTTCTCGAAGTGAAGCGGATCGACTTGAGAGAGCTTCTTCTCTTTACGCGAGTTGAACGCTGCCTTTGGCATATCCGCCATATCGCCATTCAAAAACAGGTCAATCGCTTTTGCCGCAACGCGGCCATCACCCACCGCTTCAACTGCCGTTGCTGGACCACGGCGGAAATCACCAATACTGAAGATGTTGCCCGTGCCGGTGTGCATGGTCTTTTCATCTGCATCAGAGGTGTTCCAACGCGTAAGCGGAATCGACAAATCTTCGCCTTCGAGGAAGCTCAGATCTGGCTTTTGCGATACTGCCGCAATCACGGTGTCGAACTCTTCGGTGAAGAACTCGCCAGTTGGTTTAGGGCTTCGACGACCAGATGCATCCGGCTCACCCAACGCCATGCGTTCTAGACGAATTGCATTCACGCGTCCGGTTTCATCGGCAAGGTTTTCTGCCGGGTTGGTTAAGAAGTGGAATTTCACCCCTTCGTGTTCCGCTTCGACAATCTCATAGTCTTCTGCTGGCATTTCGTCACGGGTTCGACGGTAAATCAACGTGGTGTCTGCACCAGCGCGACGCGCAGTACGAGCACAGTCAATTGCCGTGTTACCACCACCGATCACCGCGACTTTCTGACCCGTAACGTAGCTTTGTTCGGTAACGTAATCTTTAAGATAATCAACACCTAAGTAGCAACCTTCAAGATCACTGCCTGTGTAATGCATTTCAACCGCTTGAGACGCGCCGACAGCCAAACACACCGCGTCGTATTCTTCACTCAATTGAGAGAGCGTGAAATCAACACCCAGCTTTTGATTGGTGTGAACTTGCATGCCATTGCGGCACATCAGTTCGATTTCTTTATCTAGAATGTCTTTTGGCAAACGGTATTCTGGGATGCCATAACGCAACCAACCGCCCGCTTTTGGCATGGATTCAAAGACCGTAACGTCATAGCCTTCGTTCGATAGGTAGTAGCCGGCCGTTAGACCACCAGGACCACTGCCGACGACGGCAATGTTCAAACCTTTGCTTGGTTTCTTTTCTGGCACATAGGCTTCATGCGCAGACAGATCTGCATCCGCGGCATGACGTTTTAGCTGACGAATTGCAATAGGCTCATCGACTAACGAGCGGCGACATTCGCTCTCACAAAATGCTGGGCACACACGACCAATCGATAGCGGCATAGGAAGCGTACGCTTAATCACTTCAATCGCTTTTTGATGATCGTTCTGTGCGATGTGATAAAGGTACGATTGGATATCAACGCCCGCTGGACACGCGGTTTTACATGGCGCTTCACAATCGGCGTAATGGTCCGTCATGATACGGTTGAGTGCTTTTCTGCGGTGCTCGCTTAATTGTTCTGATTGCGTGACCACATTAAGGCCGCGGTAAACTTCAAGTTCACACGCACGCTTAGTACCGCCGCTTTCGACTTCAACCACACACAAGTCACACGGTACTTTTTCATTACTTTTGTTCATTCCGCACAGCGATGGGATCTCGACCCCACACACTTTTGCTGCTTCTAAAAGGGTTAGACCCTCTTCTACAATTCTATATTTTCCATCGATGACAATTTCTATCATGCAACCCCCGCAGCAAAGCAAATCCAAATCTGCACAAGTAAAAACCATACATTCTATAAGGATAATCATTTGTAAGACAAGTTAGTGTGATGTAAAACTTATAAACCACATTTTTCACGTGTCATAAAAAGCGAGGGCTTCTTTCGCTAACTTTCAACACTCGGTGTTTAACAAACGTTTTACTCCCTCGAAAGTGCGAAAACTGAAGGGTTGGACTATTTTGATAATAAGAGTAATAAATGATTGACCTTACCCTTAGGTTAACCTTTAGAATCGAAGGGTTTTCATCATTTTCATCAAACACATGGGAAAAGGTATGCACTTAAAATCGCTGCATACAATCTGGTTAACTCTCTTCACGACGCTAGTACTGTTGGTATCTAGTGTGGCGAACAGTGAGCTGTTGATGAATATTCAAATGATGTCTACTGGCATGGCTCATCATCCTTCTATGATGAGTGACAGCGAACACTGTGGTATGCCTGGTATGATGGACGTCTCCATGACAGACGCTTCTATGTCCGAAGATGGCGATGCAAGAGAAACCAGCATGAACTGTGGTGGAGGCTCTGGCATGGTTCATACCTGCTGTACTGCCGCGTGTACGATAGTTTTCGTCCCCCTACCGAATCCTACCAATAGCCCAATGCCCGTCATCTATCGCGCAACTATTACTCCTGAAGTTGCTTCCCCAGTCGTACACGTCAGCCGCGACCTATATCGACCTCCAATAGCCTAAATCCGTCCTAGCATTCGACCCTGCGCGTGTATCGCAGGTTGTTTTAATGCGCCTGAACGATGAGGTAACAAGGCTTTACTGTTCCCGCAATAAAATCCGCACCTCCATCGATCCGGCGAACACTGGATTTAGATTATGGATATCAAACCATACCGCTTAGCTGCACCTATTTTTATGGTGGCTCTGGTCGCTGCGCCTACCTTGGTTAACGCCGCAGGAAAAGAGACGCACGCAGCGCAAAATTCCGCATCAAGTGAGCGAGCTTCAACGACCAAGCTTGCCCAACTGATCAACGTCGCTTTGAGTAACGATGGCAATCGTAAGCAATACTCTGCGCAATCTGCTGCCATGCGTGAAACGGGCGTCGCGAGTGCGACCTTGATGGACCCAAAACTGAAAGTGGGTTTTGGTGGCTTGCCTGTCGACAGCTTCAAATTCGATGAAGACCCAATGACCAACATCTCCGTTGGTTTAATGCAACAGTTTGAGCGTGGCTCGACGCTTGATTTACAGCAGAAAAAAGCCAATCAACAAGCCGACGGCCTTGGGCTTCAAGTCCATGCTCGTGAGCTTGAAGTAGCCAACAGCATGACTCAACTTTGGTTAGAACTTGGTTACCAGCAACGCGCTGAACAAATCATGCTTGAGAATCGCAAGTTGATGAAGGAGATGGAAAGCTTTATTCAAACCAACTATTCGATTGGTAAGAGTGAAGCGCAAGATCTGCTCAATGCCCAGCTTCAAGTCAGCAAGTTGGATGAGAAACTGCAAGCCAACGCACAAATGCAACGTCGTCTTATCTCTCAACTCTCCGAATGGTTGGGGTCAGATTGGTTGGCAAACGAAGAGGCTCTGCACGCGAGCAATCAACTTAATTGGGACACACTGAACAGCAAACTTGCTGCCAGTCAGGGTTCCACCAAGCATTATCAGCAACTCAGCCAACACCCGATGGTTAAGATGGCCGACGTCAGTATTTCTGCCAATAAAACGCAGGTGGAAATTGCTGAGCAAGCCTACAACCCACAATTTGGCGTCGAAGTAATGTACGCCTACCGCCAAGCCGACAACATGATGGGTGAACCCGCCTCCGATTTGGTCAGCGCTTACCTAACCATGGACATTCCGTTGTTTACGGGTGACCGCCAAGATCGCAATCTCGCGGCCGCTCAATACCAAGTTGGCGCGGCACAATCACAAAAAGACACCTTACTAACGCAGATGAATGCCAAGGTGAACACTCTGTTGGTTGATCGCGGCAACTTAACCCAACGCTTAGAACGTTATCAATCCACCTTATTGCCTCAAGCGAAAGCGCGCATTCAAGCCGTTGAGCGGGGTTATCAAAACAACACAGCGCAGTTTAACGATGTGATTTCCGCCACGACTGACGAGTTGGCTCTGCAATTGGAGCAACAACGTCTACTGACCGATCTCAACATCGCAAACAGCAATTTAGCCACCCTACTCGGTGGTTTCGACTATCAAGTCGAGCAACCAGAACTGTCTGAATTTAAAAAATAATAAGGTAAAACAATGAAAACATTACAAGTTGCAACCATCGCGCTGATTGTTGGTGGTGCTTTAGGGTTTGGTGCTAATCATTTTCTTACGGGCTCGGCTCACGACATGAGTGCGATGGGTGGCGAATCTGCTGCAAGCTCTAATGATCCGCTTTACTGGGTTGCCCCAATGGATCCGAATTACAAACGCGACAAGCCGGGTAAGTCCCCAATGGGCATGGATTTGATTCCGGTTTACGCAGAAGACCTATCCGGTGAACAAGACGCACCGGGTACAGTGACTATTGACCCTTCAGTAGAAAACAACCTCGGGGTTAAAACCGCAAACGCGACACTACAACAACTATCACCACGCATCGAAACGGTTGGCTATATTGCCTTTGATGAAAGTCTGTTATGGCAAACCAACGTTCGTGTGGCGGGTTGGGTAGAAAAACTCTACATCAATGCCGTGGGTGAGAAAGTGAAGAAAGGCGATGTGCTGTTCACGCTCTACTCTCCGGAACTGGTTAAAGCACAAGAAGAATTGCTGAATGCGTACCGCACTGGCCGCAAAGGTCTTGTAAAAGGCGCGACCGAGCGCTTGGTAACGCTTGGTGTTGACCGTGCTCAAATCAAATCCATTACTCGTAGTGATAAAGCATCGCAAACCATTGAAATCAAAGCGCCTGCTGATGGCGTTATCGCGAGCTTAAACGTGCGTGAAGGTGGCTATTTGTCCCCTGCTCAAGCGGTGATCAGTGCAGGTCCTTTGGACAATGTTTGGGTTGATGCGGAAGTCTTTGAGCGTCAAGCGCACTGGATGAAAGCGGGTTCTCAAGCCACGATGACCCTTGACGCGATTCCGGGCAATGAATGGCAAGGCGTCGTAGATTACGTGTACCCAATCCTTGATCCGAAAACACGTACGTTGCGTGTGCGTCTTAAATTCCCTAATCCAGATGGCGCATTGAAGCCAAACATGTTCGCCCATATTGCTCTGCAGCCTGTTACTGACGACGCAGTATTAACGATTCCTAAATCATCTGTTATTCGCTCTGGCGGTATGACTCGCGTTGTTCTGGCTGAGGGCAAAGGCAAATACCGCTCAGCTCGAATTGAAGTTGGCCGTGAAGCTGGCGAACAAATCGAAGTATTACAAGGACTTAAACAAGGCGATAAGATCGTTACTTCATCTCACTTCATGCTCGACTCTGAATCAAGCCAGTCGGCGGATCTGTCTCGCATCAATGGTGTAGAAGCAGCAGCAGAAACGGCATGGGCCAAAGGTGAGATCACGGATGTGATGAAAGATCACCGTATGCTGACCATCAACCACCAGCCTGTACCAGAATGGGATTGGCCGGGCATGGTAATGAACTTCACTTTCGCAGATGGCGTTGAGATGGGTGACTTGAAAAAAGGTCAGGCTATCGAATTTGAAATGCAAAAGACGGAGTCCGGTCAGTACCAAATCATCGACTACAAGGCAGACAACAGCGTCATTGCCGCAGAGGTTTGGCTAACTGGTGACATTAGCATGCTGATGGCTGATTTTGGCATGATCACCTTAAACCACCTACCGGTTGCAGAATGGAACTGGGATGCAGGCGAGATGAACTTCTCTGTGGGTGAAGACGTTGATCTATCGGGTTTTGAAGAAGGACAGAAAGTTCGGTTTCTAGTTGAAAAACAAGGATCTGACTACGTTCTTAAACAGCTAGTTCCTGCAACAACAGCCGTCGAGGGTTAATTATGATCAATGCTATTATTCGTTGGTCACTGAGCAACCGATTCCTAGTGTTGGTCGCGACCTTAGCCCTTGTATTAGGCGGACTTTACAGTGTAAAGAATACGCCTGTTGATGCGATTCCGGATCTTTCTGATGTGCAAGTGATCATCAAGACAAGCTATCCGGGGCAAGCTCCTCAAGTCGTCGAGGATCAAGTCACTTACCCACTCACCACCGCCATGCTTGCCGTGCCGGGTGCTGAGACAGTTCGTGGCTACTCATTCTTTGGTGACTCTTACGTTTATATCATTTTCAACGATGATACCGACATGTACTGGGCACGTTCACGCGTGTTGGAGTACTTAAGCCAAGTAGCACCCAAGCTGCCACCGAACGCAAAACCAACGCTAGGTCCTGATGCAACGGGCGTGGGCTGGGTTTACAGCTACGTATTACAAGACAAAACCGGCAAGCATGATTTGGCGGATCTTCGCAGCCTGCAAGACTGGTTCTTGAAGTACGAATTGCAAACCGTTGATGGCGTTTCTGAAGTCGCTACCGTCGGCGGTATGGTGAAGCAGTATCAAGTGCAGATTGATCCTGCCAAGCTGCGTGCGTACAACCTCACTCTGCAACAAGTGAACATGGCAATCCAAAACGGTAACCAAGAAACCGGCGCGTCCGTTATCGAAGTGGCCGAAGCCGAGCACATGGTTCGTACCACGGGTTACCTAACCAGCATTGAAGACATTAAATCACTGCCTCTCAAAGTCACTGAGAAAGGCACGCCGTTGCTATTAGGAGACATCGCAGACATTAACCTTGGTCCACAAATGCGCCGTGGTATCTCAGAGCTGAATGGCGAAGGTGAAGCGGTCGGTGGCGTTATCGTGATGCGCTTTGGTGAAAACGCCAGTGAAGTGATTGCGAAGGTCAAAGACAAACTCGCAGACCTACAACGCAGCCTGCCAGAAGGCGTGGAAATTGTTGCAACCTACGACCGTTCTACCCTTATCGATTCAGCGGTAGAAAACCTATGGAAGAAGCTTGCAGAAGAGTTCATCGTCGTTGCGATTGTGTGTGCGTTGTTCCTGTTCCACAGTCGTTCTTCATTGGTTATCGCTCTGAGCCTACCGGTTGGCATTCTCACTGCGTTTATCGTAATGCATTGGCAAGGCATCAATGCCAACATCATGTCCTTGGGTGGTATTGCGATTGCCATCGGTGCCATGGTGGATGGTGCAATCGTGATGATTGAAAACGTTCACAAGCACATTGAACGAACGCCACTGACCGATAAAAACCGCTGGCAAGTAATCGGCAAAGCCGCAGAAGAGGTCGGCGCACCGCTGTTCTTCTCGTTGTTGATCATTACTCTTAGCTTCGTACCAGTGTTCGCCTTAGAAGGTCAGGAAGGCAAGATGTTCTCGCCGCTTGCGTTCACTAAGACTTACGCCATGGCAGCGGCAGCAGGTTTGGCAATCACGCTCGTGCCTGTACTTATGGGCTACTTCATTCGCGGTAAGGTGTTACCGGAACACAAAAACCCGGTTAACCGCGGCTTGGTCGCGTTGTACCGCCCGCTGTTGAACACCAGCTTAAAATACCCTAAGACCATGATTGTTATCGCATTAGGTCTGATGGCATCGGCTTACTACCCAACCAGTAAACTGGGTAGCGAGTTCATCCCGCCGCTGGATGAAGGCGACTTGATGTACATGCCAACGACCTATCCGGGTATCTCAATTGGTAAAGCACGTGAGCTTCTACAACAAACCAACAAGCTGATCAAAACCGTTCCAGAAGTGAAAACCGTATGGGGAAAAATTGGCCGAGCTGAGACCGCAACCGATCCAGCGCCACTCACCATGATTGAAACCGTGATTCAGTTGAAGCCACACGACCAATGGCGTGAAGGGGTAACAACCGAGTCACTGCGCAAAGAGTTCGACAAGCTAGTTCAGTTCCCTGGTCTTACTAACGCTTGGGTAATGCCGATCAAAACGCGTATCGACATGCTGGCAACGGGCATCAAAACCCCTATCGGCATTAAGATCGCCGGACCCGATCTGAAAGTGATTGAGAAGATCGGTTCTCAGTTGGAGCCAATTCTTAATGGCGTACAAGGCACCGCATCGGTTTACGCAGAACGTGTAGCAGGTGGTCGTTATGTCACGATCGACATTAAACGTCGTGCCGCAGCGCGTTATGGCTTAAACATCAAAGACGTTCAGCAAGTGATCTCCACTGCGGTGGGCGGCATGAATGTGGGTGAAACCATCGAAGGCTTGGAGCGTTACCCAATCAACGTTCGTTACCCACAAGACTACCGCGACTCAGTGGTTAAACTGCAAAACCTACCGTTAGTGACACCAAATGGTGCTCGTATTGCACTGGCTGACGTAGCGGACATTCGTTACGAAGACGGCCCTCCGATGATCAAGACGGAAAACGCGCGTCCAAACGGCTGGGTGTTTGTCGACATCGATGGTCGTGACCTTGGCTCTTACGTCGTGGAAGCGCAGCAAGTCGTAGCTGATCAATTGGAACTTCCTGCGGGTTACTCGCTGGCTTGGTCTGGTCAATACGAATACATGGAGCGTGCGAAAGACAGATTGAGTGTCGTGGTACCAATCACCATCGCCATCATTATGCTGCTGCTTTACTTCAGTTTCCGTCGTGTCGGTGAAGTGATGATCATCATGCTTACCCTACCGCTCGCTATGGTCGGTGGTTTGTGGCTCATGCATATCCTCAACTACAACTTCTCGATTGCTGTTGGGGTCGGCTTTATTGCCCTAGCAGGCGTCGCGGTTGAAATTGGGGTCATCATGCTCGTCTACCTCAACCAAGCATGGCACTACAAAAAGCTGGATGCGGAAGAGAGCCAACAGAAGCTTGAGGCGAAAGACCTAACCGATGCCATTCGTGAAGGTGCAGGCCTGCGTGTCCGCCCAGTAATGATGACGGTACTGACGGTCATTATTGGTCTGATTCCGATCATGTACGGCGAAGGTACAGGATCAGAAGTAATGCAACGCATCGCCGCACCAATGATTGGCGGTATGGCATCGGCACTGCTGCTGACGCTGTTGGTACTTCCAGCCATCTTCAAGCTGTGGAAACAACGTGAGTTGCGCCCAAACAACTCAACTCCGAGCCAAACAAGCACGCAAACTGGCAACCAAATCGAAAACGCCGACAGCACAGATCGCACTGGCAACAAGGCTTAATCCCTACCTTCCCCTCAATCAATTCGTTTGGGGGGAAGCAACCAAGTTATTAATGAATTAAAACAAGGATATAAAAATGAAAAAGACACTAATCACTCTTGCTCTAGCCCTAACAACAACGACTGCGTTTGCCCAAATGGATCATTCAAACATGGACCACGCGAACATGGCTCATAGCAACATGAAGCATGAAAATATGGACCACGGCAGCATGAAGATGGACCACAGTAAAATGGACCATTCAAACATGATGGATATGCCGGGCATGTCGGCAGTAGGTATGCCAGCAAAAGGGGCAAAGCCAGACAAGGTGGTACACGTTATCTTGGGTGATGACATGACCATCAAGTTCAAAAAAGACGTTAAGATTGAGCCAAACGATGTGGTGCAGTTTGTAGTCATGAACACAGGTAAGATCAACCACGAGTTTACGATTGGTTCGGCTAAAGAGCAGCTAGAACATCGCGAAATGATGAAAACAATGAGTGGTGATCACATGCACGACTCGGGCAACTCTGTGACGGTCGAACCGGGTAAAGCGAAGCAGTTGTTGTGGCATTTCCACGGTGACAACAAGATTGAGTTCGCGTGCAACATTCCGGGCCATGCAGAAGCGGGCATGGTTAAAAAGATTGAACTGTAAGTAATTATCCAAATAGGCAAAAGGAGCTGATGATTCAGCTCCTTTTATGTCTCTGGAGCAAACTATTCGTTAGCTCATGACAAGGAATTCTGAGCCAGTGTCTCACGCTAAGATATTTTTGTGACCGAATCACTGACGTAATATATAAGCCAAACTACAGGCCTTGATAGCAACACTCTTCTCCCCATATTGAGACTGTTTAAGCGTATTGCGAAGAATCCTACATAAAATAGACATAGATTTAACAGTGCTTAGAGTATTGGCTCGTTATAGTTTACGTGACATCGCTATGGTGCGAACTAAAACTAAAATTGAAGAACACGATCCATGAAAAAGTTATTTTTGTTGGCTGGGCTAATGGTTTGCTCAACCCTAAGTTACGCGTCCCAACTGAATGAGGACATTTCTCTCCTCGAGCAACAAACCTCAAGCAGAATTGGGGTGTCAGTTTGGGATACCCAAGCAGACGAGCGTTGGGATTACCGTGGCGATGAACGCTTCCCACTCATGAGCACATTCAAAACCCTAGCTTGTGCCAAAATGCTAAGTGATATGGACAGCGGTAAGCTAAGTAAAAATGCGACCGCAAAAGTCGATGAGCGCAGTATCGTTGTATGGTCTCCAGTGATGGATAAGCTCGCAGGCCAAAACACACGCATAGAGCACGCGTGTGAAGCCGCTATGTTAATGAGTGATAATACCGCAGCCAACTTAGTATTAAATGAAATTGGCGGCCCTAAGGCCGTAACAATGTTTCTGCGAACAATTGGAGATAAAGCAACGCGCCTAGACAGAATAGAACCTCGCTTGAACGAAGCCACACCAGGCGACAGCCGCGACACAACCACACCTAACGCCATACTAAACACTCTTCGAACTTTGGTCGAAGGCGAAACGTTGTCTTATGAGTCTCGTGTACAATTAAAAATCTGGATGCAGGACAACAAAGTTTCAGACTCGTTAATGCGTTCTGTATTACCAACAGGTTGGTCTATTGCAGACCGTTCTGGTGCGGGAGGTCATGGTTCGCGTGGCATTAACGCGATTATATGGAAGGAAAATCATCGACCTGTTTACATTAGTATTTATGTCACAGAAACCGAGCTCTCACTTCAAGCTAGGGACCAACTCGTTGCGCAGATAAGTCAGTTGATTTTACAAAAGTACAAAGACAATTAAGTCACCACTCACCTGACCCTATTTGTATCCTTTTCTAGCCCTTCTATTCCAGAAGGGCTCATTCTGTACTTCCATCTTAAAAACACCACTTATTGAGTAATGACTTACTTATAAATAGGTATAAGATTTACTTATTTAGGGTGAGTTAACGCCCACATTAAGCAACCAAATGCACACAAACGGCGATAATTAAACCATACTCTTACCAAGAAGCACATTTTCTACAAAATAGCTTCACGTAATTTATTGTTGGTATTTGCAACATTGCCAAGGAGATGTCTATTGAGACTTGAAAGAACTTTTAACCCTGATGACTTATCGATGCAAAACATGGAAAGTCCGATATGTATGCCGATAGGGTTTGTTCACTTTTTAGCTCAATCGGAAACACTACAGCAAGTACTTGATACGGTGGCAGAATGGATAAATCGTATATTTAATTCTGACCGTGCGAGTATCACACTTTATGAAAACAATGATCATTTAAAGGTCTACTCTTTCTCTGGTAGTAAAGCGATTCCCGCTGAATTTTTAGTGCCCATTCATCAAGCGTTTGTTGGCCGAGTGTTCAAAAAGCAACAACTGATGATCTGCGACGATGTTACGCAATCTGATGAGATCGATTGTGTGATGCTCGCATCCAATGGTATGGGTACGTGTATGGACGCGCCTTTAATGCACGGTAAAGTCTGCCTAGGAACGCTTAATGTTGCGCATCATCAAACGCACATTTACACAAACGAACAAGCGGCACAGCTTCAGTGCATCGCTAATTGGATTGCTTTAAACATTGCCCTTCATATACAGATTATGAAAATGGAACACCTCGCCACGACGGATGATCTAACAGGTATTCCAAACCGCAGAGAGTTCATGCGACAAATCGAAAGCCGCCTAAATGAATACCGAACCCAGGGCATTGACTTCCATGTTGCTATTTTAGATCTCGACAATTTTAAAAGCCTCAATGACCGATTTGGTCATGACGCAGGCGATAAATCACTGATCCATGCAGTTAATACTATTAAAAGTCATCTACTTGATTGTGACTTACTTGCCAGAGTTGGCGGTGAAGAGTTTGCCATCGTATTAAGAAGTCGCTCATCACAGCAAGCTCTAGACACATTAGAAACGATTCGTAATGCACTAGAAACGACGACCGTTCAACATTCAGGTTGTGATATGAGCTTCACCGCGAGTATTGGGGTAACTCAAGTCTGTCGTCTCGACGACTCATTTGAACCACTCGTTAAACGCGCCGACTTAGCACTTTACAAGGCAAAAGAAACCGGAAGAAATCGCGTTGAGTTTCATATTGGTGAAGAAAGGTAGAAAAAATAAAAAAAGGTAGCGACTCATTGCGCTACCTTTTATCGATTCTAACCCGCTTAAAATAACTAATACGAACTTTAAGCCAGTTAAAAATAAGAATGAGCAAATTTAATTATGCTTTCTTAAGATCTTTAGCTGGGTAAGTTAGTGTTTTTTCGCCTGCTTTTACATGTGTGTAAAAACCGCCACTGCTTAAACCTGTAACAACCATTTCGCCAAGATCGATACCTTTAGTCGCTACTACTACGTCACCGATTGAAAACATATTGAATACCTTGTTTGTTTAGATTAAGACACTAAGTCGTTGCGCGGTATTTAATACGATATTAGGCAAAGCACCTAATCGAGTTTTTTATCGTAAAGATTAATTTATATTTGTCGTGAACTCTAAGTTTCCACATTGAAAATCACAGGATATTTTCCAAAAAAAGATGCGCTATTCTTGTGAAATACGGTAATATTTTCTAGCATCAAGTGCGGAGGTATTCTCCGCCCTCATTGGAGAAAAATGATGAAGAAAGGCCTAAAAATGCGTGCATTAGAGCGTTCTGATTTGCGCTTTATTCATGAACTGAATAACAACCGAAATATCATGGCCTACTGGTTCGAAGAACCTTACGAGTCTTATGACGAGCTCGAAGAACTTTATCGAAAACATATACATGATGACGCTGAAAGGCGTTTTGTCGTCGAAGATGAAGACGGCATCGTAATTGGCTTAGTTGAGCTGATCGAGATTAACTACATTCACCGCAGCGCGGAATTTCAGATAATCATCGCCCCAGAGCATCAAGGTCGAGGTTATGCGACAGAGATGATTAATCGTGCGTTAGATTACTCATTCTCAATTCTTAATCTACGTAAAATCTACTTATTAGTCGCAGTGGATAACGAAGTCGCTATTCACTTATACAAAAAATGCGGCTTTATCGAAGAAGGTCACCTTGTAGAAGAATACTTTATTAACGGCGCTTACAGCGATGTTAAGCGCATGTATATATTAAAACACCAATACCAGAAAAAGATCGAAGAAAACAACTCAATTCACTAGTTCATTCTATCAAAGTAAAAGCGCAGCTATTTGGGCTGCGCTTTTATTTATTCAAATTGATATTGATATGATAATACGATGCGCTTGTCTGCTTCATCCAAATAGGTGTTGTTGTCCATGACAAACGTCATTACGTTAAAAGAGTGGCGTTTGCTCACGAGGTAATCAAGGCCGATACCACCAAAGAAGCCTTTGTAGTTCTCTCCTTCACTGTTTTCTGAGCCGTAAGTGCCTGCTGCGAAGCTGATTAACGTCAGCTCTTTGGTAAACGATTTCAGCGCAAATGCACCAACGTAACCGCTACTGCCTGAAGAGCTCATCATATTGAAGCCATTCTCTGCACTTGGCGTACCCGTAAAGTTAGGCTCGCTACAGAGACTACTTTCTGCACCGTCACAAACAGGAACATCACCAGTGTTGTACGTATAGCCTGCCATTGGGAAAATTTGGAAGCCTGCTGGCTCAATCCCGAAATAACTTAGCGGCATAAAGGTACCAACGCTGTAGTTGGTTTGATCCGCGCCGTTTACGTATTCATTTTTACCGAAGTTGAAGTTCACGATACCGACCGGAAACAGCCACGAGCCACCAATACGCCACTCGCTCGCATCATCATTGATACGCAGGTTAATTTTGCGCGCTTGGTCAAGCGCAAGTGAGCCCGAGAATGAGATGTTTTGATCATCAAAATCGTAGTTGTTTGCGTAAGACGCGCCAAATTTCGTGATGACTTTTGTTGGGTCATCCGCCAACTTGTTTTTATTGTCTTTTACTCGATGCTCGGCACCATGAGCCAGCGTACTGACCAACAAAGTCGTACACACTAACGCTAGTTTATTTTTCATTTTTTAGTCCTTTGAGATGTTGAATACCCGCACTTAGCTGCGCAGATACTTTTTGAATCATCACTCACTGGATGTGACAGAAGCGCCCTAACTACCTTAGATGGCATGACAGCATCTAGTGCAGGTAGTTAGGGTAGAATGGCCTGTAAGGAAGGCGTTTTAGCGATTAGGAATGATTAGTTTTTCCAGTTGTAGCTCATGCTCATGAAGTACAGAGCAGGCTCATCAAAACCAGCTTGTAAGCGTGGCGTTTCCGACGACTCCATCAAGATCGCTTCAAACGCGAAACCAATTGAGTTTTCTGAATCCAATTTGTAATCAATGCCTGTACCAATGCGGTACGCCTTGCCAGTAGGAACGGTAATGTCACCGTTTGATTGGCTTTCATACATGCTGGTATCGAATGCAAAACCTGCATTCCACATCATTTTTTCATTCAGTTTGTACTGAGTACCCAATGCGATTTGGTAAGTGTCTTGTGTCTCTACATCGACCAATTCTGCAGCCTTAAGCGTGGTTGTGTATTCGCTCCAGTCTTGCCAGTTCACGTTCCACATCACCGCTAGGTCATCATTCACTTCATGGTAAGCACTGAAGATCAGTTGTTGCGGAGCAATGGAGTTGCTGTTGTCGAATTCAAATTCGGTTTCAGAAGAGTAAGACAGACCAAGACGAGTGCCTGGTGTTGCCTCATAAAGCACACCTACTCGACCGTTGACCTGAGTATCTTGGTCTTCGTCATTGAAGTTCAGGGCTCCCTTCGTTTCCACTTCATACATACCATACTGAATGCCAAGCGCCGCACCCACAGACCAGTGATCATTGATGCGGTAAGAAGCGGAAGGTTGAATGGTCAACGCTTGTGTCGTTGCTGTAGGAATATCTAAATGATTATTCAAAAGACCTTCGTACTCGAGGCCAAGGCCGTAGTTGCCATACAGACCAATACCCAGCGTCCATTTGTCGTTCACTTGTTGGCTGTAAAATGCCGACGCCATAGGAACAAAACCAATCACGTTGCCCGCATCGCTAGTCATCGTGTCTAGTTGCGCGTCACCGTAAAGGCCAATCAGGTTACCAGAGAAAGATTTACCAGAAACATTCGCCAGACCAGCCGGGTTTGCTGCCATTACTGAGGCATCTTGCGCACGAGCCGCCATACCAGCGGATGCCAAACCAATATCCGATGCTGTAGTTTCATAAAGGTATAACCCACCCGCTTGCGCAGCAGCACACGTCAGTAGAGAGCTCGCTACGACGATTTTTGAAAGATTTTTCATGCTAAAACCTATTATTGTTAGGGGAACCCACGCTGCGACGGTGGTTGTATATCAATGAAAGGCATTGGCCAATCGCACACAGCGTGGGGGTGTTGTGGAGTCAGTCAGTTGAAATCAGCGTTATTGCTCGCTCACCTCAAGTTCAGTGGGTTTCTTTCGCTTAAACTTCTCGCGCAGAGATTGCATCATCACGAAGAACACTGGCGTCAGTAACGTGCCTACAAACGTAGAGAGAATCATGCCGCCGAATACTGCAAAGCCCAGTGAGTGACGAGATGCCGCGCCGGCACCCGATGCAATCACCAACGGGAATACCCCCCAAATGAAGGCGAATGCGGTCATCTGTACTGCACGGAAACGAATTCGAGCAGCTTCTTTGGCAGCATCAATGATGGATAAGCCCTTTTTTTCTCGCAGAACTTTGGCAAATTCCACGATAAGAATCGCCACTTTGGCGGACATACCGATCAAGATGACCACACCAATCTGCACGTACAAATCGAACGGTTGTCCCACCAGCAGTAGCGTGCCCATTGCGCCGAGAATCGCGACTGGAACCGCCATCATTACCGCAGCAGGAATAGTCCAGCTTTCGTACTGAGCCACCAAGAACAAGTAGGTGAACAGCAAAGACAATGCGAACGCGATTGGCGCCATGTTGCCTGCTTTCATCTCTTGGTAAGTCATGCCTGACCACTCGTACGAGTAACCACTTGGCAAAGATTCCGCAGCCAGTTTTTCAATGGCTTTTACAACATCACCCGAGCTGTAACCTGGCGCTGGCGCACCGTTCACGGTTGCAGAACTGAACATGTTGTAGTTCGATAAGGTATCAGGGCCGAAGATCGGCTTCACTTTCACTAGCGTTGCCAGTGACACCATTTTTCCAGAGCTTGAGCGAACAAACAGATGGTCGATGTCGTCGATGTTGTCACGGTATTGCTCTTCTGCTTGCACTTTCACTTGGTACGAACGACCAAACAAGTTGAAGTCAGAAATGTAGGCACCGCCCAACTGCGCTTGCAGTGTGCTGAAGATTTCATTCAACGGTACGCCCATCGAAATCGCTTTATCGCGGTCAATATCGATGTAACGTTGCGGAATGTTCGCACGGAAAATCGAGAACGCACGCGCCACTTCAGGCAGTTGATTGATTTGGCCAACAAAATCAGCGGTTGTTTTTGCCAACTCTTGTGGAGAACGGCCCAAGTTGTCTTGCAGCACAAGGTTGAAACCATCCACCGCACCCATGCCTTTGATTGCCGGCGTCGCGAAAACGAACGAAGCGGCATCTGGCGTTGAGTTCAGCATTTGGTTAACTTTGCTCATCAACGCGCGTTGGTGTAACTCAGGGTCTTTACGTTTGCTCCAGTTATCCAGTTTGATGATCAACATGCCCGAGTTTGGAATCGACGCCATGTTAATTACCGAGAAGCCCGCAACCGAAACCACGTTCTCCACACCTTCCATCTGTTTTAGCTCATCAACGTACTTCTTCATTAATGGTGCAGTACGCTGCAATGCTGCTGCGTCTGGCAAACGCATTTCGACCATGAACACGCCTTTATCTTCGTTCGGTACGAAAGAAGAAGGTACGGTCATGAACGCAAATGCCAGCACCGCAATAAGCGCGCCATAAACACCGATACTCAGCACAATACGACGGCTCAAGAAGCCAACTAAACCTTGGTATTTGCGCGTTATTGCTTCAAAACCTCGGTTAAACGCACGCAAAGGCGCAATAGGTTGCGAGTGAGTAGATTTCAACATCAACGCACAAAGCGCTGGCGTTAACGTCAATGCGTTGATCGCAGAGATCAGCACCGATACACAGATGGTGACCGCGAACTGGTTGAACATTCGACCAGAAATACCCGGCAATAGCGCAACCGGTACGAATACCGCCAACAAAATAAGCGTTGTTGCCAATACTGGCCCCGTCACTTCTTTCATAGCTTGGATAGTGGCCGGAATCGGGTCTAAATGCTCTTCATGAATAACCCGCTCCACGTTCTCTACCACGATGATCGCATCGTCCACCACGATACCGATGGCGAGGATCAAGCCAAACAACGAGATCGTGTTAATGGTCATGCCCATCACGCCCATGATTGCGAAAGTCGCAATGATGGAAACCGGAATCGCTAAGGTTGGAATAATGGTCGCTCGCCAGTTCTGCAAGAAAACGTACACAACGAAGGTGACAAGAAGTACCGCAATCACCAGCGTCTCATACACTTCATCAATCGATGTCTCTACGTATTCGGTAGAGTCATACGCGATGTCATAGACCAAATCATCTGGGAACGATTTCTCGTGCTCTTTCATGGCCTCTTTCACGCGTTCCATCACGTCTAGCGCGTTCGCGGTCGGCAACTGGTACAAGGCCAGAACGGCGGCTGGTTCGTTATTCATACGACCATCAGCTTCGTAACCTTGTGCGCCAACTTCGACACGAGCCACATCTTTCAAGCGAATCAAAGAACCTTTCTTGCTCGCACGGATGATGATGTTCTCGAACTCTTCCGCAGAAGTAAGGCGGCCTTTGGTTTGCAAAACATATTGATATTGCTGGTCGCCCGGAGCTGGCATACCACCGATCTTACCCGCCGCCACTTGGATGTTTTGCGTTTTAATTGCGCCGATAACATCGCTAGCAGAAAGCTTCAAGGTGGCCAATTTATTTGGGTTCAACCAAATACGCATTGAGTAGTCTTTCTTACCCAGCAGCGTAATGTCACTCATACCTTCGATACGTTTTAGACGCTCAACGATATTGAGATCCGCGTAGTTAGAAAGGTAGATACTGTCGTAAGACTGTTTCGGAGAACGCAGTGTGATAACGCCCAGCATGTCGGAAGATTTCTTCTTAACCGTCACACCGATTTGGTTTACTTCTTGTGGTAGAGACGACGTCGCCTGTGCCACCAAGTTGTTCACACGAACCTGTGCCATATCGCCATCTGCGCCCACTCGGAAGTAAATACGCAATGTGTATGAGCCATCGTTACCAATCACAGAAGACATGTAAATCATGTCTTCAACGCCGTTGACTTTGGCTTCTATCGGTTGTGCTACGGTCTTTTTAACCACGTCCGCGTTTGCACCCGGATACATGGTGCTCACCGTAATTACCGTTGGAGAGATTTGAGGATACTCAGAAATTGGCAAGACTTTCAGGGCGATCATACCCATCAATGTCATCGCCAGTGAGATCACCAAAGCAAACTTCGGCCGGTGAATGAAAAATTTACTTAACATCAGTACTCACTCAGCCTTGTTCACTCTGTAGTTCAACGTCTTTCACCGTTGCACCCGGACGCACTTTTTGAAGACCATTGACGATGACTTTTTCGTTAGCCGCCAAACCAGTCAGCACAGCACGTTTCACACCGTAGGTCTGACCGAGTTCAACGTTACGACGAGACACCACGTGATCATCACCAACCACCATGACGTAGTCACCCGCTTGGTCTTGTTGAACAGCCGCCGATGGGATAAGCAAACCATCAATGGTTTTGTTGCGCAGCTTGATGGTCAAGTTGCCATATTCACCCGGCATAAGCGCGTAAGTTGGATTATCGAATTGTGCTTCTGCTCGAATTGAGCCTGTTTCTAAATCGATCTTATTGCCAACGGCGTAGATCTTGCCATCAAGCGGATACAATGAACCGTCTGAAAGCGTCAGTGTTAAATCAACATCCAGTTTGTCATCGTTACGATGAGCCACATCAATCGCACTTCTTACGTGGCGGTAGAGCTTCTCATCCACATCAAAGCCAAAGCGAATTGGGTCTACTTGAGTGATCGAAACAAGAGGAACGAGTTGAATTTTCGAAATACGGTCACCCACTCGGAAGTTGCTGAAACCCACGCGACCAGAGAAAGGAGCACGCACAGAGCTAAATTCAAGATCGAGCCTTGCTGAAACCAGCGTCGCCTTCGCCTCTTCTACCGAAGCAATCGCTGCGGCTTGCGCGGCAATGGCGTCATCGTATTGCTGCTCACTGATGCTTTTATCTTTGATGAGTTTCTTCACACGTTCTGCATCACGCGTAGTTTGAACGAGTTGCGCTTTTGCTTTTTGCAACGACGCTTTTGCATACGCCAGTGCCGCTTTGTAAGGACGGTCGTCGATTTCAAACAACAATTGGCCTTTTTCGACCATATCGCCATCTTTAAAATAAATCGCGGTTAATTCTCCACCGACTCGCGGCATAATATCAACGTCATTTACCGCTTCAGTTCGACCGATAAAAGTATGATAAGGAGTGATTTTTGTTTCGGTTAGGGTAACGGTTTCAACAGAGGGTGCTTGGGCTGTTTTCGTTGCGATATCGCCAGTTTTGCATCCTGATAGTAATGCAGAAGATATAGCAATAGATACCAACGCAAATTTATATTTGGCTTTCATGATAAACCTACTTTATATAGAAAGTGCTTTGGCCTAGATATTTAAATATATGGATAAACACACTTTCTATTCTGGAAATAAACGAGGGAGTTAGAATTGGTAGTTAAATTCGATACGGTGATCACCATCACCGAAATTAACGTGCTCATTCCAGTTTGCAAAGTAACGAATATTTGCGCGAGGATTAATTTGATAAGACAACGCAAACTCATGAGTCAAGATATTATCTTCACCCGCATAATAAGTATCTTTATATTGACCAGACCCTGACAACGTATGCATATACATTGGGTTGTAGTTAATCCAGATTTTATCGGTTAATTCAATTTTTGAGTACATACCCACAACAGTGAAAGTACCTGGAATTTCATAACCTTTGTCATCACCACTAAAATCATTAGCAATAGTGACACCCGCACCAGCTAAAGGAAATAGCTGCAACATACCAAACTTAGGTAGACCTTGAATAAAGCTATAAGATGCATCTAATTTATCGTTATCAACGTCGTAGTTTACATCTAATTGACGGCCTAGACCTTTTGCGACTTCTACTTGGAAATTACGTAGTCGGAAAGAGTCAATGCTGTCATCAACGTTGGCATATATTGGATCGTCATTGTCGCGAATGCCAAATAGCTCACCACCAATGCCTTTCATTTCAATGATGTTCATCGCCATGGTACCAGGCTGGCTAGATTGGTAAGTTTGACCGATTTTGATGTTCGCGCCTTTATCAGTAATACCAAAGCCAGCTTGGGTGTATACCGCAAGTGGGTCAGACATATCTTGTAGTTCTTCGCTATTGTTTGTTTGCGCATAGGCAGAAGACGCGAGTTGTAGGGCTGCAACCACAATGGCAACAGACGGTTTCACTAAATTCATAAAACTGTATCCATTTTAATGATTATAAAATTATTCACGTCATGAGGTCATCATAAATAGCAAGCAACACAACTCGCTTTGGATAACATAAATTATCAAAGCAAATTCAATAATGACGAAACATTCGACGTTTTAATTAAAATAAAATAAAGCATCGTAAAAGTTCAATCACCGCTACTTATATATTATATAACTTGAAATTTGGTAATACTAACGAAGAAGGAAATATTAAAACTTATGAAAATTCAATTATCATTAGAACAAATGATTAATTAATTTTACCATATGAATAGAGAGTGCAATGGATTTAGGTGATCGCGATCAATGTTTCATTTCGATCGTACAACACTCTTCAGATTAATTAGAACATTATAATAATTTAAAAACCTTAGTTTGATTAGCCTAGCATCAGATTAGAATAGTAGGCCTATAATAAATAAAAAGGGAATCACTCTCTGTGATTCCCTTTTATTATCGAGCGATAAATCGCCGATGCGTTTCGATAACTAAAACGCAAACAATTCGCACTATTGCAGTCTCTCTATTCCCATATTGAACAGTGCAAAACTATAAATATCTGCATTTGTCTCAATTATTTTACGCGTTGGTGTGCCTGCACCATGTCCTGCATTGGTTTCGATGCGAATTAAGGTCGGATTTGAACCCGCTTGCTTCGATTGCAACTCAGCAGCAAATTTGTATGAGTGAGCAGGAACAACACGGTCATCATGATCACCGGTTGTAATCAATGTTGCTGGGTATTCCACCCCTGCTTTTACATTGTGCACCGGCGAATAACTTTTCAGATATTGGAACATCTCTTTACTTTGCTCTGCCGTGCCGTAGTCATACGCCCAACCAGCACCTGCGGTAAAAGTATGGTAACGCAGCATATCCAGTACGCCGACTGCTGGCAGCGCCACTTTAAACAGCTCTGGACGTTGCGTCATAACGGCCCCTACTAACAAGCCACCATTCGATCCACCGTTAATGGCTAACTTGTTTGATGACGTTACCTTTTCATCAATTAGGAATTCAGCCGCAGCAATAAAGTCATCAAACACATTTTGCTTTTGCATTTGAATGCCAGCGTTGTGCCATTCTTTGCCATATTCCCCACCACCACGAATGTTCGCTACCGCGTAAACACCACCAAGCTCTAACCAAGCCGCACGTGTCGGGCTAAAAGATGGCGTGAGGCTAATGTTGAAACCGCCATAACCATATAGGATGGTTGGTGCACTGCCGTCCATCGGTGTCCCTTTTTTATAGGTGATGATCATCGGCACTTTTGTTCCGTCTTTTGAGGTGTAAAACACCTGGCGAGATTCATACAAAACAGGGTCAAATGGCGCTTTAGATTTGTAGTACACCTCGCTATCACCGTCTTTGATGTTCAGACGATAGGTAGTGCTTGGCATCTTGTAGTTGGTGAAAGAATAGTAGACTTCGGTTTCTTCTTTTTTCCCCGAGAAACCGTATGCGCTGCCAATATCAGGCAATTTGATTTCTCGGATGAGTTTGCCGTTCATGTCGTATTGCTTCACCATCGAGATCGCATCAACAATATAGCTCGCAAACAAATTGCCACCCGCGGTAGAAACACGTAACACGTTCTTTGTTTCAGGAATCACATCTTTCCAGTTTTTGGGCTGCGGCTGACTTGCATCCACCGTCACGACGCGTTTGTTCGGCGCATTAAGGTTCGTAACCAAGTACAGTTTCGTGCCTTGGTTGTCTATCACCCAAGTATCAGAACTGGTGTTATCTAAAATGGTTTTGAGCGAGCTATTTGGCTTACTCAGGTCTTTGAAGAACAGTTTGTTGCCCGACGTCGATACGCTAGCTGAGATAAACAAGTAGGGTTCATCTTCCGACGTGTAACCCCCAACGTAGCGATACTTTTCGTCCTTTACACCACCGAAAATTAATTGGTCTTCACTTTGTTTCGTCCCTAGTTTATGAAAGTAGAGCTTGTGTTGGTCTGTCTTCGCGGAAAGTTCACTCCCTTTTGGCTTGTCATAACTTGAGTAATAGAAGCCTTGATTGCCGAGCCAACTGATGCCACTGAACTTAATATCCACCAACGTTTCGCCGACGGGCTTTTTGGTTTCTGTGTCTAACACAATGACTTTGCGCCAATCGCTACCGCCTTCCGAAATGCTGTATGCAACCAAAGAACCATCACGTGAAAAGCTCACTCCCGCTAACGATGTGGTGCCATCTTCACTAAAAGTATTTGGATCGAGGAAAATTTCTGCTTCACCATCACCTAGCTGCCGATAAAGCACGTCTTGGTTTTGTAACCCGTCATTTTTGTAGAAGTAAGGGAACTTACCCTCTTTGAACGGCTGGCTTTGTTTTTCGTAATCCATGAGCTTAGTGATGCGCTCTTCAATCTGCTCGCGGTAAGGGATTTTCGCCAGATAATCAAACGTCACTGCATTTTGCGCCTTCACCCATTCTGCGGTTTCTGGGCTGAGATCGTCTTCCAACCAGCGATAAGGATCACTCACTTTTGTACCAAAGTAGTCATCGACAATATCCACTTTTTGTGTGGTTGGATACGTGATGGCTTTCGGGCTTACCTGTTCAACCGACGATTGCGCCGCTTCATTGGCATGCGCCACAGACAACACACTTCCGAGTGCGAGAGCGGTTGTGAGTGCTAGGGTGTTCTTTTTCATGAAATTCCTTTTTATTTTTCTGTTGTCTTTTTGTGCAATACATCAGAACTCTACTATATATCGACAAAATGAATCTAATTTCATTAAACGAGTTGTGAAAGCCATCCTAACTCCCTCATTTCCTTCCAGTTCTACAAACTAGTAAGTGGAAGTGTAGAACTTGGGAACAATACTGAAGAGCTACGATGACGTTTACTCTCTTTCGTCTAAGTCAGCTCGATTTGGCGCAAAACCCCAGACTCAGAAGCGAAATCTTGGTCGTGACTAATCAGAACAAATCCACCTTTGTATACATTTAACGCCTGACTAAGCATTACTTTTGACTCGAGATCGAGATGGTTATCTGGTTCATCGAGCAGCAGCAAAGGCTGGGAGTGTTGATGGCTGACGATCAGCATTGCGAGCTTCATCTTCTCGCCACCGCTTAGTACGCATCCCAACCGAAACACAGCGTCTCGACGAAAACCGATCCCCGCCAATAAGGTTCTCGCTTCACTTTCCGTCATCTCTTGGCAGGTCTCCATTACGTTCTCAAGTAACGAAAGATTTGGATTCACTGCGCCAAAGTGTTGGTCGAGATAATACAAGGGGGTATTCACTTGCAGCTCACCACTCAGCAACGACAACTCGCCAAGCAACGTCTTTAACAAGGTTGACTTTCCGCAGCCATTTTTCCCTTTGAGATGGACTTTATCGTTCGCAAAAATCTGCAAAGTGATAGGAGTAGAATCCCCAAAAGGCAATATACCTTCTTGTATCGACAACACTTTTCTCGAACGGTTCGGATTATCTGCAAGATAAAGCTTTTGCGCTTTGAGCTGCTCATGTCGCGATTGCAACGCCCGCTCTTTGGCTTGTAAATGCGCTTGTCTGAGTTGCTCATTCTTATTGCGATTTGAGGCGCTGGCGGTCGCGCTATCCTTTTTGCCATCAAGCAAAATTTTGGGCTGACTGCCGTCTTTGCGCAGTTTGTTCCCTTGCGCGGCGCGTTGGTCTGCTTTTTCGCGATTTTTCTGGGCTTGCTCAGCTAACCGTTTTTTGTGTTTATCGACCTGCGCTAACTGCCTTTCGACCGCTTGTAACTCAGTGCGTTTTTGCTCGGCATACACATCGTAATTTCCACCAAAAACTTGTAAGCCTAGACCCGATAGTTCCCAAATTTCCTCCATCTCTCGTAGCAGCTCACGATCGTGACTGATGAGTAAAATCGCGCCACCGAAATGCCTCATAGACTCTATCAGCCATTGTTTCGCCTCGGTATCGAGGTGATTGGATGGCTCATCAAGAATCAAAAGCTCCGTTTCGTTTTCAAACAACTGCCATAACTGCAAACGTGCCAACTGACCACCACTGAGCCGAGCACAAGAGAAATCAGGGTCTTGCGGCAAGCCCATCGCAGCAAGCTGCTGTTTGAGTTTCTGTTCAATATCCCACTGTTCGCCAACCAGTTCGAACCAATGCTCAGAAACATCACCTTGTTCAATCTGCTTCAAAGCATGTAAGACCGAGTCTGTTCCCAGAAACTGGGCGATCGATTGCTGGCCTGAAAGCAGATCAGACGGCTGCTGGCGATACATCATGAAAGAAGAGGGAGAAGTCACAACACCGCTGGCAGGCTGAGTTTCTCCCGCCAAAATGGAAGCCAAAAGCGACTTACCGATGCCATTGCGCCCAACCAAACCAACACGTCGTTTAGTCATGGAACAAGAAATAGACTGAAATAGCGTCTCGCCATTATCAAACTGATGGCTAACATTAAAAGCTTGTAAAACCGGCATAATTTGCCTCCTGTATGACAGGGACAACAGCCGTAGCTATGATTTGAAATTGCAACAAAACGCGTGCAAAAACGCATTAAGCTCTATGTAAAGTTCGACGATATACGTCAAATCAAAAAGTCGTCTTGTTGCAAAGAAATATCGGAAAGTGAGCTACGCCTACTAACCCTGCAGATCCAAAAAATAAGTAAAAATATGGATGACAGGTTTAGTTCTTCATGTTGGCGTAATCTCCTAGAGAAATGATGCGCAGAGTGTAGTCGCTTTTTTGTTCAAAAAGCAAGCTTTCTAACCAAATGCGAACAAAAAGAAAGTTTCACAGTAAGTTGTTATATCACATTAACTTTTTAACAAGTCTTTGAACAATTTCGAGATCTTAGCAACACAATTTTTATCCAAGCCATACTATGCTTAGGGTAAAGATAATCCACATAAGGGCGTGGTTATGAAATACAAACATATCCTTGTTGCACTCGAACTGTCAGATGAAAGCACCGTGCTTATCGACAGAGCGGTATCAATGGCAAACTATCTCGACTCCGATATCTCCTTTATTCATATTGATGGTACGCACGGAGAAATCTATCGTGAGCTTGTAGACATTAAAGAAAACCCGGATCAAAGGCCGTTGAATGAGCATTCAATGGAATGTTTAAAAACATTTAGTGATTACATGGATTACCCACTTAAACATTTCTTCGTAGGTACTGGCGACTTGGCTGATAAATTAGAGGTCACCATTAAAGAGCAAGAAGTGGATCTTCTGATTTGTGGTCACCACCAAGATTTCTGGAGCAAGATTATTTCTTACTCCAGACACTTAATTAACAAGTCACCGGTGGATATTCTAGTCGTCCCTATTCATGATTAGTAAAACGTAACGCTTCCCAAAACCACCAATTTATTTGGTGGTTTTTTATTGATATTGAAACAGCTTAAACAGTTTTCCAAACTAGCTTGGCGATCATTTATGAGTTACATTTTCTAACCAACCCGCGCTCCTACTGGGCATGGTTATTTAGATAGCAAGGATCCCTATGGCAAATAAAAAAGTACTCATTCTCTTTGCTCATCCTTCCCAGCATCGTTCAGAAGTGAATACTCCACTTTTCAAAGAAGCTCAAAAAATTGAAGGCGTGACATGTGTTGATCTCTATGGCGAATACCCTCGTTTCGATATTAATATCGACCGTGAGCAGCAACGCTTACGTGAGCATGACGTGGTGATTTTCCAATTTCCACTATATTGGTATTCAACGCCTGCGATTTTAAAAGAGTGGCAAGATCTGGTTTTGGAATATGGCTTTGCTTACGGTACAGATGGCACAGCACTGCAAGATAAGACCATGCTTTGTGTGCTGTCTGCAGGGGGTAAAGAAGAAGCTTATAAGGCAGAGGGCTACAACCACTTTACGATTCGTCAACTGCTTGCGCCTATTGAACAAATGTCCGCACTGACCGGCATGAACTACATTGCCCCTCTCGCGATGTTTGGCGCACGTACAGCAGATGAAGAAGGGCGAATCCCTCGTCATGTCGAGCGGTACAAGAGCCTGCTAACAGCTTTAGTCGAAGATAGGTTGGATGTTGAAGCTGCGGCGTCATTAATCAAGCTTAACAGCGCATTGCCAGAGCTCATTAAGGAGGCTTCATGACAGGGATATTCTTACAAGCCTTCGTATATTTGATTGCTGCTGTAATTGCAGTCCCACTTGCTAAGCGTTTGGGACTTGGGTCCGTTTTAGGCTATCTCATCGCAGGTGTGGTCATTGGCCCAATTATCGGTTTAGTCGGTGAAGAAACAACAACAATCCAGCACTTTGCCGAGTTTGGCGTGGTGATGATGCTGTTTCTCGTTGGCTTAGAGCTCGAACCCAAAATGTTGTGGGCGATGCGCAATCGCTTAATGGGCTTAGGAGGTCTGCAAGTCGGCGGTACCGTCGCGGCGATTATGGGTATTGCCTTGTATTTTGACCAGCCTTGGACCATAGCCTTAGCCATAGGTTTGATCTTCGCCCTCTCTTCTACTGCGATTGTTTTGCAAACTTTTAGCGAAAAAGGATTAACGAAGACGGAAGGTGGACAAAACGCTTTCTCCGTGTTGCTTTTTCAAGATATTGCAGTGATACCAATGTTGGCGTTCATTCCTCTATTGGCCTTACCTGAATTAATTGAACAGGCACAGTCCGCGGCTCAAACAGCCGCAGCGCACCATGAAGAATTAAGCCTCGTTGCGGGGTTGCCCGGCTGGGCATACGGCATCGTAATCACAGCATCGATTGCAATCGTCGTCGTTGGTGGACACTTTTTAAGTCGACCTCTGCTCAATTATGTGGCTAGCTCTGGTTTGCGAGAAATCTTTACCGCAACTGCACTCATGCTAGTCATTGGTATCGCTGCACTGATGAGTTTAGTGGGCTTATCTCCTGCCTTAGGAACCTTCTTGGCTGGCGTTGTATTGGCGAACAGTGAATTCCGCCACGAGTTAGAATCCAATATCGAACCATTTAAAGGCCTATTGTTAGGTCTGTTCTTTATTACCGTTGGCGCAGGGATCAACTTCTCGGTCCTTTTTGGTGATTTCTGGTTGGTCATGGCATTGACCATTGGCGTGATGGTTTTGAAAGCCTTGGTGCTGTTTATTCTTGCACTGATATTTAGGGTGAAAGGCAGCAACCGCTGGCTGTTTACCCTAAGCTTGGCTCAAGCAGGTGAATTCGGCTTTGTGCTTCTAAGCTTTTCAGTGCAAAACCACGTCATCCCATTTGAACTTTCACAAACTCTTGCGTTAGTGGTTGCGATTTCGATGTTCCTGACACCAGGTTTGTTTATTCTGTTTGATAGAGTGATTCTGCCGCGCTTTGAAAGCCAGTCAAATGAACGCGAAAGCGATACGATTGAGGAAACAGGCACGGTGATCATCGCCGGCATCGGCCGCTTTGGACAAATAGTGAATCGCCTATTGGTATCAAACGGCGTGACTACCGTGGTACTTGACCATCAATCTGACCAAGTCGATAACATGCGCCAGATTGGCACTCGCGCCTATTTTGGCGACGCGACTCGACCAGATATGCTACATACAGCCGGCATTGAGCACGCCGCTGCGTTGGTTGTGGCGATTGATAACCAAGAATCGAGTGTAGAACTGGTGAAGTACGTTAAGCACACGTACCCAAAAGTAACAGTGATTGCACGTGCCTTTGACCGTGGACATGGCTATCTTTTGCGTCAAGCGGGGGCTGATATTATTGAATCAGAGACCTACCATTCTGCATTGGAGATGGGCGGTCACACAATGAAAGCCCTTGGCATTCACCCCTTCTTTGTTGAACAGCAGAAGGCGACATATAAGCGTGTTGAAGCACGTAAGTCAGAAATACTCTACAAAGCTTGGGAAGATGATTCTGAAGGTGAACGCTATGACAACAATTTCCGACAACTGTTTATTCAGTTAGAGGAGAAAATGGCGGAAGAGATGCAAAAAGATCGTCATGACAAACTATCGCGGTCAGAACGTGGTTGGACACCGCCACCTAAAGGTTACGCCGATGACTTTAATGAAGATAACGTCCAAGAGCTAACACCACCAAGAGAAGAGCCTATCCAACGATAACGCACTCCATATTAAAAACCTCCCGCTTGGGAGGTTTTTATTTTTTCAGTACAGAGCCACACGCCGTGCAGGATAAAATGATCTTCTCGATATTACATAAGATCATTCATTAAAATCTCATACTCTTCGTTTGCTTCTTCCACTAAATGAGAAAGCTCTAACGCATCAGTAACTGCAAGATTGAACTGCCACGGAGTTGTGTCTTCTTTACCACAGATTCGAGTTTCACACCCACGACTCTCAAAAGACAAATCATCAAACTCTGTGGTGTGGCGCTCTTGAAGTTCAACAATCTCAACTTCTAATTTACCGACAGGATTGACTTTAACGTGGGCATGTAACTCCGAACTGTTAGACAAACAATAATCTCTATGAACCGCAATCATGGCCGCCTCCTTGGTCTGCCAACTGACAACTCAACATTGAGTGTAGACGAGGGATTTTGAACGTGGCGTGAAATAATAATGAAGATTGATCTGTCTCATTAGAACAGACAACTGTTGTCATGAAGGCATGAGCCAGTATGAATCTCATCTGATTTAAATTGTTCTGAGATCGTAATAGTTGGCATTTACTGAGACTTTCCCTATTATCGAAACAAAATTACTGTGGTCATTCTTTAGAGGTCAGTATGGAGCTTGAAGCCGTTGCTAAAGCACTAAAAGAGTTAGGGCATCCGACTCGTTTAAGTATTTACAAAGAAGTCGTCAAAGCGGGATACAAAGGTATCGCGGTAGGCGGCGTACAAGAAAAGCTTGGCATTCCAGCATCCACTCTCTCTCATCATATCTCGAGCCTTGCTTCAGCTGGTCTTCTCACCCAGCGCCGAGAGGGTAGAACCCTTTTTTGTGTTGCAGAATATCAGTGCTTAGATGACGTAATTGTTTTTTTAAAAGCAGAATGTTGCGTTAACGAGTGCTCATAAATTTCTAGCAAAAACGAGAGAGTTTGAGTTTATATTGAATTTCAGCAGAACGTGAATGACGATGATAAACATACACACCGAAATTGCTAACCTCGGTGTGTACATCTTCTAGTTCGCGACGAGTAACATCGACGACTTAGATGGTACGATTAACTTACCGTCACTTGGAATGATTTGTTCTGTCATCAAATCAACCCAATCACCATCGATTTTTAATGTCAAAGACTGTTGACGCTGTGATTTATTAAGCACCACAATACCTTTGTCACCTCGCTTAAGTACGAGCATGTCATCGTTACCTTCAAGAACACTCATCGGCTCGCCATGCGTCATATTATGGAACTGGATCATTTTTGCCATTCTCGGATCGCTCCATGCACCCTGCCATCTTGGCTGACCATTTTTACCTTTAATACCGCTAGTGTTTAAGTCGGTATAAATCAACGGCACACCACCATCTCGGCCTAGAATATAGGCATAAGCTAACCATTCGTTTTCCTCGTCCATGATGAGATCAAGAAAGACATCATTGTTAGGAATATCATGTGTGATAGCAAATGTAATCGCACGACCGGGGGACAGAGCCTGACCAAAACAATAGGGATCAATCAGAGACTTGAAGCTGCCCTTTTTAGCAAACGCCTTAAACATGGTTGAGAACAAAGGGAAATCGTACGCACCTAGGCGAGTTTCCTGTAGATACGGCTCAAGAAACAGCTGATACTCTTCTTCCGTCGCACCGCCATCGGTAATAATTTCACCAAATATATGCACATCCCGCGTGATGTCGTCTGTCCAAACACGCTTAAGATGCTCTAACGTCATGTGTTTCGCAGCGTCAATACGAAAACCTTTCACACCAATAGCTTTCAGCGCCTTTAGGTACGCTCGCTGCTGCTCAACGACATGGTCACAAACACGAAGAGTTGGCAAGCCAGGATCGGTTGGCCCACCTGTGATACGTCCGTTTTGAACCTGCCACTTATCTTTCCAGTCTTTAATGCCGAATGCTTCAACAAAGTCCTCTTCATCAAAAAGTGGTTGAGATAGATCGCCAAACAACGTTAGCGACTGATATTTCTGTTTGTCGTTCTGGTATTCCTCCAAGACCTCTTGTCTTGGGTACTGAAGATCTCTGCGAAGGTGGGCCTCATTTGCCATATGGTTAAACACTACGTCGGCATAAACCCACACACCAACTTGCTCCAGTTCACGAACCATATGAATAAAATCTTTGGTATCACCCAAGGCATTATCGATAACACGATAATCTTGTGGTTGATAACGCTGCCACCAGCGCTCATCGTGTGCGCTTTTCATTGGTGGCGAAACCAACACAGAGCCATAACCAAGCTCGCGGATTTCTTTTGCTCGTTGGGCAATGTCAGCATACTTCCAATCAAACGCATGTAAGATAACGTTTGCACCGAATGATTGTGTTTCCTGTGAGCCACTCATGTTGTTCTCCTGCTCGCTTCCACTCACGATTACTTGTTTGCATTTTTTTGTGAGTGAATTCAATAATCGAAATTATAAAAGCTATTCATCAGAGGCACTCACCCTTTTAGCACTAACTCAAGGCTGAAATCGAAGGCGTAGCGACTCATCCATTGCACAGCGATAAATCGTTCTGAGTGAATAACGGGCACACAACATACACCCCAAACAGCCCAATAAAACACTAAGTCATTGTTTTATTTAACAAAAATTTCAATTGAAAAAGATAAAATATAAGACCTACGTACGCCCTAAAATAGGCCCAAAGGATAAAAATAGCCAAGCCAACCCGTTGAGTAACAATTGTTAATAAAACGAAACTGGCAGATGGATCACGTTTGGCGCGTTTCAAAAATCCAGTAAATCACCATACCTAGCGTTAAAAGACTAAAGATTTCTGTTTGTATCTGTCCCGAAATGACTTCAAAATGCGAAACTTAGCTTATCTCTATGGGGTATGCTCTACCTTGGAGGATAATAATGAATATCAAAGAATTTTCTGACCTCGTCGGGCTATCTGCTCATACTCTTCGATACTATGAAAAAATCGGTTTACTTAAACATGTCCATAGAAACGCGAGTGGACATCGAATGTATAGTTCGAAAGATCTAAACTGGATAAGCTTTGTTAAGCGTTTAAAAGAAACTGCAATGCCACTTGAAGAGATTCTAGAGTATGCCAAATTAAGGGAAGTCGGCTCTCAATCTGTACCACAACGTCAAGCCCTGTTAGAACAACACCAAGAAAACCTCAAACGCCACATTGAGCAACAGAAAAAGCACTTATCGGCTCTAGAAGAAAAAATTGCCTTGTATAAAAGCGGAAAAGTTCGTTGACTTAGAGTTAACTCTAACGATTAAGGTGTGTTTACGTTTATTCACTAGGAACATACCGATGGAACAATCACGCTTTAACAAAGGATTAGAACTACTCTCTCAAATTGATGGCGACGCTGGTCATAATGTCATCGAAACCTTACAAGATATTTGTCCAGATTTAGCTCAGTACACCATTGAGTATCCGTTTGGCGATATTTATGCTCGCCCGGGCTTAGACCTAAAATCGAGAGAAATCGCAACCGTCGCCGCGCTAACGGCAATGGGGAATTGCGCGCCGCAACTAAAAGTGCACTTAAATGCAGCGCTGAATGTAGGCTGTAGCGAGGATGAGATTAAAGAGATCATTTTGCAGATGTCCGTCTGCGCAGGGTTTCCCGCGGCATTAAACGGCATGTTTGCATTCAAAGAAGTGCTAGCGGAAAGAGCAGAGCAATAACGACGTTGAAATCAATTTAACCGCAATTAAAAACGGCCCTTGGGGTTCGGGCCGTGATTAAAACAACGAGTGAATTAGCGCTCAGGAGTTTCAAGCAGTTTAACCGCGCAATCTACCGCGTTGTTAATGCCTTGACTGCTCTCCAACTTGCCTGAACTTGCAGGACCAAGGGCACAAGAATACAAAGCCAGCTGCTTATCGAACGGCAGATCCAACTGTTCATAGAGATTTTGTCGGATTCTTGCATGTTGTTCTGGTTCTTGGTTAGCAAGGCTAATCAACGTTTCATAAATAAGCGTTTTCATGTCTTTCCCTTTTCACTTTATTGCACGGGGTGCATATATATTGTATCCATTTGGGAAACACAAATCAGAAGCTAGGTCACAGAACGCGTCGCTAAAAAAGTTTATGTGCGCGGTAAATTGCAATACAAACCTAAAGCCGTTTAGAAAAAGGGCAACTGATAACTCGATAGATCAGCCGATTAACTAGCATTCGCCGCTGTTTGTTTATAATCGTGTCCGATATAAACAAAAACGTCGCTGTATCAGCGACGTTTTATCTCGACTTTAGTTAATCGAACCTGTTTAGTTGAAGTGCACTAGCATTTCAACGTCATCGCCTTGCTCTGGAGCCTGAAGAGCGAAGTGCACGTACCCTGCTTCAGTAACAGGAATCGCAAGGTATTCATTGCTGCCTGCATAGTTGGACGCATACTCGTGCTGCTCTACTGTAGGCCAATGCTCCCTACTCGCGTATAGATCGACATTACCAGTTTGTGAGTGAGCCGTTAGCCATACACGAACCTCTTCTACACCTTCAGGCACATGAACTGCTGCATAACGCTGCTTGTGAACGGTAAGCATTTTGGCTTCACCAGACTCTAGTACCACAGGTGCTAAATCATCTTGCACTTGGGTTGGCGGTGTTTGCGCTTCCACTTCTAACGCAGCCACAAGATTTACTGAGTCATAGCTATCACGTCCAGTTAAGCTGATGTAGTAACGACCCGCTTTAACGTAACCATCTTGCTCTGGTTCAAACACAATCTCTTCATTGCTGCCATCAGCATATTGACTCATTTCGAAATCATAGTAATGCGCGACTTTGTTGTAGCTCATGTAAAGATCCGCATCACCCGCACCCTCAATAGATACATTGAAGTTAACGGTGTTGGCTGGAACATCAACGTAGAACAGTTTTTCGCTGTATGCTTCGCCACTGAGCTGAAGGCTTTGGTTCGCCGTCAATTCAGTCACTTGTGCTTCAGGGCTTGTTGGTTCTGTTGGCTCTTCTGGGTCTGTATCAGGTTGCTCAGGTTCCACTTTTAATGTGTCCAACCAACGTTCAAACTCAGCATCGTATTGTTGACCTAAAGACGTCACCTGCTGTGCCCATTGTTCGAACTGGCCAGAGCGCGACAATGCCAACAAGCTTTCGACGTCTTGTGGATGATTTTCTAACATGAATCGAACAGCTAGATAACCCCAACGATAGATACGATTGGTATCGTGAGAGTACGTGGTATCAAACACAGTGGAAAGGCTCAGTTTACCATCTGCAATCAGCTCAATCGCAGCTTGGTAACCTTGCTTGTAATGCATGTATTCAGCAAAACCTTCTAGCCACCAAACAATATGACCATGAGCCAAGTTATCGCTGAACGAACCGTATTGGTTAAATCGTGCATCTAAATAGTGCGTGTATTCATGTTCTAGGTTCAAGATAGAGAGATCTTCACCATTCGCGTAGCGATAAGCGACGAAACGCGCAGTATTGTCCGCTTTTGAAGGGTCACCTTCTAGGTACTGACCACCGTTGTCCGTTGTATTACCAAATAGGAATGAAGAGTAATCAACGTAACTAGTGTTACTCGCGAATACCGCCACTTCAACACGATCATTCAAATCATCAGCGACAGGTTGATTACCCGTATTCGCAACTCGATGGAAGTCGGCTTCTTTTGCCGCTAGCACTTCACACGCTTTCGCTGCTTGAGCATCGGTCAGATCCTCAGAGCGAATAATGGCAGGTCCCTGACATTCAAAACGATTTGGCATTACACGTGCAGCTAAATCTTGCTTGGCTTGCTCAATATTCAGACCATTTAGGCCTTCTGGTGCGTAGTAGCTCATCATTTCAACGGCAGCAAGCCATAGTTTGTCATGCTCACTACCCAGTGGATAACGCTGCATCACCTGTTGCATTACTGCCAATGCTTTGCGTTTGGTCTCCTGATCTGGGCTCGCGAGCAAACGACCAGTTTCACGTAATGCATTGAAAACGATAAAGCTTGCATCCGTATCTAATGCCCAAGCATTATCAGATGCGAATTTCATCAACGTATCAATATGGTGTGTATTGTTTGCCATGTATCGGTAGAACGCATCGTTCGCCGCATGGCCTGCCATAGAGCGGAACAAGTTGTTTAAACCATCGACCCATTGCGTGTCCTGCGCGGTTTCACGATTAAAGTGCATCAACGCGGCCATCATGCTATCCATGGTCAGCGGCAACTGCTTAACGTTATCAACCATCAAAGTCAGGCTCTTCATTGCACCAACTTGTTCACGACCTTGATCCAAAGCATGAGGGTTGTTTAGGAATAGGTTCGTCGACTGAGCAAAACGCTGACTCAACGCTTGCGAAAACTCAGGTGTACCAGTACCAGCGTTGTAGCGAACGTAGTAGGCCGCTCGAATAAATTCGCCTAGGTTCTCTAGAATACGAGCTTGATCTGCTTCACCACGATAGCGAGCGATTTCTTGATCCAGCGCGACTTGGATACGGCTTAGGCTCGCTTCACTATAGATATCATTCAGCGTTTCTGAAGGTGCTGAAAACCAAGCGTGGTAGCAATCATACTCAGCACCAGAAACGGCAGTAGCCAGATCTCGCGATTGTTGTAAATCAGCAACAGCACACTGATTTTGTGCAAAAGAGAAGCCAGACACACTCGCTAGCATACAAGCAAGCGCCAAACGATGGCGCGGGAAAAAACGGATATGAGACATAACAACACTCATTGATTATTAACATACATTGAGTGGGGGTTTATATTCTTTACAGCTCAAACAGTGAAATCAGTGTCATAAAATTTATGAAACCGCTCCCAAAAATAGGTCTTTTACTCTAATTAAATGGGAGCAGTCCCACTCCAAAAAAACTCACAATTATCAATAAAAACATTAATTTACCTTTTTCTAAATAACGACTTTATGAGGAAAATTGCCCTTAAACGCCCCCCTTAACTCTTCCAGATAGAGTTCACGACAATCAAAGGTTCTAAATTAAATTTTGATGCTTGATACCATCTATTTTTATTTGTGACTCATTCCCAATAAGTCATAGAGTGCATATCAAAAGGTTGGCATTAATGGTAAATTCTCCGCCAAATCAAACACATTTACTCCTCCAGTCATTGATGAGTGAATAAAGCAGATATTTGGCTAGGGATAATACATGTCACTTTGGGGATTTTGGGGAGCGGGGATTGCCTACTTCATGACAACGTTTGCCTTTGTTTTTGGCGGCATTTTTTGGTTATGTTCTGAAGGTAATACATTAAGAGAAACAAAGCGCCAATCATCAATAATGTCCGGGGTTATTGCTTGTACTATTGGAACTTGGGTGCTTGCTTTTGGTGTTTACGTTTACGGTTACTTTTGGGATAACTCTTCTCACTATTATTTTTATTTGCTCGCTCCATGGGGACTTGCCATTTTTGGGGTAAAACTTCGTAACCGCTGGGTTAAGCAATACGCGCGTGTAAAACACGCAAAAGAAGAACAGTGGCAAAAGCACTGGCGAGAATTATTAGGGGAAGATACTGAAGAGCTTCCACCATATACACATGATTACGAGCTCTACTCGGGCATTTGGCAAGCCAATGAAGCGCTTCAAGAACAGTGTTTTGCAGCCCTTCCTCACGGGAAAGCAGTCTACGAGAGAGTGAAAGCCTTCCAAACGATGGCCTCCCCCGCTGGTGACATAAACAATCAAGTTTTGCTGAGTAAACTCGATCAACTAGAGGATGAAATCATTCAAGTTCTTGAGCAACACTCGCAAAAGAAAGTAAGCATTGAAACTGGCGCAGGTACTTTACACAAAGAGTCAAAACGCAATGTTTATCACCATGAGAATGGCCCAACAGAAGAGCAACTGTACGACTCAATCAACCTCCAACATGATTTGGATCGAGAGCTACGCAACATTATCTATGATCGGCTCGGTTACGATGGCGAAGATGAGTACTTTTTCCTCCAAGCGCCACTCGAAGAGCTTACCGAGAATGAAACCGCAATCAACTGGATGCTCTGGGGGTTAGTAAGCGACCATTTTGCTGTTGACCCATACCAAACGGCGTTGGATCTCAGCCTAATGAATGCGGAACCAAGATGGGGGCAAAATGAACGGTTTGTAATGATTACGGCTCAATAAACGCAAGTACTAAGTCTAACTTTAATACAACCTATTCTGAGACCACCCTCGCGTTGGTTAACTTAGCCAGTAAGCGGCCAACGCGATCGCGCATTTCACGTCTATCGACAATCATATCTAGCGCACCATGCGCTAGTAAAAATTCACTTCGCTGAAACTCGTCTGGTAGCTTTTCACGTACCGTTTGCTCAATGACCCGTCTTCCCGCAAAGCCAATACTTGCTTTAGGTTCACCAATATTGATGTCTCCTAACATGGCTAAACTCGCCGAGACGCCACCATAAGTTTGGTCCGTCAATACTGAGATATAGGGTAATCTGTGCTCAGATAAGTGGTTTAACGCGGCGCTGGTTTTTGACATTTGCATGAGAGCCACCAAAGACTCTTGCATGCGCGCCCCTCCGCAAGCGGAAAAACATACTAACCCAGATTTTGTATTAATTGCGCTTTCAACTGCTCGGACAAACTTCTCGCCAACCACTGCGCCCATTGAGCCTGCCATGAAAGAGAATTCGAATGCACACGCAACAACAGGCAGCCCCAATAACTTGCCCTCCATCACCACCAACGCATCTTTTTCTCCAGTCGTTTTCTGTGCTAAAGCAATTCGCTCTTTATATCGCTTTAAGTCTTTAAAACCCAAAATATCTTGTGGCTCCAACTCACTTGCCAACTCTTGTTGTGTTCCATGGTCCAGAAAAGAGATCAACCTTTGACGCGCAGCCATTCTCATGTGATGTGAGCATTTAGGGCATACTTCCAAATTTTCTTTTAACGCGGCACGATAAAGTATTTGTTCACACTCAGGACACTTTGTCCAAACGCCCTCAGGGATAGACGCTTTGCGCGAACCTATTATATTTTTATTCTCAAATAACCGTTCTAACCAGCTCATAAATTCACCACTATTGATTACGTTCTAGCGCGATATCTCGTTGTTTGTTCGCTTAAACTTGTAAATAAAATTGTATGTAACTTAGTACAGGGATAAAGTGCGATATGCTGGCTTGATAATCCAATAAAGTGGGATAATGAAATGTTTGATAACGTTGACCAAATCTGGTTAAAAAGTTTTCACTGTGTTTATGAGAACAACAGCTTTAAGCGAGCCGCTGAGTGTTTGAATATACCAACATCAAATATCAGCCGACACATTGCCCTGCTTGAAGAAAAGTTAAACATTAGGTTGTTCAATAGAACAACAAGGCGAATGACGCCTACCGAGGCTGGAGAAGAGCTCTATAGCAGCACTCGTCCGTTATTGGAGCAACTCAACGCCGCACTAGAAACGGTAACGCGCCACTCGCACACGGTAACAGGGGAACTGCGAATTCTTATGCCAGACACACCTGTACTGGCCAAAGCGGTTGTCACCTTTTGCACGCAATACCCGTCAATCTCTTTGTCTTGCGATACAACGCTAAACCCTAAAGATGATGTTATTGATAGCTTTGATGTCATTTTGAGTTTTCATAGAGGGACTTTGTCAGACAGTAACTGGGTGGCGAGAGAGATAAAACGCTGGCCCAGTGCCATTTTAGCCGCGCCTCAACTAATTGAGAAATACGCCACCCCTTACAAAATTACGGATCTAAGTCATGTTCCCTGCATCACGACGCTTACCGCAGTAAATGGTGCACCATGGGTATTCAGAAACCCTGTTGGGGGCCATATTACTCAAACTGTGCAATCTTCATTCAAAGTAAACAGCGGTCATCTCGCCAGATATGGCGCGTTATCAGGGCTTGGATACGCAATATTGCCAATTGAGTCATGCCAAAATGAGATCAAAAATGGTGAGCTAGAAATAGTCACTCTAGAGTACGAACCTGAGGATTTAGTGCTTTACGCTTTTTACTCGTCTAGAAAACATGTAGCTAAGAAAATATCTATGTTTGTTGAACATTTAAAGCAAAACGCAAAACTTAACGCCTAGCTAAGCTTTACTCAACTAATTTATCGTATTCTGTTTTATCGTCTAGAAAGGACAAACACCGCTAAGCGATTTGAGACTCGATTTTTTCAAATAAAAAAGCCAGCAATTAACATTTACTGGCTTTTTATTAAAGAGGGTCAGTTGGCGTTTAGATTCTAAACGCTCCCACGTGACGATCGAGTGTTCGCGATAGCTCCGCGAGTTGTTGACTTGATGCTTCTAGTTGCTCACTCGCCGTTAGCGCACTTTTCACTGAGTGGCTGACGGTATCCATGTTCATATTAATTTCGTTTGCTACCGTTGATTGCTGTTCTGTTGCGGTTGCTACTTGAGTATTGATATCTGAAATAGTCGTCACTTGTGCAGCTATTGCTTCTAAAGCCTGTCGAGCTAACTCAGTTTCTGCCGTTCCTTCTTCAATAAGAGTCTTACTATTACTCATTGAATTCACCGCACTTTGAGCTTCAGTTTGTAGCTGGTGAATCATATTGTCAATTTCATCGGTAGAATGAGCCGTTTTAGTCGCTAGGTTGCGAACTTCATCAGCTACGACTGCAAAACCTCGGCCGGCATCACCAGCGCGTGCAGCTTCGATAGCCGCATTGAGAGCCAATAGATTGGTTTGCTCCGAAATACCTCTAATCACCTCTAGAATACTACCAATCGACTGAGTATTTTCAGCAAGACTCACGATAATGTTGGAAGTGCTGTTCATCTCGTTTTCAAGATTAGTCATCGCCGTTTTGGTTCTTTCTAGCGTCGTGTAGCCATCTTGCGCTTCATTACTTGCTGCACTCGCAGCATTTGCCGCTCCAGCAGCATTGGAGGCAATTTCATTGACCGTCGCAATCATTTCGTTCATGGATGTGACAACCAGCATGGTTTGCTCGTTCTGCTCTTGCCCTCTTGTGAGCGCTTGTTGAGATTGCCCACGCAAAGCGACAGCTGAACTATTAAGCTCCACACCAGTATTTACAACTTGTGTAATAATCTCATGTACTTTCCCAACAAAAACGTTGAAAGCAGAAGAAATTTGCGCGACTTCGTCATTACCTTTCGCTGGCAAACGAACGGTTAAGTCTCCGTCTCCTTTTGAGATGTCTTGTAGAGCGTCTTTAAGCGCAGAAAGCGGTCTCATCAGTTTATTTAGCAGAAGTGACAGAATCAAAACACACATAACGAAGATCGCCACCATAGAGATCAACTGGTAAGTAATAATTCCATTCGTCGCTTGGCTCACTTCGGTAATAGGAATACCAATATCAAAAGTACCGTATAACTGACCATCCACATAAATTGGTGCCATGATGTCAAACACCCATACTTTCTGTACATCGGCATACCACTTTGAGTACTGTTGAACACCTCTCGTCGCGCCTTCAACAGTATATTCATCGTTATAGGTTTTGTTCAGCTTGTGCTTATCACTGTGGGCTACTGCCGTCACGTTACGATCAATTACAACGGCATAACTCACGTCTGAACGTTGTTTCAGCCCCTCAACAAGCGATTGTAAATCTTGCATTGGATTGGCTGAGTTCTCCAAAATATAACTCGCATTTCCCGCTAGAAACTCAGCTTGAACTTGGGATTTGTTTAAGATGATGTCATCGATTTTCTGACTCGAAATTAGGTACGTTGATGCCATACTCGCCACGACAGCAATACCAAACATGGCGCAGACTGCTAATAAGATGATTCTTTTCATTATAATTGTCTCAATACAATTCAATTGATGCTCATTAATCGAGCGCTAAGCCTTTCTTCTCCAAAACCAACCAAACTGCATTTTGGGTCTGTTTGGCAGAGCAAGACATAACTTTATAACTATGTATCTGCTTGGTTCCCGATTACTTTAGACAGAAGGAAAAAAAGTCTTCAAAACGTCACATTTCTACGAGGTTTGGCGAAGGGACGAGTACGCAAAAGGAAACGTTTGCATAGTTAAATTTAACTATGCGACCAAATTGGTATCGAACATTAAAGAAAAGAGTTCTAATTAGCGTTTTGCCGTCGGGAGCGCTGTGGTCAGTGCTCCCGTTTTATCATTTAGTATCTCAGGTTCAGATATTAGAGCCACAATTGCAGCGGTTGTAATCCGAGATGCTTGGTGAAGCGAGAATGACTTGGTTTGTAGATATGGCAGCGATGTCGGATCGAGTGATTCTCAATCAAGAACCGGCAGCAAAACATGCAAACCAAGGCATGAAGCCATTACCCATACAAAAAGAAAGGAAAAGAGTCTTTATCACAGAGTTTAACTCGTCAGCGATATGTATCCATGCATACCCATGTATAAACCAACTGCACTGATCAAGACGCCCGATAAGTAAGGAGCTCGACGTGCAACATCATTCAAACCGCTCCATTTAGATGTCGCTTTTTGCACGCCCACTGCTGCCACAACGCCAACTGCAACCAGAGTCAAGGCTAAGCCAATACTGAATGACACAACTAAAGTCGCACCAAGAGTCATTGCCTTAAGCTGCAAACAGATAAGCAAAACCGTTACCGCAGCAGGGCATGGAATCAAACCACCCGTTAATCCAAACAGCAGAATTTGCCCATTCGTCACGTCTCGATTCTCAAAGCGTTTTTGAATGTCTAAAGCGTGAGCGCGTTCGTGAGCATCTTGATATTCCTTATCTTCGCTTTCTAAATGAGAACCAGGACGAAAATGTACATCAAAGTCATGGGTATGATCATGGTGCCCGATGCTCAAAGTGACAGAAAGTCCATTAGAGACTTCAATGCAAGACGCCGATTCCAAGTATCCATCACGCTCTATAAAGTGATAAATATCAGCAGGTTGATAACCATCACTCGATACCGAAACCTTGATACCTTCAGCAGTTAAAGGTTTACCGCTGAGTGTTCGCAACTGGAAACGGTGATGCTCCCCTTCCTCTGTAATCGAAAGCGAAACATGCCCATGTCCTGTATCCACAACTTGCGTCGTCCAATCGCGAGCATGATCCTGAGCTTTGTTCCAAGCTCGCTCATCGCTCCATGTCCGCCAAAACATCCATACGCCGGTTGTCACGATAATGACCCCAGAGATAAGTTGCATCCATGGTTCAGCCGCTTCAGCGGTGAATTTCTGGCTAATATACATCCCGCCAACAGCGATTAACCATACAATTGCAGTGTGAGAAAGTGTGGCAGCTAAACCCAGCATCACGGCTTGTTTGACCGTTCCTTTCACCGCGACAATGAACGCCGCCATCATCGTTTTAGAGTGCCCAGGTTCTAAACCATGCAAGGCGCCAAGCAAAATGGCACTGGGAATAAAGAACCACCCATTACCTTGTTGTAGTAACGCGACAAAATCCATTGTTGTTCTCTGTTATTGATTCTAATTTATCGCAAACTATACTCCCCCCCAGTATTAAATACTACCCCCCAGTATAAATTGAGTGCTACATTATCAGTTAGAATAACTCGGCCCGTAACTTAAAGAAGATAAGACATGTCGCATACAACCAGAGATCAAAAGAAGCTCAACACTCGAGTCAGTAAAATACAGGGTCAGGTGAATGGACTTAAAAAAATGCTGGAAGAAGAGCATGAATGCCAAGATGTGTTGCAGCAGATTGCCGCTATTCGGGGAGCAGTAAATGGTTTGATGCGAGAAGTAATTAAAGGTCACTTACTTGAACACGTCGTACTTGAGGAAGACAAAACTCAACGTGAAAAAGATATGGAAGTCGTATTAAAAGTACTGGACTCTTATATAAAGTAACCCTACTTCGCTAGAGTAAAATCACTAGAGTTAAACTCGAATAGAACCTTTATAGGTAATCTCTTACTAAGCGGGAAATAACAATTCCATTTCATATTGATTAAGTTGAAAACGGAACCTATATCGGTTCAATTTAAATAGTTTATTTATAAGAACTAAAACGGCCCAAACATAGGGCCGTTCATATTATTAAAAAACTCTAAACTATCTGATAAAAATACATATTGTGATAGGTTTTTACTTTATGGAAGAGTACAAGTAAACCTTTATACCTCTTGTAATTCGACGTGCTTAGCGCTGTAAGATTTTGTAAATGCAACACACCCCAAAAGTACAGCAAGTGGTAACACAGGATCAAAGATTGAACCATGAGATCCGAAGAATAAGTTAAGAATCATGACTAATGAACCACCAATAGCCCAAGCAATTGTTGTTGGAATAGTCCAAATAATGAGTTGTTTCTTAACCTCAGTCACCCCCATTAATCGATTAACAATATGGAATAGCGAGTCATTAAAGTAGCCAGCAAATAGAGATCCCATCGTAGCTGCCGTCGCTGCGAATAAAAGGTTAACGTCAGGAATATTTACTAAAACTGGGGCAGATATAGAAGCAGCGGTTATCATGGAGACTGTACCAGAGCCCTGAATAATACGAACTAACGTCGCAATAATAAATGGAATCATAACCGCAGAAATAGGAAGCCCTGCAACTTGGTTAGCAATCTCTGCGCCCGCACCCGTTTCACGCAATACGGCACCTAACGCGCCACCAGCTCCTGTTACTAACAAAATGATGCCACAAGTGGAGATTCCTTGTTCCATCTTTTCATTCGCTTCTTCTTTGGTAAGGTTATTACCCAATGTGTAAACCGCTAGTAACGTCGCTATTGATAGTGCAATAGTAGGGCTGCCGATAAAAGCGATAAATTGACCAAATGTTGGGCTTTGTTGCGTAATTCGGACAGAAAACCAAGTCGTCCGAAATTGAATAATTATTAAACAATATACTGAGTTTCAG
>NZ_JAWOWP010000010.1:0-175959 GCF_033340555.1 Vibrio sp. 1069
TCTATCGCAAGCGTCAAGCTCAATCCTTGCGCAAGCGAAACAAGCGCCTAACTCAGCGCTAAGTCTGCTAGGTTAATCAATTTAACAAAGCAAGAAACCAAAGCCAGGCTCATCCCTGGCTTTTTGCTTATTGGCTATAACGATTCAGATGTGTCCTGACAGTATGTTCGATAAGGCATTCATATCGATTAGATGATCTCTTTAAATTCCAATGTTTCTGCGATGGTGGCGCAGAGACACCTGAGTCAAGCAGCTGCGCAAAATGTTGAGTCACAACGCAACCTAACTTCGGGGTTTCGAATCAACTCGGCGAGCGATGATGCGGCAGGTTTACAGATATCGAATACTCTCCATGTACAAACGAGAGGGCTTGATGTCGCCTTAAGAAATGCGCACGACGCTTTTTCTGTTGCTCAAACAGCGGAGGGAGCATTGCACGAAAGCAGTGACATATTGCAACGCTTACGCTCTCTGGGGCTTCAAGCAGCAAACGGCAGTTATGACTCAAGTGATCGGCAAAGTATTCAATATGAGGTCGTAGCGCTGCAAGATGAGCTTGATCGTGTCGCGATCACGACAACATTTGCGGATAAAAACCTGTTTGATGGATCTTACGGTTCACAAAGTTTCCATATTGGCGCGAACGCTAATTCAATCTCTTTGACGTTACGTAACATGCGTAGCCATATCCCAGAGATGGGAGGGCTGCATTATGTTGGTGATGCGGTCGATAAAGATTGGCGAGTCACTGGAGATAACCAAACTCTCAAAGTCGAATACCAAGACAGTAAAGGGCAAACCCAAACGGAATCCATTGGACTCAAATTGGGTGACCGTATAGAACAGGTCGCCACTTACATCAATGCTCAACAATCGATAGTGAATGCTTCAGTAACGGAAAACAACGAACTGCAATTCTTCTCTTCTACGATGGAGGCGCCAGAGGGTGTGGTTCTCGAAGGGAGTTTAGCGGATGAGCTTGATGTGAGCGCTGGTCAATTAGTCACAATGGATGACATTGATATGTCGACGGCAGGTAAGGCTCAGCTTTCAATTGGGGTGATTGATACAGCAATTAAGTACGTTGATTCGCACCGAAGTGAAATTGGCAGCTTTCAGAACCGTGTAAACGGCTCGATGGATAACTTAAATACTGTGAATCGGAGTGTTACAGAGTCCAAGAGTCGAATAAGAGATACAGACTTCGCAAGAGAATCTACGGAAATGGTGCGTTCTCAAGTGCTCCAAGATGCGACAACAGCATTATTGGCTCAGGCAAAGCAAAGGTCGAGTTCGGCACTTGGATTACTTAGCTGAGCGGATTTCATTGATGTAAGTCGATCAGAAATAAAATTTCAGGTAATAAAAAACGCTGCCAATGGCAGCGTTTTTTCGTGCTCGATTAAGTAAAAATTACTTAGTTACACGTAAAACTGGAGTTTCACCAACAGTTACAGAACCAGAAAGCTTGTTTAGCTCTTTGATTTCGTCCATGTTAGAGATAACAACTGGAGTTAGCGTTGACTTCGCTTTCTCTTCTAGAAGAGCTAGATCGAATTCAATTACAGTGTCGCCAGCTTTGACAGTTTGACCTTCTTCAGCGATACGTGTGAAGCCTTCGCCTTTTAGTTCAACTGTGTCGATACCGAAGTGAACGAAAAGCTCAACACCGTCGTCAGACTCGATAGAGAACGCGTGGTTAGTTTCGAAGATCTTACCGATAGTACCGTTTACAGGAGCTACCATTTTGTTGCCTGCTGGCTTGATAGCAATACCGTCACCAACGATTTTCTCAGCGAAAACAACATCTGGCACGTCTTCGATGTTTACAATCTCACCAGAAAGTGGCGCGATGATTTCGATAGCACCAGCGTCAGCGCTGTCATCAGATACAAGCTTCTTAAGTTTGTCAAACAGACCCATTGTGTCATGCTCCTAAGGTTTGGTTTTATTCTGTCGAATTATAGTATACCAATATAGCTCATTAGACGACTTTTTTCGCCGTCTAATGGCCATTAAGTATTGAATTACTTGGTACTACCGATTACTGAGCTTTCTCAGCAATAAACTTTTCTACCACGGCTTCGATTTCTTCTGCTGTCGGTAGAGAAAGGGCTTCTTCAGCCATTGCTTTCACTTCTGCGAAGTTAGAGTTACGAACTACTTTCTTCACTTTAGGGATAGAGATACCGCTCATTGAGAACTCGTCCAGACCCATACCTAGAAGTAGAAGTGTTGCACGCTCGTCACCTGCAAGTTCACCACACATACCAGTCCATTTACCTTCTGCGTGAGAAGCGTCGATAACTTGCTTGATCACAGTAAGTACAGCAGGTGATAGTGGGTTGTATAGGTGAGAAATCATCTCGTTACCACGGTCAACCGCTAGTGTGTACTGAGTTAGGTCGTTTGTACCGATAGAGAAGAAAGACACTTCCTTCGCTAAGTGGTGTGCGATCGCAGCAGCAGCAGGAGTTTCAACCATAACACCGATTTCGATGTTTTCGTCGAACGCGTGGCCTTCAGCGCGTAGCTCTTCTTTGTACTCTTCGATCGCTTTCTTAAGCTCACGGATTTCTTCGACAGAGATGATCATTGGGAACATGATACGCAGTTTGCCGTGTGCAGAAGCACGTAGAATGCCACGTAGCTGATCACGAAGGATTTCACGACGATCCAGACTGATACGTACAGCGCGCCAACCTAGGAATGGGTTCATCTCTTTTGGAAGATCCATGTATGGGAGATCTTTATCGCCGCCGATATCCATAGTACGGATGATCACAGCTTGACCGTTCATTGCTTCCGCAACTTCTTTGTACGCTTGGTACTGTTCTTCTTCAGTTGGTAGCGCAGTACGGTCCATAAATAGGAATTCAGTACGGTACAGACCAACACCTTCACCGCCGTTACGAAGGATACCGTCACAGTCTTTCACTGTACCGATGTTACCGCAAACTTCTACACGGTGACCGTCAGTCGTTTCTGCGTGTAGGTCTTTCAGTTTCGCTAGCTCTTCTTTTTCAGCGAGGAATGCTGCTTTAACCGCTTTCGCTTCTTCTAGCTCAGCTTCTGATGGGTTAACAACAATCTTGTTGTTCATTGCGTCAAGAATCAGCATGTCGCCATTCTTAACTTTCTTCGTGATGTCGTTAGTACCAACGATAGCTGGAAGCTCAAGTGAGCGAGCCATGATTGAAGTGTGAGAAGTACGACCGCCGATATCACAAGCAAAACCAAGCACGTAGTCTAGGTTGATTTGTGCAGTTTCAGATGGCGTTAGGTCGTAAGCAACAAGAATTACTTCTTCGTTGATATCGCTAAGCGAAACAATGTTGATGCCTAGTGCGTTCTTAACAAAACGAGAACCGATATCGCGGATGTCAGTTGCACGCTCTTTTAAGTATTCGTCGTCTAGAGACTCAAGAGCACATGCTTGCTCTTCGATCACTGAGTGGATAGCGTGATCAGCAGTCATCTTGTCGTTTTTGATAAGTGCTAGGATTTCCTCTTCTAGCTCTTCGTCTTCAAGAAGCATGATGTGACCTTCAAAGATCGCTTCTTTTTCTTCGCCAAACGTTTCAAGCGCTTTTTGCTTGATAGTTTCTAGCTGAGCTGCAGATTTGTTACGAGCGTCAAAGAAACGCTGAACTTCAGCTTCTACTTGATCGTCAGAAATAGTGTTTGTGTTTAGGACAATTTCATCTTCTTGAAGTAGTAGTGCTTTACCGATTGCAATACCAGGAGATGCTAGGATGCCTGAAATCATAGCCTTACCTTAAGTTTGGTCAACTTTATAAAACGGGAGAATAATGGGTGCGCTAACGAATAGTTTTAGCTTAGTTTTGAGCCTATTTCCAACGAAGCCATTTTGCTTTCACAAAATGGCTTCTGGAGTAGGAGACCGGATTAGTGTAGTTGGTCCATTAGAGCAACTAGGTGGTCAACTGCTTGCTGAGCTTGTGGGCCTTCAGCAGAAATAGTAACTTGAGTACCTTTTACTAGGCCTAGTGTTTGTAGTTTGAACAGGCTCTTAGCGCTAGCGCTTTTACCGTTAGAAGTCACAGTGATGTCTGCGTCGAATGCTTTTGCTTCTTTAACAAACTGTGCAGCTGGACGAGTGTGAAGGCCGTTTTCTGCTGTGATTTCTACTTGCTTCTCGTACATGTGATATACCCCAATAAATGTATTTTTTTGTTAGTTTGTGACCAGATTTTAGCTTAACTGCTTTACATCTTGTGCGCTAGCACGGGAAGAGTTCAAAGCGCGTCAGTTCTGATACTAGTCAAAAGTTTGGTAACTACGCAACTGTTTGCGTGCGTAATCACTTTGAAACCTTTTTGTGTTCTGCTTCTTTATTTTGAAGCTAGAAATAAAACACCCTGATATTACCAAAGGTAGGGCAGGGATCAACAAAAAAGCCCCTAAACGGGGCTTTTTTAAACTAAAAATTGATTTGAACACATATTATTGTTGGTTCTCTTTTTCGGTAAAGATACCTGCAAAGAGTGCTGTACTTAGGTAACGCTCACCGGAACTTGGCAAGACAGTTACAATTGTTTTTCCTTCAAATTCAGGTAGTTCCGCAAGTCGGTTCGCTGCAACAACCGCTGCGCCAGATGAGATACCAGCTAGGATACCTTCCTCTTCCATTAGGCGACGAGCCATCTCAATCGCTTCTTCTGAGGTAACTTGCTCAACACGGTCAATAATGTCTAAATCGAGGTTACCAGGGATGAAACCAGCACCGATACCTTGAATTTTGTGTGGGGCAGGTTGGATTTCTTCGCCAGCAAGTGCTTGTGCAATAACCGGAGACTCTGCTGGCTCAACTGCAACAGAAGTGATGGCTTTGCCTTTTTCACCTTTGATGTAACGGCTAGTACCTGTAATAGTACCGCCCGTACCAACACCAGCAACGAATACGTCGATTTCACCGTCTGTCGCTTCCCAAATCTCAGGGCCCGTAGTCTTTTCGTGGATTTCTGGGTTCGCTGGGTTGTCAAATTGTTGAAGAAGTAGGTACTTCTCAGGGTTGCTTGCTACGATTTCTTCTGCTTTAGCAATCGCCCCTTTCATGCCTTTCGCCGCTTCAGTCAGCTCAAGGTTCGCGCCTAGTGCTTTTAGTAGCTTACGGCGTTCTAGGCTCATTGATTCAGGCATGGTCAATGTTAGCTTGTAACCGCGAGCAGCCGCTACGAATGCTAGAGCAACACCTGTGTTACCACTGGTAGGTTCTACAAGCTCTACACCTGGCTTAAGAAGCCCCGCTTTCTCTGCTTCCCAAATCATGTTTGCACCGATACGGCACTTAACACTGAAGCTAGGGTTACGCGCTTCAATTTTCGCGAGAACTTTGCCTTTACTTACTTTGTTTAGACGAACGAGAGGTGTATTACCAATAGTAAGAGAGTTATCTTCGTAGATTTTGCTCATAGTGATGTTCCTTCATTACACGTTGTGTGAATATGGATAGAAGAATATGCGGTATGAAAAAAAGGGAAAAGGATTAAAAAGTTATATCTTATTAGGTTGGCCCAGAACTTGATAAAAGAAAAGGGAAAAGCTGACGCTGATCCCTTTCCTTAATCTCTAATCGACTATCGTTGGTGCTTAAACTCCGCGACCCACATAGCGGTTGCACCACATATTGCTACAGGCATGACAATGAGGTTCAAAATTGGGATCGTCGTAAATACAGACACCAATACCCCAAAGCCATAGGCCTTACCTTGCTTTTGTTTCAATTTGTAACGCATGTCGTTAAATGGGATTTTGTGGTTATCAAACGGGTAGTCACAATATTGAATCGCGAGCATCCAGGCGGTAAAGATAAACCATAAAAATGGGCCTACTGTTTGTCCAAGGGCAGGGATGAGCAATAACAGGAATAGGCCTATTGCTTTAGGTAAAATGTAAAGGAGCTTTCTCCACTCACGAGCTAAAACGCGAGGAACATCTTTCAGGACGGCAGTGAAACCATCATCATTTACTTTTTGTCCCGTTAAGTACTCTTCCACTTTTTCAGCCAAGAGGCCATTGAATGGCGCGGCGATAAAGTTCGCGAGCGTGCTGAAAAAATAGGAGAAGGTAGCGAGTATCGTCAGAGCGAGTAAAGGCCAAAGAATGTAAGTTAACCAGGATAAAAACTCAGGCAGCTGCCCAATCCAGCCTTCTATCCATATATTAAGGTTTGAAAATAGATAGAAGATGGCACCACCTACAAGCAAGATATTTGCAAGTAGAGGTAAGATGACAAAGCGCCTGATTTTAGGGGCAAGTGCCAATTGTATCCCGTATAGAAAATAACCGAACCCGGTTCTCTGCTGATTGTTTTGCTTCATGTCTATTTTGGCTTCGTGTAAATGAAAACTCATTGTACCTGTGAGGACTTTTCTTTCAATGCCCTGACAAATGACGTCTTGTTAAGTGGAATCGTGGCAAGAATCACAACAAAAAACGGAACTTCTTGCATTAAGTTGTTCTAAATCTACATATAGTTTTGGTAAAGTAAACGTATCATTCAGATTTATTGCACTTGGGTTGCTGCTCAAGGAACTGCGAGTAGTAAAAACAAGTATATTGAGAGTAAATAATGCAGGAATTGCGATTCGTACTCATTGTTGTTGGCGCATTAGCCATCGCGGCATTACTGTTTCATGGTTTATGGAGCAGTAAAAAAGAAGGCAAAGCAAAGTTTGGTAACAAGCCACTTGGTAAGCTGGATGTTAACCAAGAAGACAAAAATGATCTTGTTGAGAAAGAACGAGACTTCGCTCCCGCTCCTGAAGATGACTTTGAGATCATTCGCAAAGATCGCAAAGAACCAGATTTTGGGATGGCGAATTCTTTCGACAACAAGTTTGAATCTGACCCGTTATTCGGTGGCCCATCTGAAGTCAAACAGACGCAGCAGGAGCCGGATGACATCCCTTCATTTGGTGCAGAAAAAGATAAAGAAGAGGACGTTGAGCCTGTTGTTCAAGCAACAGTAGCTGAAGAGCCATTCCAGCCCGCTGTGGAAGAAGACGCTATTCCCGCCGCGTTTGATATTACGGAGAAAGAACAGCAAGTCGAAACGGTTAGTGAGCCTGTCGTTGCAGAGCCTAAGGAAGAGCCAAAGCTAGAACCTGAAATGCAAGTGATTGTATTGAATGTGCACTGTGCGGGTGAAGAGCCATTTGTTGGTACTGCTTTATTTGAAAGTATGCAACAAAACGGTCTAATTTATGGCGAGATGGATATTTTCCACCGTCATGTCGACTTGTCCGGTAACGGCAAAGTGCTGTTTAGCGTCGCTAATATGATGCACCCTGGTACGTTTGAACATGCTGATCCTGCTGAGTTTACAACGAAGGGTATTTCATTCTTCATGACATTGCCTTGTTATGGCGAGGCTGAACAGAACTTCAACTTAATGCTCCGAACTGCGCAGCAAATTGCTGATGATTTAGGTGGTAACGTACTTGATGACCAGCGCAACTTAATGACGCCAGATCGTTTAGCATCTTATCGACGTCAAATAGTTGAGTTTAATGCCGCTAACGCATAATCTTAACTGCAAATAATAATAGGGCTCCGGATGGAGCCCTTTTTCTTGGATTTCCCAACCTCACCGATTGAAAATACACGGGGCTTTACTATGTCTGAATCAGTACTTCAGCGACTAGAAGAACTAAAAGAGTCGTTGCATTACCACGCTGTGCGTTACTACGTGGAAGATAACCCAGAGATCCCTGATGCCGAGTACGACCGTTTAATGCGAGAGTTACTGGATATTGAAGCTGAGAACCCTGACTTAATAACCGTAGACTCGCCAAGCCAACGTGTCGGTGGGCAACCTCTCTCTGCGTTTAGCCAAGTGACACATGAAGTACCGATGCTTTCGCTTGATAACGCGTTTGATGATAGTGAACTCGATAGTTTCCACAAGCGCGCACAAGAGCGCGTGGGCAGCCAGAGTGTGAAAGAATACTGTTGTGAGCCTAAATTGGATGGACTCGCCGTAAGTTTGTTATATGAGAATGGCGTTTTAGTTCAGGCGGCCACTCGAGGCGATGGTACTACGGGTGAAAACATCACAGAGAATGTGCGTACGATTAAAGCCATTCCTTTAAAACTCAGAGGTAATGACTGGCCAAATCGTCTTGAAGTTCGTGGTGAAGTCTTTATGCCGAAAGTTGGGTTTGAAAAGCTCAATGAATTAGCAAGGAAGAAAGGCGAGAAAATCTTTGTTAATCCACGTAACGCTGCGGCAGGTAGCTTACGACAATTGGATTCACGTATTACGGCTTCTCGTCCGCTTAGCTTCTATGCATACAGTGTAGGCGTGGTGCAAGGCGCAGAATTGGCAGCAAGTCATTACGAACGCTTTTTGCAAATCAAATCTTGGGGACTGCCAATGTGTCCGGAAACTAAGCGAGTTGAAAGCTTGGCGGATGTAAAAGCTTACTACCAAGATATATTGCAGCGTCGTGATGCCCTCCCTTATGAGATCGATGGTGTCGTTATTAAAATTGACGATATTGCCGTGCAAGAGCGTCTGGGGTTTGTTGCTCGCGCTCCACGTTGGGCGATTGCCTACAAGTTCCCAGCACAGGAAGAAATGACGACACTGAATGAAGTGGAGTTCCAAGTCGGTCGCACTGGTGCGATTACACCTGTTGCTAAACTAGAGCCTGTATTTGTTGGCGGGGTAACGGTAAGTAATGCGACGCTTCATAACGCAGATGAGATAGAACGTCTGCAGGTCAAGATTGGTGATCACGTTGTGATCCGCCGTGCTGGCGATGTTATTCCGCAAGTCGTATCTGTCATCAAAGAGCGTCGACCAGAAACAGCTCGAGATATTGTTTTCCCAACTCAGTGTCCTGTTTGTGGTTCGCATGTTGAGCGGATCGAAGGAGAAGCGGTAACACGTTGTATGGGGGGCTTAGTTTGCCAAGCCCAACGCAAACAAGCGCTAAAACACTTTGTTTCTCGTAAAGCGTTAGACGTTGACGGTTTAGGCGATAAAGTGATCGAGCAGCTTGTTGATCGTGAGATGGTGAAAACTCCTGCTGACTTATTTAAGTTATCAGCGGGGATTTTAACCGTACTAGATCGCATGGGGCCAAAGTCTGCGCAGAATATTGTGAATGCGTTAGAAAAATCCAAAGAAACAACTTTACCTCGGTTTTTGTATTCACTGGGGATCCGTGAAGTTGGCGAGGCAACCGCAGCAAACTTAGCAATGCACTTTAAAACGTTGGGAGCGATCCAAAATGCTACCGAAGAGCAGTTGATTGAAGTGCAAGACATCGGTGCTGTGGTTGCTCAACATATTACGACTTTCTTTAGTGAAGAACAGAACCAAGCGGTGGTTAAAGATTTGCTTGAACAAGGAATTCATTGGCCAGAGATTAATACTACTGAGCAGGTGGGGGAATTACCATTAGAAGGTAAAACAGTAGTATTAACGGGAACACTTTCTCAACTGGGGCGTACAGAAGCCAAAGAAGCCCTCCAAGCACTGGGGGCTAAAGTGACGGGTAGTGTTTCTAAGAAAACCGATATTTTGTTTGCTGGTGAAAATGCAGGTTCGAAGCTCGCAAAGGCACAAGAACTGGGTATCGAAATTAAAACAGAACAAGACTTACTCGAACTGATGAATTAAGTCTTCTCAAAAAAGCTAAAAAATAACTAAAAGCCCCGTATGGTAAGCATGCGGGGCTTTTTATTGTTCATAATTAAGTGTTTTTTTATTGAGTAATTGATGCCTTTGTTCTTTTCAGTGATCAAGATCGAACCTTGGGTTATTGGTTTTTGGGGCTTTTTTAGTCTGCGAGTGACTTCAAGTTGATACTTTTGAGTTCAATTTAAGTGTTTGATTTTAAATAATAATTTATTGTGTTGTGTTGATGTTGTTAAAAATAAGATCTGGATCAATAAGTTATATGGAACTTTGGAGTGGCTCATATTTTTTTAGAAAAAAAATAAGTTCCATTTGGATGTTTTTAGCTGCGAAGTTAGTCTTAATCACGTGGATACACGGTGTGTATGCAGGAACTAAAAAAAGCCAAATTAGAAATAATGAGGTTTGATCAGGAATTTACTTCTCTCCTTCGGCGGCCAACTAAAGGTGAGATAGAAAAATACAGCTATATCCATTTTTAGGAGTTTTTCCATGGACAAATTTTTTAAGGTTTCAGCGTTAACCGCAGCAATGTTTGGTGTTGTTGCTGTCGCTCCAGCTACAGCGTCTACTGAAAGTGCAGCAGGTGGCGAGTACGTAGAGAAAGTGAACGAATTTATGCAAGACTCAAGTCTGAATGCATTATTCATAGTTGATACTCGTTCACGAACTCGTACAACAGGTAAGCCCGGCGGTGAAAATGGTGACCGTTGGAGTCGTCTAAACTACTCTTCTTACAACGCAATTTTAGACTTCACTTCTGGCTACCACGATGGTTGGGTGGGCGCAGATGTTGCGGCTTACTACTCTGGCGATCTTTACAACGATAGTCTTTACAATTCAAACGAAGGCTACCTATGTAACGAAATCTCAACTTGTAACAACCTAGACTGGGGTGCAGGTGATGGTCAGCAGCTTAAAGTTTACAAAGCAGCGCTGAAATTCAAAGCAAACGAAAACTTTAATGCTCGTTTCGGTATGTTACAGGCTGGTGGTAACGGTACAATCGGTAACGTTTGGAGCTTTGTACCTGGTACTTACCGTGGTTTCGAACTAAACGCTAAACTTGGTGATTTCAACCTAAGCTACTTTGGCGCAGACCAATTTACAGCACCTTGGCTGCTTCACGAAGATGATTACGCACCAGCGCTTTGGTCTGACACTTCATGGAGCTACCTACACTCTCTAGGCCTAAACGGTAACCTAACTGACAGCTTGTTTATGCAACTTGGTTTGGGTCAAGCTACTGGCGTTCAATATGCAAATGGTGTTGACTGGGGTGCAGGTCAAGTAACTAGCTACCACAACGAAACTGACAACACTTCTTACAAGGCTTACTTGAAGTACACTGTTAGTGACCGTACAACTCTAGCATTTGATTTCTACGGTGTTGACGATGATGTGAAATACGATGGTCTAGGTTTCCACACTGGTCTATCTTTGAATCAATCTTTCGGCAAGCTAGCTTGGATGTCTGAGTTGCGCTACACAGACACAGATAACCGTGCGGACTTCGTTCCTCGTACTATTCATACATATGGTATGAACAATGGTACTTGGTCTCAGTGGTGGGACGCGCTGTCTGACTGGAACAAAGCGGGTGAGCTAGCATGGTACAACCGTCTATCTTACAACCAAGGTAACGGCTGGAACTACTACCTAGGCTTTGGTTACGGTACTGGCGCTGACTCTGCAGCAAGCGGAGCATCAGGTGACTGGGATTACGAAAGCGAATACGCAGTTAACGCAACAGTATCTTACTCACTACAAAGTGGCGCGCTTAAAGGTTCTACCATTCGTTTACACGGTACAATCCTAGAACGTGATGAGTACGCAGGTGCTGGCGATGCGGATGAAACAGACTTACGTCTACAAGTTCTTATCCCTTACAGCTTCCACTAATACTTAATTAGATAATAAAAGGAGCCGCTAGGCTCCTTTTCTATTTCACTTCTCGGCCGTCGTATATTTTGCAATATAACGGTGGCAACATATGTACATTACCGTTTGGCAACTCACACTTTATCTCTGGGCCTAACGTACGACCACCGGATGCACCATTAGCATGAGTGGTTAACGGAATTATGGCAAAAGATATTACTAATAGACCAGATAAAAATCTCATAATAATCACCTTAATATAAACTTTAAATATCTACGTGCTTGTATAAACCGTGACTACGCAGAAAGGCAAGGTTGAATAGGGCTCTTATATCAAACTAAGCTCTTACTTCTTTACTATTCCCATTCCCCACCTCTAAATCGACACATTTCACTTGGAATATTCGTAACGTCGCCACTTGGCATCTTACATTCGACTATAGGTCCCAAATTAGTTGTACCGCCGTTTCCGTTGTTGTAGGCAAAGGAAGAAAAAGAAAAAATACCGCACAACATTAAAAAGAGAAGCTTATTCATAGTACATCCTCTTACTTACCAAATAAAAAGCACTCAACTTAAATGCTTATGCGTTAAGTATGTATCCGAGGATAAAAAGATCAAAAAATAATTCAATAAAGTTTTATTTTTTAAAATAAATTTAGATCGATAATTTACCTAGATATATTTCTATCTTATTGATTGTCGTGTGTTGAATAATTAAATAATAGGAAATGGGAGGTAGGGTATTAATAATATTACTAATACTTATTTTTTTCTCGATTTTAATTAAGGTAATGAAATGAAAGCAGTTGTTTAGATTAAAGTAATGGAGCATGATTTGCCCCATTACTTTGGCATAAATTAATTAGAATCAGGCTCAATGATTAAAATAATACCTTCAACATCGGTGATTCTTACGCGGGTACCGGCTGGAAGTGCTTGATCCGATTGTGCGGACCATGTGGTATCGGCTACCTTGATGCGATTGAGCCCGACGGAAAAGTCTTCTTCAAGGATAAGAGTACGCCCAATTAACTGCTTGTACTTTTGGTTCAGATCTCTTTCTTGGTCTTCTTGCTTGTCTTTAGACCATTGTCGTCGCCACCAAAGCCAGGTGGTGATTAAGCTGAAGCTTGCAAAGCAAAGCCATTGCAATTGCCAGCTCATTGGCAAAACGGTCATGATGGCTCCAACGATAAGTGCAGACATCCCGAGCCAGAGAAAATACCCTGCGGTACCAAGTAGCTCAACTGCTAAAAGAGCAAAGCCAAACGCTAGCCAATGCCAGAAAGAGATACCTTCCAACAAACTAAAAAAGTCCATAAATTATTCTTTATCTTGCTGTTTAAACATTTCTGCTATCCCTGCAACCGAGCCCATTAGTCCGGTTGCTTCTAATGGAAGCATAATGATTTTACCATTTTCGGCTTGACCAATGCTCTTGATCGCTTCGGTATAACCCTGTGCAATGAAGTAATTGACGGCTTGCATGTCACCTTTTGCAATGGCTTCGGAAACCATGTAAGTCGCTTTTGCTTCTGCTTGCGCGGCACGCTCACGTGCTTCTGCATGGAGAATAGCAGACTGCTTTTCGCCTTCAGCTTTTAATATCTCTGATTGTTTATGACCTTCGGCCTTTAATATCTCAGCTTGGCGAACCCCTTCTGCTTCAAGAATTTCCGCACGCTTATTACGCTCGGCTTTCATTTGCGCATTCATTGCAGCGGTCAGATCGGCTGGTGGCTGGACATCTTTAATCTCAATTCGTGTGACTTTTACGCCCCAAGGGTTTGTTGCTTGGTCAACAATCGCCAACAGCTTAGAGTTGATCATGTCGCGTTGGCTCAGCATTTCGTCCAGTTCCATTGAACCTAAAACGGTACGAATGTTCGTAAGGGTCAAGTTTCTAATAGCGTGTTCTAAGTCGTTGACTTCATAAGCCGCTTTTGCAGCATCGATCACTTGAACAAATCCGACAGCGTCAATAACCACGTTAGCGTTATCTTTTGAAATGACCTCTTGCGCAGGAATATCGAGAACGCGCTCCATCATGTTTACTTTTTGACCAACTTTATCAATGAATGGAATGATCAAGTTTAAACCCGGCTTTAATGTGTGGGTGTAGCGTCCGAAGCGTTCAACTGTCCAGTTGTTTCCTTGCGGAACCGTTTTAATGGCTGAAGATAAGATAACGACAGCAAGAACGACGAAAATACCGATGGTGATCAGTGAATCAATTGGCATGAGTTATTCCCTTAAGTGCATAATATTCGATCCATTTTTACCTATTTATAGACAATAGACAATTGAAGTTCTGAGACCTTTGAGAGGTTATTGGTTTTTTATATGACAAAGGCCGGAAATCCCGGCCTTTGTTGTCTTATTCCTAGAAGAATGCTGCGCTTAGTACAAAATTGAGTAAAGCTGGCGACGATATTTGCTTGCTAATGCGTTACCTTGACCTAGCGCACTGAGAATATCCATAAAAGTCTTCTTCACGTCACCGTCTTGGGCGCCCAAGTCTTTTTTAAGAATATTCCACAGCAGTTCCAACGCTTCTTCATCCCGACCAACTTGGTTGTATTGTACCGCCAATTCACAAGCGAGTTCGAAGTTTGCCATGTCTGCTGCGTATGCTTGTTCTAGTCGCTGTAACTCAGGGCTATCTGCAGCCTGCAAATGCAGCTCGAGCTTGGCTATTAGGCTCTTGTAGTAGTTATCTTGATACTCGAGAGGGATAGCGTTCAGTAGTTCTTGGGCAATATCAAATTGTTTGGTTTCTAGCAAACAATCAGCCATCGCGAGTTTCACATCACCACGCTCTTGCAGCTCTGGCGGCAAAGTGTGGATGATGCTCAAAGCCTGAGCATGCTCACCTTGCTGAAGAAGTTCACTGACTTGTTTTAATAGTTGTTCATCTGGGCTTGGCAAATGCTTTTGTAGCATGGTAGCAATGGCATCAATTGGCTGGGGGCCTCCCAGACCATCGACGGCTTGACCATTTATAAACAGCGCGATAGTTGGCAATACTTGCACGCCAAATTGAGACGCTAAAGCGGGCTGATCTTCACAATTTAGTAGAGCAAGCGTAAATGCACCGTTGTACTGTTGAGCAAGAGATTGCAACTCAGGGAGTATCTGTGCGCTTTCTGGCTGAGCGTTGGCCCAAAAGTGGATCAAAACGGGCGTGTTCATTGATCCTTCAAGCGTTTCGCGAAAGTTCTGTTCTGTTATCTCAACGATAAATGGGGATTGCATCAGAGTATCCTTGCCTTGTGTCTTGTCGTTGATATTAGATATGGAGTTGATTTAGGTGAAATTCAAGCGACATTCACCATCAATAATGAATCATTCTATTTTGAGAAAACGTGAGGTAATAGAGTGAGGTTATTGCTGCTCAGGTGTTAGATAAAAAGAAAACGCTGCCGAAGCAGCGCAATTCTAATGCTATTTGTTAGTGCGGTATCAAAATAGGATGAACATGGTCAACACTACACCCACACTAAGCCAGTTAAGCTGATTTAATGTCATTGTTGCCTCGCAGTAGTATAAACATTGCTACAAAACGTAATGGGTGGCGATACCAAATCTAAGCAACTCAATCACTTTGGGCGAAAGAATCCCCGCTGAATTGCGTAGAAATTGATTCGTTTAGTTGAGGTTTTTTTAACCTACATGTTCATAATGACATCACATTGTTACGGTGAAATTACATTTCGACAAAACTTTTTTATGCAGCCTGTCGCAAAATTTTATCAAGTACACGGGTTGGTAATAGTCTTTTCAAGACTGCGAATAATTTAGTCGGTGTAGTAATTCGATAACGAATTTTCGGTGAAACGCTAGTTAATGCATGAAGAACTGGTGCGATGCAAGACTCTGCAGGCAAAACAAATCGATTATTAGACTTGTCGTTGTTGAGTCGCTCTCTTTGTCCTTCATAAGCATGACGATGGGGGCTAGATTCAATATCAACCCACTTCTCAAAGGCTCGTAATGCATTGTTTCTAAATTGAGTTTCGATCGGTCCTGGTTCTATCAATGCCACTTTGATATTCGTATCCGCAAGCTCTAGCCTGAGCGTATCTGTCCAGCCTTCTAAGGCAAATTTTGATGAATTATAGGCGCCACGGTATTTCATTGCGGCAAAACCAAGAACAGAGCTGTTTTGTATGATGCGTCCTTCGCCTTGCTGGCGCATATGAGGAAGCACCTCTCTGACCAACTGGTGCCAACCAAAAAAGTTGGTCTGAAATTGATCTTGAAGAGCCTCGGTGGGTAAGTCTTCCAGTGCTCCGGGCTGACCATAGGCACCATTATTGAACACTGCGTAAAGCTTACCTTCTGCTAACTCTAGCGCTTGCTTCACGCCCGAAGAAATGCTTTCTGGGCTATTTAGGTCTAGATTGATGCAGGTTAGCCCTTCATTAATTAGGCGCTGGACATCTTGTTCTTTCCTACAAGATGCAATGACATTAAATCCCTTGTTTTGTAAGGCGTGAGCGCACACGTAACCGATGCCGGTTGAACAACCCGTAATAAGAATCGACTTTTTCATAATTTAATTTAAGACTCAGAAACCTTGATTAGAGCCATCATTCATCAGCTCCGGTCCTGAAGCAAGTGCTTGAGTGCTGGCTCTATTCTGGAGTAGCTAAATTTAAAGCCCAGTTCGGTGAGTTTTTTGGGTTTGGCTCTCATGCTATCAAACAATAAGCAGGAAGATTCTCCCATTAGGAGTTCCATCGCCCATTTAGGCGTGAACAAGATATGCGGACGTTTTAGCGTTTTAGCTAGTGTGCCGCTGAATATACGATTAGTCACAGGATGGGGGGCGCACATATTGAATGCACCGTGGGCATGTGGTGTTTCAAGCAAGTACATGATGGCGCGGACCATATCTAGGATGTGAATCCAAGGCATGTACTGATTACCGTTCCCAAGTGGGCCGCCTACGCCAAGCTTGTAAGGTAATAGCATTTTTGCCAACGCACCACCATTAAGGCCGAGTACCACGCCAGTTCTCAGTAGACAAACCCGTGTTTGTTCCGACTCTGCGCGCTTGGCTATTTGCTCCCACTTTGCACAAACCTCGTGAGGAAAGTCGTCGCTATTAACATGTAAGCACTCATCAAACGGATGGTCTTGTTGATCACCATAGTAGCCAACTGCCGAGCCACTAATAAAAACAGAGGGAGGTTCGGTACTTGCGTGGATCAGCTCAACAATTTGCTCGGTAATTTTCCAACGACTTTTGCAGATTTTTTCTTTTTGCTCGCTGGTCCACCTTTTATCCGCAATAGGCTCACCTGCAAGATTAATGACGGCATCAACGTGATTGAGATCGGCGAACGACTCGAGCGAGTCAAGGTATTCGATATTACCCAGATCAGCATGCTGTAGGCGTTGTTTTGCTCGCTCTGGAGAGCGTGTAAGTAGCATAACTTGGTGAGTTGATAGCAGCTTGAGCAACTCCGAGCCAATAAACCCAGTGCCACCTGTGAGTAATATCTTCATGTTATCTCTTTGAATGTACACGTATTAGAACATTATAGTCGCTTTGTGCTTAGCTTGATCATCTCAACACCATTATTTCTGGGATAGTGACAAGCTGGCAGAGATACTATTAACTTCACATATTAGAAAATATGTAACTAAATGTTATAGATGGCGCTAGTGCATTCACGGTAGAAGAGTGAAATCTATGCCAGACTAGAAGTTATCGCTCATTGGAACGAGCGTAATCAGTTTGCACAATCAAGGAGGATAGGCATGGAAGCATTTGTTGCGCTTTTTCGAGCGCTCCTCAATAGTGCTCGTGACTTATTACCCATCATCATTGTTATCACTTTTTTCCAATTAGTCGTTTTGCAAGAGCCGCTGCCCAACCTGGTCTCCATTCTTTTTGGCTTGTTGCTTGTCGTTTTAGGATTAACCTTTTTTATCTTTGGCCTAGAACTTGGTCTTTTTCCTATCGGAGAGAGTATGGCTCAAGCCTTTGCAAAAAAAGGCAGCGTGTTTTGGTTATTAGTCTTTGCGTTTTGTTTGGGGTTTGGCACCACGATAGCTGAACCTGCATTAACCGCGGTAGCGGAAGAAGCCTCAGAAGTTGCGGCTGAGGGCGGAATGATCGCTAACTCAGAGCAGTCCATGCAGGATTACGGAGAAGGACTTCGAGTAACAGTAGCTCTCTCTGTGGGGATAGCCATCGTTATCGGCGTTTTGCGTATCTTAAAAGGGTGGCCGATTCATTACATGATCATTGGTGGCTATGTAGGCGTTGTAATACTGACGTGGTTTGCACCTGAAGCCATTATTGGCGTCGCTTACGATTCCGGAGGTGTAACCACGTCCACCATAACAGTACCTTTGGTCACTGCTCTGGGCGTCGGTTTAGCGTCTTCTATTAAAGGGCGCAACCCTATGGTGGATGGCTTTGGTTTAATTGCTTTTGCCTCGCTGTTACCGATGATGTTTGTGATGGTTTACGGAATGGTCGTAACATGATTTCAATTGATCATTTCCTAGACACTTTATTATCGACCGTTAGAGACGTCGTTCCCATCGCCAGCATTATTTTTGGTTTTCAGTTAGCCGTGTTAAGGCGTCCTGTTAGCAACCTTAAGAAAGTTTTGCTTGGGTTCGTTTATGTGATTTTCGGGTTAGCTCTTTTTTTACTTGGATTAGAAATGGCGTTGTTTCCACTTGGGGAGACGATGGCTGTGCAATTAACGGCGCCGGAGTTTTTACAAGAGTTCAAAGTATCGGTAGGGAAAGCCTTAATGTGGGTCGACTATTATTGGGTTTACACCTTCGCCTTTTTTATAGGCTTTAGTACCACGATTGCAGAGCCTTCTTTAATCGCTGTAGCGATAAAAGCAAACCAAGTCTCTGGAGGCAGTATCAGTATTAACGGCTTGCGCGTAGCCGTTGCGTTTGGGGTGGCAATTGGTATTGCATTAGGGAGTTACCGGATTGTCGTGGGCGATCCCATTCATTATTACATCATCGCGGGTTACATCGTCGTTGTGATTCAAACGTTTTACGCTCCTAAGCTTATTGTTCCACTCGCCTACGATTCTGGAGGCGTAACAACTTCTACCGTCACTGTCCCACTTGTAACTGCATTAGGGTTAGGGCTTGCTTCGACCGTCCCTGGAAGAAACCCAATGATTGATGGCTTTGGCTTGATCGCGTTTGCCAGTCTATTTCCTATGATCTCTGTGATGGGCTATGCGCAAATAACCCAGTGGCTGAATAAAAACGTCTCGGAGGAAGAAGAAAATGCGCTTTAAATTGATACTTGCGTTTGTGGAAGACAGCAAAACAGACAAGGTGTTGGACGCTGCACGCGATGCTGGTGCGACCGGTGCAACAGTGATTAACAATGCTCGCGGGCAAGGTTTAAATCAAAAGCGAACGTTTTTTGGTTTAACGTTAGAAGTGCAAAAAGATGTGCTGCTGTTTGTGGTCGAGGAACATCTATCTCGACACATATTAGAGACCATTAATGAGGTTGGTGAATTTGACAGAGAGTCGGGACAGGGGATTGCTATTCAGATCGATATTGAAGATGCAGTCGGTGTCGCGCATCAAGTCGAGACATTGACCAAAGTAGTCGAGGATGAATTATGAGTGATCAAACGATAATTAGAGTTCGAGATGTTATGGCGGCAACGTATGTAATGGTTGATGGACTGATGACCGTATACGAAGGCATAACGCTAGCGAAAAAATACCAAGTCAAAGCGCTGGTGGTGAAAAAGCGAGATGATAATGATGAATATGGCATCGTGTTGATGAATGATATCGCCAAAAAGGTGCTGGCGAATAATCGTTCTCCTCAGCGCACAAATATTTATGAAATCATGACCAAGCCCGCTTTGTGTGTCGAACCAGATATGAACGTAAAATATTGTGCCCGTTTGTTTGAGCGATTTGGCATAAGCAGAGCGCCGGTCATTGAAAGTGGCGAGGTCATTGGGATGGTGAGTTATAACAATATTGTCATCAATGGTATGGTGCGAGAAGAAGTGTAATCGGTTGATATAAATGAAAAATCAACGAATTTTTTCTCAAGTCAGCGACTGTTACAAAGAACTAAAATATTTAATATATGTTAGGTTGCATATGTGTTAATTCACCATTATTCTTTGCGCCCTAAGCCTAATGTCGAGGAATCTGTATCATGCCTTTAGTCTCTTGCCCCGTGTGTGAGAAACAAATCTCAAAACGCGCTCATGCATGTCCAGGATGCGGAGAGCCCGATCCGCTGCACCATCTAGCCAAATCAAAATTTATGTCGATGGTGTTTTGGATACTGGTGTTGGTTGGAACAGCGTATGCAGCATGGTTCTATGTTTTGCCTATGGTCATTGAATCATTGCGCTATCAGTAGTATTCAAACCGTCGTAGGTTGAGCTGCTAAAAAAATGCCGTAGAATGACCTCATACTTTTTGAGGAGACAATGTCGTGAAACTATTTTTTGCCTCAGACCTGCATGGCTCTTTGCCAGCAACTAAAGAAACCATTGAGCTATTTCTGGCCTCTGGTGCGCACCACCTGATTTTGCTAGGAGATACGCTAAACCATGGGCCGCGAAACCCTATTCCGGAAGGCTACAACCCTCCACAGGTAGCAGACTTATTGAACCAATACAGTGATCAAATTATTTCTGTACGTGGCAACTGTGATAGTGAAGTGGACCAAATGCTATTGAAGTTTCCAATGATGATGGATTACTCATGGGTGCTACTTGAATCTGGCAAGAGAATCTTTTTGACTCATGGTCACTTGTACAACTCTGAAAAACGGCCGCCACTGCGCGAAGGTGATATCATCGCCCACGGGCATACACATGTTCCCGTCGCAGAGATGCAAGATGGAGCCATTATATTCAACCCAGGCTCGATGACATTCCCACGTAATGGCTTACCGAGAAGCTTTGGTACTCTAGAAGACAATAAGCTAACGGTAAAAACGCCAGAAGGCGAAGTATTAGCACAAACCATGATTTAACGGTTTTACTAAGTAAAAAAATAGGGAGCGAATTGCTCCCTATTTTGTGTCTGAATGTCCTAAATCGCGTTCTGGGTCGATAATGTCTCTAACGCGCTGTTTTAGCACCTTGGCTTCAGGAAAGCCGCTGTCTTTTTTCCGTTCCCAAATTTGCTGGCCATTACAGAAAATTTCGAAGCGACCACCTGTGTCCGGGTGTAAGCTGATTGTTTCTATTTCTTCACTAAAAGTATGCAGTAATTCTTGCGATAGCCAAGTTGAACGCAACATCCAGTTGCACTGGCGGCAGTAATAAATATCAATGATTGCTTTATCCATGAAACTTTCCTTTTAATCTTTTTAAACCAGCAACTTGATGCCCACCGCAAACGTGAGAATTTCGAATGCAACTTTAATCACTCTGTTACTGTATCGAGTCGCGGCCCATGCGCCTAAACTGCCGCCTAGAAAAGAGCTTAACAATAAAACAGGTAACCAAGCCCAGTGAATAGGCGCCCCTGCCTGTACGACGGCAATGCCTCCGATGCCATTCCAAAACAGGCCGACACAAATCATGGTGTAAGCAACGGCTTGTTTGTAGTCGTAACCAAACCAGCGCACCAAAAATAGTGTCACGAGCAAACCAGAACCTGCGGTAAGAGATCCGTTAATGATGCCGATGAACAGCAAGCCAATTCCACCAATAACCCAACCAATAGGATGACGGTTGCGTATTACTTCAGCTTGGCCTAGCGATGTCTTAAATCGCGAGTAGATACCCAGCGCTAGGATCATCGTGCCGAGCATCTTTTCCGCGATACCATCAGGGATCTGTACAATTAAGTTAGCCCCTAAAATCACGCCAATACTGCCGGACAAGATAAGGTAGAGCGCGACTTTCCATTTAATAGTGCCTGATCTTAAATGCGTGCTTGCTGCGCCTAAGCCTAAAGCGACCGAAGCCACTTTATGTGTGCCTAGCGCAACGGAGAACGGTAAGCCGAGAAAGATGAGTAAAGGGAATTGAAGCAAGCCTGCTCCGCCACCGGAAAGTGAAGCCAGCGTGTTGGCGATTAGTGAACCGAAAAAGAGAGTAGTGGTATCTAGCCAATCCATAAGCAAAACAAAGGGGGCGTCTTGCCCCCTTATCATCCAATCAAAATTAGTTTTTAAACAGTACCGAAGAACCGTGGTTCAAGCTAGTGAGCAATAGTGTTTTTTCGTTCACGACGTCAATACGACGACTTTGCTCCGCATCTAGCTTAAAAATTTGAGTAATTAAACGTAGCTGTGCTTCGGAAAAGTCTTTTGATTGAGAAGATGAAATATCTTTAAACTCCGAAGGCGAGACCAACAAATAGTTGTCACTTACTTCCCAGCGGCCTTTTTCCGAGATATTTATCGTTGATTCTGCGGTTGAACCTTGAGCGAATAGTTTTATATTTGCTACGCGAATATAGTCACCATTAGGGAGATATTTCACGTTTGATTCAACATTAACTCGGCGTAGTGGGCCGACAGTATCGTCAGGCAAGCTGTCTGTAATGACTGTCACCATGGTCGACTGCCATTCGTTTGCTGTGAGGAGCTGCTCCACTTTTAGGTCACTTCCCCAATACAACCAACTACTGAAAAGAACGGATACGGCCAAAACCGCAGATGCTAATTTAATCTTCATATTGGCCTCCTTTATTTGCAGATGTCTGTTGGATCGTTTTGACCTGCGAAAATACGCAGTGTTACGTTCTCGTAAGAGTGGTTACTGTCATGAATGTAGTTCAGAATCAGCTGGTTATTTTGTCCACCAGTGGCAATCACTTCCACTGGCAACGAGTCTTCTGCATGGTGCTTCACGTAGCGCTCAATGCATTGCTCTATTGAAGGCAACCAGTTGTTGATTTGAGGGTGATTTACAGGTGTCATCACCGGTACACTTTGATACTCACCAATCTGACGGAATTGGGATTCCGCAGGGTTCGTGAATAACAATACGCAAACAGGAAGCAGCAGAGACAAAAAGATAATGACACGCGGTAGCCAGTTAATCGTGTTAGATGCTGGCTTCGGCTGAGTTTTAGTCGGCTCTACTTGAGGCTCAAGATCAGCAGTAGTATCGGTCACTATCTCTGTTGGTGGTGTATCGCTCGCTTCTAACTCCACTGCTGGCGCTTCTTGTTCAGAAGCGGTTTCTTCAACGTCAGTGTTAGAGTCAGTAGAAAATGGGCTCAAGCGTTCCACTGAACAAATGAGTTGGTAGCCACGTTTAGGTACCGTTTTAACAAACTCTGGAGATTTTGTTGAATCCTTCAACATCTTACGCAGAGTAGAAATCGCTTGAGTCAGGCTTGAGTCATCCACCTCAAAACCTTGCTCACGCCAAACAAACTCGTGAAGCTCGTTACGGGTTAAAACTTCGTTTGGTCTCTCTGCCAACATCAGAAGTATACGGCTTTCGTTGCTTCCTAATCGTACAACGTCGTTGCCGTTTTGTTGGTCAGCGAGCGAATTACTATTTGGATCAAAGGTGAACCTTTGAGCAAGTAGAAATTTGGTGCCAATGTTAGTCATTTAGTTCTTCTTAGATGGATGATGTTGTAATTATGGTGATTTATGTCACAAAATTACCGGGGCGCTTGGAGTGCGCACGACATTTTAGATGCTTTTAGACGGGTAGGATAATTAAAATTTTCTAAAAAAACACCGTTTTTAGCAATATTGACCTTGAATTTACATTTGTCAGCCACATGTTAAATGACATCTCGGTAAGGTGATTTCAAGGGGAAAGTCACAAACTTGTCCCTATGAAAAAGCCAATTAGTTTAGATGTTATGGAGCACACATGAGCGAAACCGTATCTCAAAATAAAGAAACTCGTGGTTTTCAATCAGAAGTAAAACAACTACTGCATTTAATGATCCATTCTCTTTATTCAAATAAAGAGATCTTTTTGCGCGAGCTGATCTCTAACGCATCAGATGCATCAGACAAACTGCGCTTTCAGGCGTTATCTAACCCAGATCTATACGAAGGTAATGCAGACCTTTGCGTGAAACTGTCGTTTGATGAAAGCGCAAATACCTTAACCATTTCTGATAACGGTATCGGTATGAGCCGTGATGATGTGATTGAGCACTTAGGAACAATCGCAAAATCTGGAACAGCCGAGTTTTTCTCAAAGCTATCTGAAGAGCAGAGCAAAGACTCTCAGCTTATTGGTCAGTTTGGTGTTGGTTTCTACTCGGCATTTATCGTTGCTGACGCCGTTACCGTGCGCACTCGCGCTGCGGGTCTAGCCGCTGATGAAGCGGTACAATGGCACTCAGCGGGTGAAGGTGAGTACACCATCGAAAACATTACCAAAGAGTCACGTGGTACCGACATCATTCTTCATATGCGTGAAGAGGGTAAAGAGTTTTTGAATGAGTGGCGTCTACGTGACGTTATCAGTAAGTACTCTGATCACATCGGCATTCCTGTTTCAATCCAAACTGTCGTTCGTGATGACGAAGGCAAGGAAACAGATGAGAAGAAGTGGGAGCAAATCAACAAAGCCCAGGCACTGTGGACGCGTAACAAATCTGATATTTCAGAAGAAGAGTATCAAGAGTTCTACAAGCACGTATCACATGACTTTGCCGATCCCTTGGTCTGGAGTCATAACCGTGTAGAAGGTAAAAACGACTACACGAGCTTACTATACATCCCATCGAAAGCACCTTGGGATATGATGAACCGCGACCACAAATCAGGCTTGAAACTGTACGTACAGCGCGTATTCATTATGGACGATGCAGAGCAATTTATGCCGTCATACTTACGCTTCGTACGTGGTTTAATAGACTCAAACGATTTACCGCTAAACGTATCGCGTGAGATCTTACAAGACAATAAAGTGACTCAGTCTCTACGTAATGCTTGTACTAAGCGCGTGCTAACGATGCTTGAACGTATGGCCAAGAATGACGAAGAGAAATACCAATCATTCTGGAAAGAGTTTGGTCTTGTGATGAAAGAGGGCCCTGCGGAGGACTTTGCAAACAAAGAGAAAGTTGCAGGTTTATTGCGCTTTGCCTCAACTGAAGTGGACTCTTCTGAGCAAACTGTGGGCTTGGCGTCTTACGTTGAGCGCATGAAAGAAGGTCAAGGTAAGATCTACTACTTGACGGCAGACAGCTATGCAGCTGCGAAAAACAGCCCTCACTTAGAACAGTTCAAAGCGAAAGGCATTGAAGTTATCTTGATGTACGACCGCATTGATGAGTGGCTGATGAACTACTTAACTGAGTTTGATGGTAAACAGTTCCAGTCAATCACTAAAGCTGGGCTTGATCTAAGTCAGTTTGAAGATGAAGCAGAAAAAGAGAAGCAAAAAGAAACCGAAGAAGAGTTTAAGTCGGTTGTAGAGCGCACGAAGTCTTACCTAGGCGATCGTGTGAAAGAAGTTCGTACCACCTTCAAACTCGCATCTACGCCTGCTGTTGTGGTAACGGACGATTACGAAATGGGTACTCAAATGGCGAAGCTTCTTGCGGCAGCTGGTCAAGCTGTGCCGGAAGTGAAATACATCTTTGAGCTAAACCCTGAGCACAAATTGGTTAAGCGTATGGCTGACGAAGCCGATGAAGAAGCGTTTGGTCGCTGGGTTGAAGTTCTGCTTGGTCAGGCAATGCTAGCGGAGCGAGGCTCTATTGAGGATCCAACAGAGTTCTTAGGAGCCGTTAATCAACTTTTGACTAAGGTGTAATAACCTCTGCAAATCAAAAAGCTCGCATTTCGCGAGCTTTTTGTTTGTTGTCGCAAAATTTTGCATCTCAAGTGCTGAGTTAATAATCAATAGGGCGTGAAAGAGGGTACTGTTAACATTCTTTAGTCTTAATACACTCTTTGCTCAGAGAACCTGTGATAGAATCTGCGACTTGAATGTGAGTAATAAGGCGTGTATTTTTGCTCGCCTATATACGTTATACCGAAACTTATCGTTGCAGGTGCTTCTCAGGTTTGATGTCTAAGAGGTCAGCTATTGTGAGCTTCGGTATAAATCTTAAATATTAAAGAGGATAAATCATGCGCATCATTCTTCTAGGTGCTCCAGGTGCAGGTAAAGGCACACAAGCAAACTTCATCATGGAAAAATACGGTATTCCACAAATCTCTACTGGTGATATGCTTCGTGCTGCTATCAAAGCAGGTACAGAGCTTGGTAAACAAGCTAAAGCTGTTATTGACGCTGGTCAGCTAGTTTCTGATGAAATCATCCTTGGTCTTATCAAAGAGCGCATCGCTCAAGAAGACTGTGCAAACGGTTTCCTACTAGATGGTTTCCCACGTACTATCCCTCAAGCTGACGGCCTAAAAGAAATGGGCGTAGACGTAGACTACGTTATCGAATTTGACGTTGCAGACGATGTAATTGTTGAGCGTATGGCTGGTCGTCGTGCTCACCTTCCTTCTGGTCGTACTTACCACGTGGTTTACAACCCGCCTAAAGTGGAAGGTAAAGATGATGTAACTGGTGAAGATCTTGTTGTTCGTGATGACGACAAAGAAGAAACAGTACGTGCTCGTCTAGGTGTTTACCACGAGCAAACTGCGCCGCTAATCAACTACTACGGCAAAGAAGCTGAAGCAGGCAAGACTAAGTACCTTAAGTTTGATGGTACTAAGCAAGTAGCTGAAGTTAGTGCGGATATCGAGAAAGCACTATCTTAATTTGCTGAAGTCAAAAATTTAATATTTTGATATATTGAAAGCGGCCCAAGTGGTCGCTTTTTTTAGTTTACTCGTAAACATATATCTAATTAACTTCAGCTCGGCTATTCGTTACTTCGAGGTTACTTAAATATATGAACCAAGCCGTTTACCATGAATAGGATGTTATGAAAGAGAATAATAAACAGGGTGTACTCCTAGTTAACCTGGGAACTCCTGACGCACCAACCGCTCCTGCCGTAAAGCGCTTTTTAAGTCAGTTTCTTCATGATCACCGAGTGGTAGACATGACTCGATGGCTTTGGTGTCCACTATTGCACGGCGTTATCCTTCCTATCCGAGCTCCTAAAGTTGCCAAACTCTATCAATCAGTATGGATGGAAGAGGGCTCGCCGTTGATGGTGTACTCTAAACGCCAAACTGAAAAGTTAGCACAAAAGCTTGATATACCTGTAGAGCTTGGTATGACGTATGGTAACCCAAGTTTACAATCAGGCTTTGAAGCCCTATTGGCGCAAGGCGTTGATGAAGTCATTGTTTTACCTTTGTATCCGCAATACTCGGGCACAACAACGGCAGCGGTTTCTGACGGAATCACTAAAGCATTTAAAAAGCTGCCTGTGATGCCGGGCTTTAGCTTTATTCGTGATTATTACAATCACCCGAAATATATTGAAGCGTTAGCGCATTCAGTTCGTGAACATTGGCAAAAGAATGGCCAGGGAGATTACCTGCTGTGTTCTTATCATGGTATTCCAAAACGCTATGCTGACAATGGTGATGTTTACCCACAGCATTGTGAAGAGACGACTCGCTTGCTTGGGGAAGCGTTAGGTTTAAGCGAACAACAAATTGGCATGACGTATCAGTCCCGATTTGGGAGAGAAGAGTGGCTTCAACCTTATACCGATAAGACCCTAGAAGCACTTCCTGCAAAGGGTGTGAAAAATATTAATGTTGTGACCCCTGCATTTTCGTCAGATTGTTTAGAGACGTTGGAAGAGATCTCGGAAGAGTGTAAAGAGATTTTCCTTGAAGCTGGTGGCGAAAACTTTACCTACATCCCTTGTTTGAACGATAGTGAACTTCATATCGAGATGATGGTTGAGTTAGTTCAATCTAAACTTTAGATACAAAAAAGGGTCGCAATAGCGACCCTTTCTACGTTTAGTTGAGCGATCAAGCAACTTGTACTTGCTGCTCTTCTACTTGCTCTGCCGTGCTGTGCGTATTTTCAGCGCCATGCATCCAGCGAACGAGTGTATTAGAGAATAGGAGCAAAATTACGCCACTTACGGTTGCGCTGACCGCAATACCACTAAAGATAGCCATAGCGCCTAACTCGCCTACGTGAGAGCCCACATAGCCCGCAACATAGTTAGCAATCGCATTACAGCCAAACCATGCACCCATCATAAGTGAAGCTAAGCGAAGCGGTGCTAATTTAGTTACCAATGAAAGACCAATTGGTGATAAACACAGCTCGCCTAATGTGTGGAAGAAGAAAGCGCCGACCAACCATAACATCGATGTTTTTACTGTTGTATCTCCACCTTGTTCTAGCACTGCGCCAACCATACAAAGGAAACCAATCGCCAAGAAAAATAGTGCCATCGCAAATTTCACTGGCGAAGTAGGTTCACGTTTACCCAATTTTACCCAAAGGACAGCCAGAACTGGCGCTAGAGTAATAATGAAAAATGGGTTTAGTGATTGGAACCACGCAGCAGGAACTTCGAAACCACCAATCATGCGATCAGTATATTGTTGAGTGTAGATGTTCATCAGACCACCAGCTTGTTCAAAGCCTGCCCAGAAGACAATAGTGAATAAGCTCATGACCAGAATTACTTTTAGTCGATTCACTTCTTCTTTGGTGAGTGGCTGCTTCGTGGTGGCGTTTTTGTTGTTTAGATCTCGTTTCGCCGCTGGTTCACGACCAATATCACCAAGCCATGATTGAGCCAGTACCATTTGCATCACTAGGCTAACCAGCATACCCACACCAGCGGCAACAAAGCCTGCTTTCCAACCGTAAGAGGTTGTCACAGAGCCAGAAACGACGCCGGCAAGTAATGCACCTAAGTTGATACCCATATAAAAGATAGTGAATGCGCCGTCACGACGGTTGTCACCTTCTTGATAAAGGTCGCCAACCATGGTTGAGATATTTGGCTTAAAGAGACCGTTACCAGTGATAAGTAGGCCAAGACCTAAATAGAAACTGTGTAGCGAACCAATACCTAAAGCATCAGCAGGAAGTGCAAGAGTAAACTGGCCGATGGCCATTAACGCGCCACCAAGCAAAATTGAGCGACGTTGACCTAAATAGTTATCTGCTAGGTAACCACCGATAAGAGGCGTGATATACACAAGCCCTGTGTATATGCCGTATAGGTCTAATGCGTCTTTGGTTGACCAGCCAAGGCCGCCATTCATTGTTGTATCGGTGAGGTAAAGCACGAGAATGGCACGCATTGCGTAGTAAGAAAAGCGTTCCCACAGTTCAGTACCGAACAATAAGAACAGGCCACGTGGATGACCAAAATATTGATGTTGGTTTGACATAAGCTCTTCTAATAATAGTTATTACATTTTTTAACGACTTCTACGTATACAATGCAATTCAACGAGTGACAAATAATAAAATTTTGCCATTCAACTATTTTTGTTTGTTAAGTGGCTGTTTTTGATTGGATTTGCAGATTATATGATGGTGTATTGGTTGTGTTACAAACTTAATTTCCATTTTTGCCTATGGACTTCTTTATCGTAAGTTGCTGAAAAATGTCGTTAATGCGAGCGATGTATAATCATACTTTTATAGATAAACTGAATATCAATGACTCAACTTTGGCTTAATGCTAGGATAAAAACAAAATAGAATTGGCTAGTAAAAAGATGAAACGTTGGTATCTACTTTATTGTAAACGTGGGGAGCAGGTTAGGGCGAAACAACACCTTGAAAATCAAGGTGTAGAGTGCTTTTATCCAACTGTAGAAGTTGAGAAGATTTTGCGCGGTAAAAGACAAAAAGTCGAGGAACCGCTGTTTCCTTGTTACGTATTCGCTTACTTTGATTATGAGCAAGGGCCAAACTTCACCTCAGTCCGCTCTACTCGAGGTGTTGTTGACTTTGTGCGTTTTGGTGCTCAACCGAAAGAAGTTCAAGGTGACTTGGTCTTCGAATTGATGCAGCTAGAAAAGTGTTGTAATGACAATACCGTTTCTGAATGTATGCCAAAACCAGGCGATCAAATTAGAGTTAAAAGCGGTCAATTTGCGGGCATAGATGCCATCTTCCAAGAACAAGATGGTGAGAAACGCTCAATTATGCTAGTTCAGATGATCACCAAGCGTGTGCCTGTCAGCATAGACAATAGTGATTTAGATTTAAAATAGCCTAATTCCATCAAACATAAAAAGAGGTGCAAAAGCACCTCTTTTTGATCGTATCTAATTTTTTGTCTGTTTTAAAAGGGTTGGACGAACCAACCCTTATCTTTATCGTAGAGAATTAGTATGAGTCGTTGTGAACGGTCTGTACTGCACGACCTGATGGGTCAACACAGTTTTGGAACGATTCATCCCATTCAATCGCCTTCGCTGAAGAACACGCTACTGAAGGGCCTCCTGGTACACACTCTGCTGCTGATGGAAGTGGGAATAACTCTTCAAAGATTTCACGGTACACGTAGCCTTCTTTTGTCGTTGGCGTGTTGTATGGGAATCGATATTGAGCTGTTTCCATCTGCTGGTCTGTCACTTTCTGTTCTGCTACTTCTTTCAGCGTATCGATCCAGCTGTAGCCAACGCCATCAGAGAACTGCTCTTTTTGACGCCATGCGATCGATTCTGGCAGGTAGTGCTCGAAGCACTCACGAAGGATGTGTTTCTCCATTTTACCGTTGCCACACATCTTGTCTGCTGGGTTCAAGCGCATTGCTACATCAATGAACTCTTTATCTAGGAAAGGTACGCGTCCTTCAACTCCCCATGCTGCCAGCGACTTGTTAGCACGAGCACAGTCGAACATGTTCAGAGCAAGCAGTTTACGCACAGTCTCCTCGTGGAACTCTTTCGCGTTTGGCGCTTTGTGGAAGTAAAGGTAGCCACCAAAGATTTCGTCAGCGCCCTCACCAGACAATACCATCTTGATACCCATCGCTTTGATCTTACGACCCATTAAGAACATAGGTGTTGATGCGCGGATAGTCGTCACGTCATACGTTTCAATGTGGTAAATCACGTCACGAATCGCGTCCAAACCTTCTTGAATCGTGTACGTCATTTCGTGGTGAACGGTACCAATTTGGTCGGCAACTTCGCGAGCGGCTTTCAGGTCAGGCGCGCCTTCTAGGCCAACAGCAAAAGAGTGCAGTTGAGGCCACCAAGCTTCAGACTTTTCATCATCTTCAATACGCATCGCTGCAAAGCGTTTTGCTACCGCAGATGTAATAGAAGAATCTAGACCGCCCGAAAGAAGTACACCGTAAGGCACGTCAGTCATTAGTTGGCGTTTAACAGCCGCTTCTAGCGCTTCAGTCAATTCTTCTTTGCTAGTGCTGTTACCTTGTACTGCTGCGTACTCGTTCCAGTCACGAACATAGTAACGTGTTGGCTCAGTATCTTTAGAGCTGTAATAGCTACCAGGAGGGAATTCACTTACTGTTTTACATACTGGAACAAGAGCCTTCATCTCTGATGCCACATAGTAGTTACCATGCTCATCGTGACCTTGATAAAGAGGGATAATACCAATATGGTCACGGCCGACTAAATACTCATCTTTTTCTTCGTCGTAGAGCACAAAAGCGAAAATACCGTTTAGTTCTTCAAGGAGATCTGCACCCATATCTTGGTAAAGTGCAAGAATGACTTCACAGTCTGAATCGGTTTGAAATTCGTACTTTCCTTCGTAACGAGCACGAATTTCTTTATGGTTGTAGATTTCACCATTGACGGCAAGGATGAGCTTCTTATCAGGGCTGTATAGCGGCTGTGCACCACTATTTAGACCAACAATCGCCAAGCGCTCGTGCGCTAAAATAGCACGCTCTGAAGAGTAAATCCCAGACCAGTCTGGGCCACGGTGACGAAGTTTTTTCGACATCTCTAATGCGATAGGGCGCAATGCGGCTGCATCGCTTTTAATGTCTAAAATGCCAAATACTGAACACATACTACATCCTTACTAAACTAAACAATTTCTAATCGGTATGGTTTAAATTTGCCATTACTAATAAAAAAAGCAACGTTTTGTGATTAAAAAAATGATAAAAGGCCTTGTTGTATGGAAAATATTTAACTCAATCGTTGTTTTGGTGAATGAGATCAAGGTTTGGTATAAAAACTATACAAAAAAGGCTTTCTATCAATAGAAAGCCTTTCAAAAAATATCAGTGCTGTTGCTTATTTAATTGGTGTGAATTTAGGCTGAAGTTGTTTACAGACGTGTCGAGCAAAACCGCTACCAGCTTCACTATATATATTGAATGCTGCGTCAACGCCATTTTCAAGTAAGCCTTCCAATTGATCTGGGTATTCGGCGATAGCGGCAATTTGCCCCTTATATTTTCTGCGTTTAAGCTGCTCAAGTGCTGTTTGGTTACCTTGATGATGTGGCATTGCAAGCAGAACCAGTTTTACATGACCTGTATCTAAAATTCGCTCCCAGAAATCCGGGTCGGTGGCATCACCAGAAATCACATTTCTTCCTTCTGAACGATGATGATGTGCAGCGTCTTCACGAATTTCTATACCCAATGAAATTTTGCCATAGCGTGAGCGTAGCTCATCATAAGCGCCCGTTCCAATACGCCCCATACCTAAGATCAATACTTGGGCATGACCTGGGTTGATGAGTTGGTCGCGTTGATTGAGCTTTTCTACCGCTGTCTCTTGCAGCCACTTACCTGAATGTTGATAAATTTTATGGCTAAGGCGGTTAAGTGGCGCGGAAATTACAAAGGATACCGACACCGCAACCGCAATCGCAGCAAGCATATCACTTGGCATCCAGCCCATTTTATAGGCCAATCCAGCAACAATAAGACCAAACTCACTGTAGTTAAATAGTGATAAAGAGGCGAGCAAAGAGGTACGTACTCGAAACTTAAAATGATTAATAGTGACGAAGTACAAGAGTCCTTTGATTGGTAGCAGTAAGATAAATAGCAGGGCGAGAACGACGCCATTCACGCTCAATGAGGCGGATAAACCAATGTTTAAAAAGAAGCAGACTAAAAAGAGCTCCTTCATATTGAATAATGACTTGGATAGTTCTGAGGCTTTTGGGTGACCTGCGAGTAGCATGCCTAAAATTAGCGCGCCCAAGTCTGGTTTCATCCCGACCAACTCGAATAGCCCAGCACCGACAACAAGCGCGAAGAAAATACCGAATAGCACCAGCATTTCGCCGTGGCCAACTTTATCGAGCAGCTTATAGAATAGGGGACGAAGGAAAGGCAGTGCGAACAAACCGATGGCATACCATTCTGGGACTTTTCCGGTTGAAGCAGTCAGGAATACTACGGCAAAAATATCTTGCATAACCAAAATACCGATCGCGAGTGTGCCGTAGGTCGCGTTCATTTCGCCTTTTTCTTGCAATGCTTTTACGGCAAAAACGGTACTAGAGAACGATAGTGCAAAAGCTAAAAGCAGGATTTGGCTGCCGTCCATACTGGCTAGCGAAGTCAAGCCCAGTAGTTTTAAGCCGGATAACGCTAGGGCAAAAAAAGCGGTAGAGAGTATGTTGTGGGCGGTTGCCCCTCCCCATATTTCTTTGGACAGCAGGGTTTTTACATCGAGTTTGAGTCCAATAGTAAACAGAAGAAGAGTAACACCAAGATCTGCGAGAGTGACGATAACGTCATTGCTTTGGTAACCAAATGCATGCAAGCCAAATCCAGCTAGTAGAAAACCAACGAGGGGAGGGAGGCTGCATTTAAGCGCAATAAAACCAGCTAAAAAAGCGGCTGTAATTAGAATAATTTCCATACTGTTAAGCTGTATTCCTGATATACAAAAACGGGCTGTGAAAACACAGCCCGAGATTGTAACTCAATTGGTTGTATAAACTTAGTCTTCCAGTAACTTTTGTAACAAAACTCCGTTCAGCATAGCGCGTTTAATCATCGCAAATGCGCCCATCGTTGGCTGCTTATCAATGTGAGAAGCCACGATAGGGAGGTCGTTATGGAAAGTTTTAAGAGATTGATTCTCTACGTTGCGTTGAATTGCAGGGAAAAGAATATCTTGTGCTGCAGTAATATCGCCAGCAATTACAATTTTCTGTGGATTAAATAAGTTAACCGTAATCGCAATCGCTTTACCTAGCTGGTTGCCCACTCGCACTAAACTCTGTTTCGCAAGTTCATCACCATTCATTGCGTGCTGACATACCGCTTCAATTGTGATGTTTTCAAGGTCGGTTAAGCTTGATTCGTATCCTTGAGTAATCAGTTGCTTCACTCGTTGAATAATCGCTGGGTTTGCAGCTACGGTTTCTAAACAGCCAAAGTTTCCACATTGGCATTGCTCACCAAGCGGGTCAATTTGGATATGACCAATTTCACCGACGTTGCGGTTAAAACCAAGAAAAACCTGGCCGTTAACGATAATACCTGCGCCAGTACCGCGGTGGACGCTAACCAAAATAGAATCCTGGCAGTCTTGGCTTGCTCCAAAGTAGTGCTCAGCCAACGCCATGCCACGTACGTCGTTGCCAACAAAGCATGCTGTATTAAACTTCTCTCCAACAATTTCACCGAGAGCAAGATTATCGATATCGGTATTAGGCATGTATTCGACCACGCCAGTTGTTGGGTTAACAAGGCCCGGTAAAGTGATGCCGATAGCGATGAGTTGATCAATTTTGTCTTCGCAACGGCTTACGAAATCTTTTAATAAATCGATGAGTCCTGCGATTAAGTCTGCTTGGTTAGTGTAGTACAGTTCATGCTGATCTTCTGCCAGCGCGGTACCACCTAAATCGTATAAACTGAACTGTACGTAATCTCGACCTAAGCGAACGGCAATCGAATGAAAAGGTTTGACTTCAGTAGTCAAAGAGATCGCACGACGACCACCAGTTGAAGCTTGTTGGGCGACCTCCTTAATAAGGCCGCGCTCTAAAAGTTGGCGGGTTATTTTGGTAACACTAGCAGGCGCGAGTTGACTCACGTCCGCGACTTGAATACGGGAGATAGGACCTTGCTGATCAATCAGCCTATATACCGCAGCGCTGTTAAGCTGTTTTACTAAATCTACATTACCAATCTGTCCGCCATTCATGCTTAATTTTGCTCGTATTGTCCGTTAACAACCGTCGCTTTTACTTTAAAGTCACGATCGAAAATAGTCAGGTTTGCAACCATCCCTTTTCGAACTCGGCCAAGGCGATCCTCAACACCAATTGCTGTTGCTGGGTATAACGTGGCCATTCGTAGAGCTTCGTCTAAAGCGATCCCCGCGTGCTCAACTGAATTCTGAACTGCTTCAATCATTGTCAAAGCTGAGCCGCCTAGCGTGCCATTTTCATCAACACACTTACCATCTCGGTAATATACTTTCTTACCGACAAAAATAAAGTGATCAATGTTAGCACCTGCTGGAGCTGTGGCATCCGTCACCAAAACAAGCTTTTCACCTTTGATTTTATGAGCAATTCGGATGTTTGCGTAGTCGACGTGAAAACCATCAGCAATAATGCCAGCGTATACGTCAGGAGTATCGTAAATTGCACCAACAACTCCTGGTTCACGACCAACCATTGGTGTCATTGCATTAAAGAGGTGTGTGGCAAAAGTAATGCCTGCTTCAAAGCTTTTACGTGCTTCGGCGTAGGTTGCATTTGTGTGGCCAATTGAAACCACGATGCCAGCAGCCTTTAATCGCGCAATATGCTCTGGGTCGTTATGCTCAGGTGCTAGCGTTACTTTCGCTACGATATCGGCGTTTGCGCAGATAAGGTCGATCATGCTTTCGTCTGATGGGCGAATAAAATCGACGTTATGGATGCCTTTTTTCGCGACGTTAAGGTAAGGACCTTCGAGGTGTAAACCAAGCGATTGATTTTGATACTTGTTGTGGTACTCACGAGCTGCGGCAATTGCAGTTCGCATATCTTCATCAGATGACGTAATGAGTGTTGGCAGGAAGCTAGTACAGCCAGATTTGAGGTTTGCCTGGTGCATGATTTGCATGGTTTCAGGGGTAATTGCATCGTTTAGCATTACACCGCCACAACCGTTCAACTGCAGATCGATAAAGCCTGGACTTAGATTAGCGCCTGCAAGGTCTTTTAGTTCGATGCTTTGAGGTAGCTCAGAAACCGGCACAATAGATTGAATAAGATCGTTTTCGATGATGACCGCATGATCGGTAAGAACATCACTACCGGTATAAATTTTACAGTTACTTAGCGCGTACATAGTCAGCTAGTCCTTATAGATGAGAATTCAATTTCTATATCGTTATCTAAGTAGAGACTGCTTCAGTCATATGGGTACTTAGTTTGTATCACTGAATTAGATAACGAGTCACATACAGCAAGTCGCGTTTTATCGATGTTATTGTCATAGTAACTAACTGAAAAGTAATAATTGTATGGTTTTTTATGATTCTTTTTCAGAGCAAAGTTACAGTGATTTACCCGCCTAGATACCAAAATAACACTGATTCTGCCTTGCATAAAGTGCGAGAATATTATCTTTAAAACGCCATTTTTTCGTATAATAAAATAAGTTTTATGATCTCGCTAGCAAAAACCTTCCGAAAGGGCAAATTGTGGTGATTATGATCACAAACGGTGAGCTTTTAATTTGCGGAGCAAAATTAATATCATAAACTTAGGATGACTAAATTGGACGGCTGAAATAAGTCATTCAACATAACATCTAATCCTATAGGGGGAACTTAAGGTGAACATTCTCGGATACTTCCAGAAGGTGGGTAAGGCGCTTATGGTGCCGGTTGCCACACTTCCTGCAGCAGCAATACTCATGGGTATTGGCTACTGGATCGACCCAAATGGCTGGGGCGCAAACAGTGCACTTGCTGCATTTCTTATTAAAGCTGGTGCAGCGATCATTGACAATATGTCAGTATTGTTCGCTGTTGGTGTTGCTTACGGAATGTCTAAAGACAAAGATGGCGCCGCTGCACTTTCAGGTTTCGTGGGCTTCTTAGTTGTCACAACGCTTTTGGCCCCTGGTGCAGTATCACAGATTCAAGGCATTGACCCAAGTGAAGTACCTGCTGCATTTGGTAAAATCAATAACCAGTTCGTCGGTATCTTGGTTGGTATTGTTTCTGCTGAGTTGTACAACCGTTTTTCTCACGTAGAGCTGCACAAAGCACTGGCGTTTTTCTCTGGCAAGCGTCTTGTACCGATCCTAACGTCTTTTGCTGGTATCGTTATTGCGTTCATCCTGATGTACGTTTGGCCATCAGTTTACGGCGGTCTGGTCAGTTTTGGTGAAAGCATTCAAGGTATGGGTGAAGCAGGTGCAGGTGTTTACGCATTCTTCAACCGACTTCTAATTCCTGTTGGTCTGCACCATGCACTAAACTCAGTGTTCTGGTTTGATGTTGCTGGTATTAATGACATTCCAAACTTCCTTGGCGGTGCGAAATCATTAGCTGAAGGCACGGCAACGGTAGGTGTTACGGGGATGTACCAAGCGGGCTTCTTCCCAATCATGATGTTTGGTTTACCAGGTGCTGCTCTAGCGATGTACCATACTGCGAAATCAAAGAATAAAGAGAAAGTGGCATCTATCATGATTGCAGCTGCGTTTGCTTCATTCTTTACAGGTGTAACAGAACCACTTGAATTTGCATTCATGTTCCTTGCTCCAGGACTGTACGTTCTTCACGCAGCGCTGACTGGTCTATCAGTTTATATCGCGGCATCAATGCAGTGGATTGCAGGTTTCGGTTTCTCTGCTGGTCTAGTCGACTTAGTATTGTCAACTCGTAACCCGCTAGCGGTAAACTGGTACATGCTCATTGTACAAGGCCTTGGTTTCTTTGCGGTTTACTACTTCGTGTTCCGTACCGTGATTGTTAAGTTTGGCCTTAAAACACCGGGACGTGAAGATGATGAAGAATCTTCATCTAACGTGGCTGGCTCAAGCAACTCTTCTGAGCTCGCTCGTCAGTACTTGAAAGCACTTGGCGGTCATGACAACCTAAGTTCTATCGATGCCTGTATTACTCGTTTGCGCCTTTCTGTGAAAGATATGAGCGTTATCAATGAGAAAACTCTGAAAGATCTTGGAGCTATGGGAGTTGTGAAGCTAGGTACAAACAACCTACAAGTTATCCTTGGTCCTCTAGCAGAGATTGTTGCTGGTGAGATGAAGAATGTATCTAAAGATGAAGATTTAAGTGGTGTTCAGCTACCAGCTTAACTGTTTAATAGTGGTGTGATTGTTTGTTATTGGTATTGCAAACAATTGATACTACAACATCGCAAAAGGCCTCCGCAGGAGGCCTTTTTTCGTTTAGGCCCTTTGAATCTGCTTTGCTTTCACGCTAACTCGATAAATATTGTCGTTTTAGAGCGAGTTCTTGTTGTCTAATTGCTTAGAATTGTGGATCATTAGGAACAATGTACTCTGTGAAACCATACTTGGAAACAGGGTTCCGTTTTCTCTGACAATACTAATATTTTTGAGGTGCTATAGATGAGTGAAGCTGATGCTCGTCCATCAAACTTTATTCGCCAGATCATTGATAAAGATCTAGCGGATGGTAAACACACTAGCGTGCATACTCGATTCCCGCCGGAGCCAAATGGCTACCTGCATATCGGTCATGCTAAGTCTATCTGTTTGAACTTCGGTATTGCTCAGGACTACCAGGGTCAATGTAATCTGCGTTTCGACGATACAAACCCTGAAAAAGAAGACATCGAATACGTTGAGTCTATCAAGAAAGATGTAAACTGGTTGGGCTTTGAGTGGAGTGGTGAAGTATGTTACTCATCAAACTACTTCGATAAGCTTTACGAATATGCAATTGAATTGATTAACAAAGGCTTAGCGTATGTAGATGAGCTAAGTCCAGAGCAAATTCGTGAATACCGCGGCACACTAAAGGCGCCAGGTAAACCAAGTCCATACCGTGACCGTCCTGTTGAAGAGAACTTGGCGTTGTTTGAAAAAATGCGCGCTGGTGAATTTGAAGAAGGTAAAGCGTGTCTTCGTGCTAAAATCGACATGGGTTCTTCATTCATGGTCATGCGCGATCCAGTTTTATACCGTGTGCGTTTTGCTACGCACCACCAAACTGGTGATAAGTGGTGCATTTACCCAATGTACGACTTTACGCACTGTATTTCTGATGCATTAGAAGGCATTACGCACTCTATTTGTACGCTTGAATTCATGGATAACCGTCGTCTGTACGATTGGGTTCTAGACAACATCACGATCGAAAGCCGTCCACATCAATACGAGTTCAGTCGTTTAAACCTTGAATACACAGTGATGTCTAAGCGTAAGCTTAACCAGCTAGTTACTGAAAAACTGGTTAATGGTTGGGATGATCCACGTATGCCGACTGTCTCAGGTCTGCGTCGTCGTGGCTTCACACCTGCATCTATTCGTGAGTTTTGTAAGCGTATTGGTGTAACGAAGCAAGAAAATATGATCGAGTTTAGTTCATTAGAATCTTGTATTCGTGATGACCTAAACGAGAACGCTCCGCGTGCAATGGCTGTACTGGATCCTGTTAAAGTTGTTATCGAAAACTTTGAAGCAGGCGCAGTAGAAAACTTGACAGTTGCCAACCACCCAAATAAACCTGAAATGGGCGTGCGTGAAGTGCCATTCACGCGTGAACTGTGGATTGAGCGTGAAGACTTCCGTGAAGAAGCGAACAAAAAGTACAAGCGTTTAGTGCTAGGTAAAGAAGTTCGTTTACGTGGTGCTTACGTGATCAAAGCTGAGCGCGTTGAAAAAGATGCCGAAGGCAACATCACAACGATTTTCTGTTCTTACGATGCAGATACGCTAGGTAAAAACCCAGCAGATGGTCGTAAAGTGAAAGGCGTTATTCATTGGGTGTCAGCAGATAAAGCTCTTCCTGCGGAAATTCGTCTGTACGATCGTTTATTTACGGTGCCAAACCCAGGCGCAGCGGAAGATTTTGCTTCTACTATTAACCCTGAATCATTAGTAGTGATCAATGGCTTTGTCGAGCCTAGCCTAGCTTCTGCAGAAGCAGAAAAAGGTTACCAGTTTGAACGTATGGGTTACTTCTGTGCAGACTCGAAAGACTCTTCAGCAGATAATCTAGTATTCAACCGCACGGTTGGTCTACGTGATACCTGGGCAAAAATTGAGAATCAATAATCTCGATTAATGCTGAGAGTGATGAAAATGCCAGCAAATGCTGGCATTTTTTATACCTAATCCCACAGAGTGCTATATAGATGTGCAAAACTGTGGATAAAAAAGATGGGTGTTTAGTAGCCTTTGTTCTGTAACCAAAGTACTGACGTCTAAGGTACTGACTTCTAGAAACAAAAAACGCCAGCATGTGCTGACGTTTACTTTTTAAATTAACAAACCCTTATTTTTTCGGTTTGTGTGCATCTGGATTGTCTTTACAACCACCATCGCTACACTTGCCGTACAAGTATAAGCTGTGGTTTGTTAGTGTGACATTGTACTTAGCTGCAATCTCTTTTTGACGTTCTTCGATAAGATCGTCAGAAAATTCAATTACCTCACCACAATCTAGGCACACTAGGTGGTCGTGGTGATGTTGAGTCGATAATTCGAAGACTGACTTTCCACCTTCAAAGTGGTGACGAGTTACAATACCAGCATCGTCGAACTGGTTTAGAACTCGGTAAACAGTTGCTAGGCCAATTTCTTCACCTAGATCAATCAACTTTTTGTACAAATCTTCAGCACTGATGTGCTGGCAGTCTGGCTGCTGAAGTACTTCTAGAATTTTTAGCCTCGGAAGGGTTACTTTTAAACCCGCATCCTTCAGCGCCTGATTATTATCTGACATATACTTTCCCGTTGGATCATCTGCAGCGATTTAACAGAATTCAATCTTCCTACCATTATAGGATAAGCGTTCGGAACATTAAACCACGAACTTCAAAGGGTTAATAGAATCTTTTTGTAAATTAGAAACAGGTCCATTATATTACAGCTCTGACCAGTTACAATTGTGTAACATTAAGCTTGGAGAGGGCAGGGATAGCGATGAATAGGCGACTAGCGAAGATATACAAACCAGGAATTGTAAAGTTCGCACTCAATATTTGGCCTCCTTTTTGGGGGGCGGGTATTAAAATCTTACATATTTCTCAAGACTTCCGTACTGTAAAGGTACGTTTAAAGCTTCGCTGGTGGAATAAAAATGCCAATCGCACCCAATATGGCGGCAGTATTTTCTCTTTAACTGATCCTATTTACTCGTTGATGCTGATGGGGATTCTACGAGAGGAATATTATGTGTGGGATAAAGAGGCAAGCATTAACTTTATTAAGCCGGGGCAAAGTGATTTGTTTGCAGAATTTGAGGTCACTGAAGGGATGCTGGAAAACATTTATCAAATGACACGGAATGGAGAAAAGTGTTTTCCTGAGTTTATTACTCATGTAAAAGATAAACAGGGGAATGTGGTTTCAGAGGTTCAACGCAAGCTTTATGTAAGAAAGAAACCTCAGTATCGCGAAGAGGAAGTACTTACCGATGCTGTGTGACAATACATACAAAAAGACCTCCAAGTGGAGGTCTTTGTATCATTCAATTTGATTAGCCTTCTAGCTCAGCTAAACACATCTCTTCATAGATCTGTTTAACCCAGCTTTCAACACGCTCGTCAGTCAATTCTGGTTGGCGGTCTTCATCAATACATAGACCTACGAATTGGCTTTCGTCACCTTCAACAAGTGCTTTAGACGCTTCAAATTCGTAGCCTTCTGTCGAGGTATGGCCAAGAATTGTGCCGCCTTTAGATTCAACGATATCACGGACTGTGCCCATCGCGTCACAGAAGTATTCTGCGTAGTCTTCTTGGTCGCCACAGCCAAAGATAGCCACTAGCTTAGTAGAGAAGTCGATTTGCTCAAGCTCAGGGAAGAAGTCATCCCAATCACATTGTGCTTCGCCGTAGTACCAAGTTGGGATACCTAGAAGAAGAAGATCGAAGTTATCAATGTCTTCTTTGCTGCTTTTCGCGATGTCTTGAACGTGAACTAGATGTTTACCTAGTTGCTTTTGAATCATCTTTGCAACGGCTTCAGTATTACCTGTGTCGCTACCGAAGAAGATACCTACACTTGCCATAGAGTCTATACCTTTACATTGTTTGTTATTGGCGATGCTACTAAGGGTTTAACCTAACCCTGAGCCTTCCCAAGTTAGCTGAATTACACCTTTTGCAATAAAGCCAGCACAGCCTAGGAAAAGGACTAACCACACAATACGACGACCAAAAACAGGTACATTGCCTTGCTTTAGTACATCTTTTATCGCCATCCCGATGAAAAAAAAGATAGCAGCAAAAAGAAGATCGAGTCCAATAGACTCGAGCATATCCATATAGTCGTAAAGCATTTTAGCCCTTCATGCCGAAAAATCTTGGGCGCACTATACCACTGTTAAACGGTAAAGTTAATGCACTACAAGAAGGGTTATTTCAATAATCTAGTGTTGCTTTTCGAATTTGTTAACTCGAAATGTATTTTCGAATGACTCTCATTACTTCTGTCGGTTTCTCGGCGTGTAACCAGTGACCAGTGCCAGCGATAATGTGTGCTTTAGCATGGTTAAATTGTCGCTTCACTGCCGGCTGATGTTCTGGCATTAAGTAGTCAGAGTCGCCGCCTTTGATAAATAAAGTTGGGATATCTGTTGGTGTGATTTCTTGCCAGCCAATAATTTGGTCATAATTCTCAAAAAGGCTCGGTACGTTAAACCGCCAATCCATCTTATCGCCATTTTTGTACAGTGATTTAGAGAGAAATTGTCTTACACCATCGAGTTCAATATGTTGAGCTAGGATATCCATGGCTTGCTGTCGATTTGCTGGTTTTTCATTAATAACAGCATGTAAGCCGTTAAAAACATTATCGTGACGGTTCGTAGTGTAGGCTACAGGCGCCATGTCGAGAACGACTAACTGCTTGACTACATTTGGAGCAATGTCCACAAGAGCCATCGCGACTTTTCCGCCCATGGAGTGACCAATAACAATAGATGGCTCAACGTTTAAGTGCTGAAGGAGCTGAGCCACATCGTTTGCCATATCGGTATAGTTATGGACTTCGGAGTGGAAAGAGAGGCCGTGATTTCTCAGATCAATACTGATCACCGTGTGATCTTTAATAAGATCGCGGGCGAGTAGACCCAGATTACTTAAACTACCAAACAATCCGTGAATCAAAACAACTGTTTGGCCTTGGCCTTCCTGCTTATAGTTGAGTAATGCTGACATTTTATCTTATTCGTGATGGGTTTAACGTGGAGTATCCGCGTGGATCTCGTTATAATCCCCCAGAGTTTAAACATTGAGAATGTGAAAAGCGAATGAAAACAATTGAGGTTGATGAGGATCTATACCGTTATATAGCTAGTCAAACTAAGCATATCGGTGAAAGCGCCTCGGATATTTTGCGACGCCTTTTAAACCTTGATGGTCAGTTGCAGGAAGCTAAAGCCGCGCCTGTAGTAGAGAAGCCACAAGGGATTGTAGTAAGTAAAGATGCGGGTAAAACGGAATCTGTTGATGTAGTGAAAGAAATGCGTTCGCTGCTTATTTCTGATGAGTTTGCCGGTCTAAAAAAAGCGATTGATCGCTTTATGTTGGTATTATCGACCTTACATAAATTGAATCCAGAAGGTTTCGCCCAGGCTACGAATGTAAAAGGACGCAAACGCGTGTACTTTGCAGATAATGAAGAAACCTTGCTAGCAAACGGTAATACGACCAAGCCAAAAGCCATTCCTGGCACACCGTTTTGGGTTATCACGAATAACAATACAAGTCGTAAAAGACAGATGGTTGAACAAGTGATGGCACACATGGGGTTCCAACCTGACTTAATAGAAAAAGTAACAGGTTCAATCTAAGAAACCTGATAGAAGCCTCATAATGCGTCGCAGTGAGCGGATATTATGAGGCTTTTTTAATTTTATTTGTATTGAAAGAAAGGATGTCAAACATGGCTATGCACCCTCGTGCTGGGCAAAAAGCGCAGCAGGAAGATCTTCACAATATCCCAGCACTCGTTGCTAACTACTTCTTACTTCAACCAGACGCGGCAAACGCAGAACACAAAGTTCAATTTGGTACTTCTGGCCACCGCGGTACTGCAGACAAGCACACTTTTAACGAAAACCACATTTTAGCGATCGCTCAAGCGGTAGCAGAAGTTCGTGCTGAGCAAGGCACAACTGGCCCGTTGTTTGTGGGTAAAGACACGCATGCGCTATCTGAGCCTGCTTTTTCAAGTGTGATTGAAGTATTGATTGCAAATGGTGTGAAAGTGATTGTCCAGCAAGACAACGGTTACACGCCAACACCGGGTATTTCACACGCGATTCTGACTTACAACATCAAACACGATGAAAAAGCAGACGGTATCGTTATTACCCCATCACATAACCCACCACAAGACGGCGGAATCAAATACAATCCGACACATGGTGGTCCTGCAGAAGCTGAGTTGACTCAAGCTATCGAAGATCGTGCGAACGAATTGATTGCTGAAGGTTTACAAGGTGTTAAACGCCTACCACTAGCAGAAGCAAAAGCATCGGATCTGTTTGTAGAGATGGACTTGGTGAAGCCATACATTGATGACCTGGTGAACGTTATCGATATGGAAGCAATCCAAAAAGCGAACCTGAAGATTGGTGTAGATCCATTGGGTGGCAGCGGTATCGATTACTGGCGTCAAATTGGTCAGGCATACAACCTAGACCTAACGCTAGTAAGTGAATCGATCGATCCTTCTTTCCAATTCATGTCGCTAGATAAAGACGGCGTTGTGCGTATGGACTGTTCTTCTCCTTACGCAATGGCGGGTCTATTGGCACTGAAAGACGAATACGATTTAGCATTTGGTAACGATCCTGACTACGACCGTCACGGTATCGTTACGCCAAAAGGTTTGATGAACCCGAACCACTTCTTAGCCGTTTGTATTGACTACTTGTACCGTCATCGTGACGCGTGGGGTAAAGACGTCGCTGTTGGTAAAACACTAGTTTCAAGTGCGCTGATTGACCGTGTTGTTGCGGATCTAGGTCGTGAGCTATGTGAAGTGCCTGTTGGTTTCAAATGGTTTGTAGACGGTCTGTACACTGGTAAGTTTGGTTTCGGCGGCGAAGAAAGTGCTGGTGCGTCTTTCCTTCGTAAAGATGGCACGCCTTGGTCAACAGACAAAGATGGCATCTTGCTATGCCTTCTAGCAGCAGAGATCACTGCGGTAACGGGTAAGAACCCTCAAGATTACTATGAAGAGCTAGCGGCGAAGCACGGTGAGTCGAAGTACAACCGTATTCAAGCTGTAGCAAATGGCCCACAAAAAGACGTATTGAAGAAGTTGTCACCAGAAATGGTTGCGGCTGAAACTCTAGCAGGTGATGCTATCACTGCTCGTCTAACGCATGCACCAGGCAATGGTGCTGCGATTGGCGGCCTTAAAGTAACGACAGCTAACGGTTGGTTCGCTGCTCGTCCATCAGGCACAGAGGACATCTACAAGATTTACTGTGAAAGCTTCAAAGGTGAAGAACATCTGAAACAAATCGAAGCTGAAGCACAAGAGATCGTTAATCAAGTGTTTGCAGCCGCTGGTTTGTAAAACATCCAATGGTCAATGTATCTAGCAAAGGGTTGATGTGAAAACATCAACCCTTTCATGTTTAAGTGCCCCGAACCGCTTTATCTCCGGGCCATGAATCTGGTACCACAAACCAGAATTGACCGTCCTCCGTTTGTGCATGTACAAATCGGTCTGAAGGCTTTTCAATGGGTCGAGATAAATCGTCCATACCAATCGCCCAGCATGGTTTGTGTAAATGATAAAGTGGCTTACCGATTAACTCCCATTGGCTCTGGTAGCACCAGTAACCACTAATCTGACTTGGATTTAGTTCATAACCCAAGCACTCGCTAGGAGTTGGCTCTGGAGTAAACGGATTAATATAGAGTCGTCCTTGCATCAATAGATGCTCTTGTGGGGCGTCGTTTAACGGAATTATTTTTTGAAATTCCGGGCGATCGCTCATTTTCAATTGATGAGTAAGCATTCTATTCAGTTTTGTATGCAGCTGGTCGTGAGCATTCGGACCATACCAAACGCCGTTATAAAGAAGATAAAACTTAATCGCCACTTCCCAGTGTTCTATTTGATTTGATTCTGTATTCCGCAACACCAAATCTATAGCACCAATGGTCTTACCTTCGATGTCGTTTAACTGAACCTCTTCCGCGATAACCTGATATCGTTCTGAACTAGAGAGAACTGCAGTGCATAAGTGCTGATATAAAAAGCCCAATCTTGGATTACCATTGTATTGCTCAGTGTTCTTTAAAGGCGTTACCGTAAGATCCTCTAAGGTTGCAAACGGAGGGCGTAACTTGAAAAGAGGAGGTGAAGTGGCGATCCATTGGTAAAAGCGTTGCAGTTGGTTCATCCGTATCCCTAAATGTATGGTGAGGCGACAAGCTTTGTTATTGTAACTAAATTTGCTTTTGAGGGTAGGGTGGCTAGCATCGATATTAGGGTTCGAGATACACTTTAAATACCTAAATGATATCAAGGTGCCAGATGTCAAAACGTTGTTGTATCAACTAGGTTGCACACTCTCGGTCTGATTTCATCGAGAGGTTATTTAGGTTTACATGCGCTAGAAATTGGAAGTAATAATGAATAACTTAAAGCTAGAACAGATTCTTAATGACAAACTGTCACCGCAGTTAATTAAAGATTACGCACCAAACGGGTTACAGGTAGAAGGGACGCCAGCCGTAAAGCGTATTATCACTGGCGTAACCGCCTCTCAAGCCTTAATCGATAAAGCGATTGAGCTTAATGCAGACGCATTGCTTGTTCATCATGGCTATTTTTGGAAAGGTGAGCCTGAGCCAATTCGTGGCATGAAAGGTAAACGAATTCGTAGCCTGATCAAAAATGATATCAACTTATATGGTTATCACCTTCCTCTAGATATTCATCCAGAGCTAGGCAACAACGCTGAATTAGCTCGCTTACTTGAAATCGAAGTAGAAGGTGGGCTTGAAGGGCACCCTCAGTCAGTTGCTATGTTTGGGCGCTTGAAAAAGCCGATGTCTGGTGTTGAATTTGCGAGTAAGATCAACCAAGTTCTTGAAAGAGAGCCTCTGCATATCGCTCCAGAGAATACTGATAAGATGATTGAGACAGTCGGCTGGTGTACTGGTGGAGGGCAGGATTTCATTGAACTTGCTGTACAGCACGGGCTGGATGCATTTATCTCTGGAGAAATTTCAGAGCGCACCACTTATACTGCTCGTGAAATGGACATTCATTACTTTGCTGCAGGTCATCATGCTACTGAGCGTTATGGTGTTCAGGCCTTAGGCAAATGGCTAGCGGATGAATATGGCCTACATGTGGAGTTTATCGATATTGATAATCCGGTTTAGCGTTCTCCATTAATAACGTTAAACGCAAAAAAGAAAAAAGGGTTGAGACGAAAATCTCAACCCTTTTGTTTGTCTATCTTCGTACTAAAAGATCATTCACGTTCGTGAAGTGGAGAAAACTCACGTTGTGTTTCGCCAGTGTATAGCTGACGAGGACGACCGATGCGGTTCAGTGGATCGCTGTGCATTTCGTTCCAGTGAGCAATCCAGCCGATGGTACGAGAAATCGCGAAGATAACCGTAAACATAGAAACTGGAATACCAATCGCTTTAAGAATGATACCTGAGTAGAAGTCTACGTTCGGGTACAGCTTCTTAGACACGAAGTACTCATCAGAAAGTGCAATGCGCTCAAGTTCCATTGCAACGTCTAGCAGAGGGTCTTGAATGTTTAGCTCTTTGAGAACTTCATGACACGTTTCGCGCATTACTGTCGCACGTGGGTCGTAGTTCTTGTAAACGCGGTGACCAAAGCCCATTAAGCGGAATGGGTCATCTTTGTCTTTCGCGCGGTCTACATATTCAGGGATGTTATCGACGCTGCCAATCTCTTCTAGCATTCTCAAGCAGGCTTCGTTTGCGCCACCGTGAGCAGGCCCCCAAAGGGATGCAATACCAGCGGCAATACATGCAAATGGGTTCGCACCAGAAGAGCCAGCTAGGCGAACAGTTGATGTCGACGCATTCTGTTCGTGATCCGCGTGTAGAGTGAAAATCTTATCCATCGCACGGGCAACCACAGGATTTACTTCATACTCTTCGCAAGGGTTTGCGAACATCATATGCAAGAAGTTCTCTGCGTAGCTAAGGTCGTTACGAGGGTAAATAAATGGCTGACCGATAGAGTATTTGTAACACATCGCCGCCAGTGTTGGCATTTTTGACAGCAGACGGTACGCTGCAATTTCGCGGTGTTCGTCGTTGTTAATGTCAAGAGAGTCGTGATAGAAGGCTGCAAGTGCTCCAACTACACCACACATTACCGCCATTGGATGAGCATCGCGTCGGAAGCCATGGAAAAAGCTTGCGATTTGCTCGTGTACCATTGTGTGACGAGTAACGGTCGTTTTGAATTGCTCGTATTGTTCTCGGGTAGGGGCTTCACCATAAAGAAGGATGTAACATACTTCTAAGTAATCTGCGTTATTGGCTAATTGATCAATCGGGAAACCGCGGTGCAAAAGAATACCTTTGCCGCCATCGATGTACGTGATTGATGATTCACAAGATGCAGTGGCAAGAAAACCTGGGTCAAAAGTAAAGTAACCATTGGCTCCCAGCTTACGAACGTCAATTACAGGTGTACCTAGCGTACCGTCCATAATTGGCAGTTCGATTGGCGCTTGACCTTCAACATGAAGGGTCGCTTTCTTATCCGCCATAACAATCTCCTTTGTTTATTATTTAATCCGTCCAGGATGTTTATGTGCCATTTTTGTACTGTTGTTAAAGCTTAAAGTCAATTTTTCTCCATCTTTGTGTGCACTTGTTATGATTTTTCTCATGAAAATCGTTAAAAATCTGTTCTATGTAGCATAATTTGTTACACCAATTGTATTAGAATGTTGCTCGCCGTATATTGGCAAAGAAAATTTTAGTTAAATCCTTATAAATTCGGGGCTAGAAACAAAGAGTGAGGTTTGTTGCTGGATTCCGTTTGTTAACAACTTGTTTACAATTATCTGAGTGGTTACTCGTGATATTTGTTAAATAGATGTTAACTTTTGTACGTTTGGAAGCTGAAATTGGTTATAACAATAAATGCTCAATGGAGCTGAGTGAGCAAGCCCGTGAAAGAAAGAAAGTCAAGACCTGTTAATTTAGATTTACAGACCATCCACTTTCCTATCACAGCAATCGCATCCATCCTACACCGTGTGTCTGGGGTAATTACGTTTGTTGCGGTGGGTATATTACTGTGGTTACTATCCATTTCTCTGTCATCCCCAATGGGTTTTATGGAAGCCGCTGACATCGTCGATAGCTTCTTCGTAAAATTCATCCTGTGGGGAATTCTTACTGCACTTGCCTACCACATCGCAGGTGGTATCCGTCACTTATTGATGGATCTAGGTCACTTTGAAGAACTAGATTCAGGCACGATGAGCGCTAAAGTCGCGTTTGGTGCAACAGCAGTATTATCATTATTGGCGGGGATCTTGGTATGGTAAAACACGTATCTTCATTTGGTCGTAATGGTGTACACGATTTCCTACTAATTCGTGCAACTGCAATCATTATGACGCTATACACGATTTATCTGATTAGCTTCTGTGCATTTTCAGATATCTCTTACGCATCTTGGACCCAATTCTTTGGTGGTACCTTCACTAAAGTATTCACCATGTTGGCACTTGTCTCGATCCTGATTCACGCTTGGGTTGGTTTGTGGCAAGTATTAACTGATTACATTAAGTGCGCGAAACTACGTGGCGCACTACAACTTGGTGTTATTGCCGTGCTATTCGGCTATGTCTTCTCTGGTCTATTTATTCTGTGGGGTGCGTAAGTGTCTATTCCAGTTCGTGAGTTTGATGCCGTAGTAATCGGCGCTGGTGGTGCAGGTATGCGCGCTGCACTACAAATTTCAGAGCAAGGCCTATCATGTGCTTTGTTGTCAAAAGTATTTCCAACACGTTCTCATACTGTGTCTGCACAGGGCGGCATTACCGTTGCTCTGGGTAACTCGCACAAAGACGATTGGCAATGGCACATGTACGATACCGTTAAAGGTTCCGACTACATCGGTGACCAGAACGCGATTGAATACATGTGTAAAAATGGTCCTGAGTCAGTTATCGAGCTTGAAAAAATGGGTCTTCCATTCTCTCGTTTTGATAACGGTACCATATACCAACGTCCATTCGGTGGCCAATCTAAAGAGTTTGGTGGTGAGCAGGCTGCTCGTACAGCCGCTGCTGCAGACCGTACTGGTCACGCACTTCTTCACACGCTTTACCAGCAAAACGTAAAACACAAAACAACCATCTTCTCGGAGTGGTACGCTTTGGATCTTGTGAAAAACCAAGACGGCGCAATCATGGGTTGTACTGCGATTTGTATGGAAACGGGTGAAATCTGTTACTTCAAATCGAAAGCAACCATTCTAGCTACAGGTGGTGCAGGTCGTATTTACGCATCGACCACTAACGCGCACATCAACACGGGTGATGGCGTTGGTATGGCACTTCGCGCAGGCGTTCCAATGCAAGACATGGAAATGTGGCAGTTCCACCCAACAGGTATTGCTGGCGCGGGTGTTCTAGTGACGGAAGGTTGTCGTGGTGAAGGTGGTTACCTTCTAAATAAAGATGGTGAACGCTTCATGGAGCGCTACGCACCAAACGCGAAAGACCTTGCTGGTCGTGACGTGGTTGCTCGTTCAATGATGATTGAAATTCGTGAAGGCCGCGGCTGTGATGGTCCTTGGGGTCCACATATCAAGTTGAAACTTGATCACCTTGGTAAAGAAGTACTTGAATCACGTCTACCAGGTATCTGTGAACTGTCTCGTACATTTGCACACGTTGACCCAGTGAAAGAGCCAATTCCAGTAATTCCAACTTGTCACTACATGATGGGTGGTGTACCTACTCAAGTCTCTGGCCAAGCAATTAAGCAGAAGGCCGACGGTAGCGAGATGGAAGTACAAGGCCTTTACGCATGTGGTGAGATTGCTTCTGTATCGGTACACGGTGCTAACCGTCTGGGCGGCAACTCATTACTAGACTTGGTCGTATTTGGTCGTGCTACTGGCTTGCACCTTGGCGAAACGCTAGCAGCGCAAGCAGAAGCTCGTCCTGCAACAGAATCTGATATTGAAGCGTCTCTAGCGCGTACTATGCGTTGGGAAAACAGCACTGGTGGTGAAGATCCAGTTCAGATTCGTAAAGACCTACAAGCATGCATGCAAAACAGCTTCTCGGTATTCCGTGAAGGCGATGCGATGGCAACCGGTCTAGAAGAGTTGAAAGTGATTCGCGAACGTTTGAAAGATGCGCATCTAGCGGACAAGTCTTCAGAGTTCAACACGCAGCGTATTGAGTGTCTAGAACTTGATAACCTGATGGAAACCGCGTTTTCAACTGCCGTTGCAGCAAACTACCGTACAGAGAGTCGTGGCGCACATGCTCGTTTCGATTTCCCTGAGCGTGATGATGAGAACTGGCTATGCCACTCTATCTACAATCCGGAAACAGAAGCGATGACTAAGCGTGATGTGAACATGACGCCAACGCATCGTGAAGCTTTCCCGCCGAAAGTACGTACATACTAAAGGGAGGATACGACTATGAAATTAAACTTCTCTTTATACCGTTACAATCCGGATGTGGATACCAAGCCTTACATGAAAGAGTATACCCTTGAGGTAGACGAAGGCTCAGACATGATGGTGCTTGATGCATTGATTCTGCTAAAAGAGCAAGATCCAAGCATCGCGTTCCGTCGCTCATGCCGTGAAGGGGTATGTGGTTCTGATGGTTTGAATATGAATGGTAAAAACGGCCTAGCGTGTATCACACCGTTATCTGCTCTACAAGGCGATAAGATAGTTATTCGTCCACTACCAGGGTTACCTGTCGTGCGCGATCTTATCGTTGACATGACGCAGTTCTATGATAACTATGCGAAAGTTAAACCATTCTTGATTGATGATGGTGCATTACCACCATCACGTGAGAACCTACAATCGCCTGATGATCGTGCGCATTTAGATGGATTGTACGAATGTATCATGTGTGCATGTTGTACAACGTCTTGCCCATCATTCTGGTGGAACCCTGATAAATTCATCGGCCCAGCTGGTCTTCTCGCAGCGTACCGTTGGCTAATTGATAGCCGCGATACGGCAACAGATGAACGTTTGTCTGATCTTGATGATGCATTTAGCGTTTTTCGTTGCCATGGCATCATGAATTGTGTAAGTGTTTGTCCTAAGGGATTAAATCCGACGAAAGCCATCGGTCACATTAAGTCGATGTTGGTTAATCGTTCGGTTTAATTTACTCGCTCTTAGGAATGTCGCAGTGTTGCGGATCACCCGATATGACCGCTTCACTGCTTCAGTAATATTCGAGTAAAGAATACAAAAATTGCCGACCGTATTTTTAGTCGGCTCTTATAGCTCGGCAAAGACCGAAGCAAACGTGAAAACTACTGGTTAAGGGAAAATATGCACAACGGCGTGATGAAGGCATGGCTCGAGTCTTCACACTTGGCTGGCGCCAATGCAACGTATGTAGAGGACCTCTACGAACTGTATCTAAGTGATCCCGATCTGGTAAGTGAGGAGTGGAAACGTGTTTTTGAAGGCTTGCCTAAGCCATCAGAAGAAGTGGCAGAACAACCACATTCACGTGTCCGTGACTACTTCCGACGACTCGCTAGAGAAACAAAGCATTACAATGTCCAAGTTAGTGACCCAGATGTCGATGCAAAACAAGTAAAAGTTCTACAGCTAATCAACGCATACCGTTTCCGCGGGCATGAAGCTGCAGAATTAGACCCACTAGGTCTATGGCAACGCCCAACAGTGGCGGAGTTAGACCCTGCTTTTCATAATCTTACCGAAGATGACTTCGAAGAAACTTTCAACGTAGGTTCTTTTGCTGTTGGGCAAGAAACCATGAAGTTGAAAGATATCTATGAAGCCCTCAACAAAACTTATTGCGGTTCCATCGGTGCTGAATACATGCACATGACTGACACAGAGCAAAAGCGTTGGATTCAGCAACGCCTTGAGTCTGTCGTAGGCCAGCCATCATTCAACAAAGATGAGAAGCGCACATTCCTAGAAGAGCTAACAGCCGCTGAAGGTTTGGAGCGTTACCTCGGGGCGAAATTCCCAGGTGCAAAACGTTTCTCTTTAGAAGGTGGTGATGCGCTGATTCCGATGACGAAAGAGTTGATCCGTCATGCGGGTACAAGTGGAATGCGTGAAGTGGTTATCGGTATGGCTCACCGCGGTCGTTTGAACATGCTGGTGAACGTACTTGGTAAGAAACCTCAAGACCTGTTTGATGAGTTCGCCGGTAAACACGACGAAACTTGGGGTACGGGTGATGTGAAATATCACCAAGGTTTCTCTGCTGATTTTGCGACTCCTGGCGGTGATGTTCACTTAGCACTTGCATTTAACCCGTCGCACCTAGAAATCGTAAACCCAGTAGTCATGGGCTCAGTTCGAGCACGTCAAGATCGCTTGGGTGATAATCAAGGTAGCAAAGTGCTTCCTATCACCATCCACGGTGATTCTGCAATCGCTGGTCAGGGTGTGGTTGCCGAAACGTTCAACATGTCTCTTGCTCGTGGGTTCCAAGTTGGTGGTACGGTACGTATCGTCATCAACAACCAAGTAGGCTTTACGACGTCTAATCCTCGTGACACGCGTTCTACGATGTACTGTACCGATATCGCGAAGATGGTGCAGGCGCCAATTTTCCATGTAAATGCAGATGACCCAGAAGCAGTTGCTTTTGTTACTCGCATTGCATTGGATTACCGTAACGAGTTCAAGCGCGATGTCGTGATCGATCTTGTATGTTACCGTCGCCACGGCCACAATGAGGCGGATGAGCCAAATGCGACTCAGCCTTTGATGTACCAGAAAATCAAAAAGCATCCTACACCACGCAAATTGTATGCAGATGTTCTGATCGATAAAAATGAATCAGATATCGAGACAGCGACTCAGTTAGTCAATGAGTATCGCGATGCATTAGATCGCGGTGAAGTGGTTGTTAAAGAATGGCGTCCAATGGCGTTGCACTCTGTAGACTGGTCCCCTTACTTAGGGCACGAATGGGATATGGAGTGGGATTCAAAATACGACAAGACACGCCTTATTGAGCTAGGCAATCGTCTGTGTCAGTACCCAGAAAGCCATAAACTGCAAAGCCGTGTTAATAAGCTATACAACGATCGTCTAGCAATGATGACCGGTGAAAAAGCCATTGACTGGGGTATGGCTGAAACATTGGCGTATGCTACATTGGTTGACGATGGCAAGCGTATTCGTCTTTCTGGTCAGGACTCGGGTCGTGGTACTTTCTTCCACCGTCACTCGGTTCTTCATAACCAAACCGATGCAAGCACTTACATTCCATTAGCGAATATTCATGACAACCAAGGGCCATTCCAAGTCTTTGACTCAGTATTGTCAGAAGAAGCTGTGTTGGCGTTTGAATACGGTTACGCAACAGCCGAACCAGGTGGTTTAACTATCTGGGAAGCACAGTTTGGTGATTTTGCCAACGGTGCACAAGTTGTTATCGACCAGTTTATCTCGTCAGGCGAGCAAAAGTGGGCGCGTTTGTGCGGTCTTACTATGCTTCTACCTCATGGTTATGAAGGTCAAGGCCCTGAGCACTCATCTGCACGTTTAGAGCGTTACCTTCAGCTTTGTGCTGAGCAAAATATGCAGGTTGTGGTTCCTTCAACACCGGCTCAGGTGTACCACATGATTCGTCGTCAGGTTGTACGCCCAATGCGTCGACCTCTCATTGTTATGTCGCCGAAATCTTTGCTGCGCCACCCTCTATGTACTTCAACGATTGAAGACTTGGCGGATGGTACATTCCAATCTGCAATTCCAGAAGTAGATGATTTAGAACCAAGCAAAGTGAAACGTGTCGTGTTCTGTGCTGGTAAGGTTTACTTTGACCTACTAGAGCAGCGCCGTAACAACGAGCAAGACGATGTTGCTATCGTGCGTATTGAACAGCTTTACCCATTCCCAATGGAAGAAGTACAAGCAGCAATTGCTCAATACACTAACGTTGAAGACTTCGTGTGGTGTCAGGAAGAACCTCAGAACCAAGGTGCTTGGTACTGTAGCCAACATAACTTCCGTGCCGCTATTCCTGCAGGTGCAAATCTTAAATACGCAGGTCGCCCAGCTTCTGCTTCGCCAGCAGTTGGCTACATGTCGGTGCACTTGAAACAACAAAAAGCGTTGGTTGAAGACGCTCTGAACGTGAACTCAAAAACTTCGAATTAAGAATTAGAAGTTAAAGGAAGAAACAGATATGACAATTGAAATTCTGGTTCCAGATTTACCTGAATCAGTTGCTGACGCAACCGTAGCGACATGGCACAAACAACCAGGCGACGCAGTAGAGCGTGACGAGGTTTTGGTTGACATCGAAACAGACAAAGTTGTGCTAGAGGTTCCAGCTCCGGAAGCTGGCGTTTTAGAAGCTATTGTTGAAGCAGAAGGTGCGACAGTACTTTCTAAACAAATCATTGCTAAATTGAAGCCAGGCGCAGTTGCAGGTGAACCAACTGCAGACAAAACAGAAGGTACTGAAGCATCTCCTGATAAGCGTCACAAAGCTGCGCTTAGCGAAGAAAGTAATGACGCATTAAGCCCAGCAGTGCGCCGTTTGTTGGCTGAACATGGCTTAGAAGCAAGCCAAGTGAAAGGCACTGGTGTTGGTGGTCGTATTACGCGTGAAGATATTGAAGCGCATCTTGCGAACGCTAAATCTGCGTCAAAAGAAGACTCGCCAGCAGTGGTTGACGTGCCGGCAGCGGCTCGCAGTCAGAAGCGTGTTCCAATGACTCGCCTTCGTAAGACAGTCGCTAACCGTCTGCTAGAAGCGAAGAACAACACGGCAATGCTAACGACGTTTAACGAAGTGAACATGAAACCAATCATGGACCTTCGTAAGCAGTACAAAGATCAGTTCGAAGAGCGTCACGGTATTCGTTTGGGCTTCATGTCTTTCTACGTGAAAGCAGTAACAGAAGCGCTTAAGCGTTACCCAGAAGTAAATGCTTCGATTGATGGCGATGACATTGTTTACCACAACTACTTCGACATTAGCATGGCGGTATCAACTCCACGTGGTCTAGTTACACCTGTCCTAAAAGACTGTGACAAGCTTGGTTTCGCTGATGTTGAAAAAGGCATCAAAGAGCTGGCTATTAAAGGTCGTGATGGCAAGCTAACGGTAGACGAGCTAATGGGCGGTAACTTCACTATCACAAACGGTGGTGTGTTCGGTTCACTAATGTCTACACCAATCATCAACCCACCTCAATCAGCGATTCTTGGTATGCATAAGATCCAAGAGCGTCCGATGGCAGTGGATGGCAAAGTTGAAATCTTGCCGATGATGTACCTAGCGTTATCTTACGATCACCGCCTAATTGATGGTCGTGAATCAGTTGGCTTCCTAGTAACGATTAAAGAGTTACTAGAGGACCCAGCACGTCTCCTATTAGACGTTTAATATCGCTAAAACGTCTAGTTATCGTAGGTAGCTAGACGTTAAAAATTTCAATGGCTAGACTAGCTCAACGTTTGGCCTTCATTTGAATCCTTCAGTATGAGAACTCATGATGAAGGATTGATTTGAGAAGACCCTACAGACGTACAAGCAGCCAAGACTGCAGCGTTATGGAAATAATAAATCCCTTAAGGGAAAAACAAACGGAATATCGAAATGAATTTGCATGAATACCAAGCCAAACAGCTGTTTGCAGAATTCGGTTTGCCTGTGCCAGAAGGCTACGCGTGTGATACACCACAAGAAGCTTTTGAAGCCGCAGGCCGTATTAGTACAGCCAAGAAAGTAGTTAAATGTCAGGTTCACGCTGGTGGCCGTGGTAAAGCGGGTGGCGTAGAGCTACACGATACAAAAGAAGGCGTTAAAGAGTTTGCACAGAAGTGGTTAGGTAAAAACCTAGTGACTTACCAAACTGACGCTAACGGTCAGCCAGTAACAAAAATCCTTGTTGAAGAAGCTTCAAATATTGCGAACGAACTATACCTAGGTGCGGTAGTTGACCGTGCTAGCCGTAAGATCGTTTTCATGGCTTCTACCGAAGGTGGTGTGGAAATTGAAAAAGTTGCGGAAGAAACGCCGGAACTCATCCACAAAGCAGCAATTGACCCACTAGTAGGTCCACAAGCTTACCAAGGTCGTGAGCTAGCGTTCAAACTTGGTCTTGAAGGCGACCAAATCAAACAATTCGTTAAGATCTTTATGGGTCTTGGCACTATGTTTTCTCAGTACGATCTTGCTCTGCTAGAGATCAACCCACTTGTGATTACTGGTGAAGGCAACTTGCTATGTCTTGACGGTAAGATCAACATCGACTCAAACGCACTGTATCGTCAGCCTAAGCTTCGTGAAATGCACGATCCTTCACAAGAAGATGAGCGTGAAGCACACGCAGCTCAGTGGGAGCTGAACTACGTAGCACTAGACGGTAACGTTGGCTGTATGGTTAACGGTGCAGGCCTAGCAATGGGTACGATGGATATCGTAAACCTACACGGCGGCAAACCAGCTAACTTCTTAGATGTAGGTGGCGGCGCGACGAAAGAGCGTGTTGCTGAAGCATTCAAGATCATCCTATCTGATGACAATGTGAAAGCGGTACTTGTTAACATCTTCGGTGGTATTGTACGTTGTGACATGATCGCAGAAGGTATTATCGGCGCGGTTAAAGAGGTAGGCGTAAGCGTACCTGTTGTTGTTCGTCTTGAAGGCACTAACGCTGACCTAGGTCGCGAAGTTCTTGCTAATTCTGATGTTGATATCATTGCTGCTGAGTCGCTAACTGATGCTGCTCAGAAAGTTGTTGCTGCTGCGGAGGCTAAATAATGTCTGTATTAATTAACAAAGACACTAAAGTAATCTGTCAGGGGTTCACTGGTGGTCAAGGTACTTTCCACTCAGAGCAAGCTATCGCATACGGTACGCAAATGGTTGGCGGTGTGTCTCCAGGTAAAGGTGGCCAAACTCACCTAGGTCTTCCTGTATTCAACACAGTTCGTGAAGCAGTAGAAGCGACTGGCGCAACAGCGACAGTCATCTACGTACCAGCACCTTTCTGTAAAGATGCAATCCTAGAAGCGATTGACGCGGGTATCGAGCTAATCGTAACGATTACTGAAGGTATCCCTACTACAGATATGATCGACGTAAAAGTGAAGCTAGAAGAAACTGGCGTTCGCATGATTGGTCCTAACTGTCCGGGCGTTATCACTCCTGATGAGTGTAAGATCGGTATCATGCCTGGTCACATCCACAAGAAAGGCAAAGTAGGTATTGTATCTCGTAGCGGTACTCTAACTTACGAAGCAGTTAAACAAACCACTGACGAAGGTTTCGGCCAGTCTACTTGTGTTGGTATCGGTGGTGACCCAATCCCGGGTTCAAACTTCATTGATATCCTAAAACTGTTCCAAGAAGACCCTGAGACAGAAGCGATCGTTATGATCGGTGAGATCGGTGGTACTGCAGAAGAAGAAGCAGCAGCATACATTAAAGAAAATGTAACGAAGCCAGTGGTTTCTTACATTGCTGGTGTAACTGCGCCTCCTGGTAAGCGTATGGGCCATGCTGGTGCGATTATCTCTGGTGGTAAAGGTACTGCTGAAGACAAATTTGCTGCACTAGAAGCGGCTGGCGTTAAAACTGTGAAATCTCTAGCAGAGATTGGCCAAGGTCTACGTGAAGTGACGGGTTGGTAATCGACCACACTACTTAATAAGTATTAAAAAGCCTGCGATTTCGCAGGCTTTTCTTTTTCCGTTTCCGTGGATTTATGTTTGTTGTTAGCAAGGTCTTTCGCGTTTAATGCTCAATGCGATTATGCTTTGCTTTTAATCAGCTGGCTCAGCATAAATAAGGATGTTGCGCTGATCACTACGGAAGGGCCGGCCGGTGTATCGAAGTGCCATGATAGGCTAAGCCCCATCAGTACTGCCACTGAGCCAATAATGGATGCGAACAATGCCATTTGCTCTGGTGATGAAGAGACTTTACGTGCTGTTGCTGCTGGGATAATTAGGAGCGAAGTCATGATCAACGCGCCAACGAACTTCATACCTACTGCGATTACTACACCCACCATTAGCATTAACACCAATCTAACTAAGTCTGTATTCACGCCCTCAACAGCGGCAAGTTCTTCACTAACAGTACTAGAAAGCAGTGGGCGCCAGAAGACGTACAAACACGCACTTACCGCAACAACACCTGCGTAAATAAACATCAGATCTTGTGGAGAGACGGCAAGTAAGTCCCCAAATAGGTAGCTCATTAAATCGACGCGCACGTTTTCCAAAAAGCTAACCGATACTAAACCGATAGAGAGTGCACTGTGTGCCAAGATACCTAACAACGTGTCTGTAGCCACAAGTTGTTGCTTTTGCAGAGTGACAAGCAAAACGGCCAGAGCTAAACAGCAGACGAGTAGGGCAAGGTAGAGATTTACATTGAGCAAAAAACCCAGCGCTAGGCCCATTAATGATGCATGAGCTAGGGTATCTCCGAAGTAAGCCATTTTACGCCAAACGACAAATGACCCAAGCGGACCGGCAATGATCGCGATACCAATACCAGCAAGAATAGAAGGTAGGAGAAACTCAATCATGATGGTGATGTCCGTGTTTATGGTGGGAGCATGATATCGCATCACCGCTTACTGGCGTTCCGGATAAATCGTGATGATGATGCTCATGGTCGTGATGATAAAACGCGAGAGACTCTCTCGCAGCATTGCCAAATAGTGCGATGTAAGAAGGGTGCTGAGTAATAGTGGCAGGTGAACCTGAGCAGCAAACATGGTGATGCAGACAAATAACATCGTCCGTTTTCGCCATCACTAAATGTAAGTCATGCGACACCATAAATACGCCACAATCAAAGCGGTGACGAATGCTCTCAATTAAGTCATAGAGATCGATTTGACCTTGGATATCCACACCCTGAGCTGGTTCGTCTAATACCAACAGCTGAGGACGCTGAAGCAGAGCGCGCGCCAGTAACACTCGTTGGTTTTCACCACCGGATAAGCGATGCATATTACTATTAAGTAAATGTTCAGCGCCAACAAGCCTTAATGCATCAATGCACTCCTGCTTACTGTATTTTCCTGCTAAATTTAGGAAGCGGGTTACATTCAATGGAAGGGAGTCATTGAGCTTCAACTTTTGAGGAACGTAACCAATTTTCAGTTTTCTTTGTCGGTTCAACTTGCCGCTTGTTGGCTTTTGAAGACCTAAGATAACTTTGACTAACGTTGATTTTCCCGCTCCATTGGGACCAATTAGGGTAGTTATTTTGCCCTTTTCTAATTCCATACTAATGTTATCGAGAACTCTGCGGCCATCGAACTCGACGCATAACTGCTCAAGATGGACTAAGGAAGACATGAATGAAACTCATTTGCAAATCAATAATGTTATAATGTAACATTATCTCACTTTCCACGCCATATCCCAAGTAAAACTATGAAAAGAGCATTAATTCTTGCTGCCTCAGCAATGTTAACACTTCCAGCACAGGCAGTAACGGTACTGACGAGTATCAAACCTATTCAGTTGTTAGTAACAGAGCTTACTCAAGGAGTAACTTCACCAGACGTGCTATTGCAGTCTAACACATCACCCCATGACTATGCTTTGCGTCCATCGGATGTTAAAAAGGTCGCTTCGGCTGATTTGGTTATTTGGTACGGACATGATCTTGAACCGTTTCTAGAGAAAGTTGTTTCGGATAGATCGAATACTTTGACTATTAGTCAAATTCCAAATCTAGAATTGCGTGAATTTGATAGTGAGCACAACCATGACCATGATGGGCACGATCATGGCTCACATGATCCGCACTTTTGGCTAGGTGTAAGCCAAGCACAACAAGTGGCCAAGGCTGTTGTGAATCAACTTGTATCACTTGATCCGGAAAATGCAGCTCAATATCAAGCGAACCTCAAAAAGTTTGAACTCGAGCTAAAAGACACTGACCAACAGATAAAGCAGAAGCTGGCACCAGTAAAAAACAAAGGTTACTTTGTATTCCATGATGCTTACGGTTATTTCGAAGATCGTTATGAACTAAATCAAATGGGGCATTTTACTGTGAGCCCAGAACGAAAGCCAGGAGCGAAGACCTTAATTCAAATTCGTCAAAAGCTAAGTGGTGGAGATGTGGCTTGTGTATTTTCTGAACCTCAGTTTACCCCGGCTGTCGTTCAGAGCGTAATGAGAGGCAGTGACGTCGCTAAAGGCGAGCTTGACCCGTTAGGGAGTACAATTGAAGCAAAACCTGGCAGTTACTTTACTTTTCTCAACAATATGGCGAATAGTTTTGAGCAATGCTTGAACAAAAAGTCAGATTAAGTGCTGTCGTAATGTAGGAGTAGTCTTTTTAACGTGATCCAGTAGTAAGAATTACAACCTTTGGTAAGGCGAGCCTTTTCTCAGAAAGTAATTGAGATATCATTACCAATAATTATCAGCTCAAAATAACCGTATCAATCCATGCTTTACAAACGATGAACGGTCACTTTCCGAGCACAAATTGATACAAAAGGTTTTCGTCTTGCTACGCCAATTAGCCCTTGCTCTGTTGGGCTTTGTCTTATCCTACCAAGCATTTGCGCTTCATAATGCAAATGCAATCTTTTACCCTTTGCCAACTCAGGCAAAGGGTACTTTTATCGCGGCTAAAAAGTTGTTCTTGGGTGAAAAGGGCGGTTTGTGGATTCATGACGTACACGGACGAGTCCTGTTTTACGATGGTCAAACTATATTACCTAAATCAGGTAGCTTCCTACAAACGTCGGCTAAGCAGTTGGCTTATCATAAAGGTGCTTTTTGGACCTTTATTGAAAATGAGGTCTATCGAACCTATCCAAATCAGGAACGACGTTTAGTCTTTAGTTTAAATCCAGGCTCACAAATAAGAAAAATAGGGTCTTCAAAGAACTATATTTGGGTGAGTGATGGCGCGCATTTCTATACCTACAATATCGACACTAGCGAATTAAACTCTTTCTCTCTATTGCAGCTCTATCAACATAGTAATAATAGCTACGTTTACATTAATGATGCGGTGCTAGTTGAAACGAAGTGGGCACTAGCAACGACTTCCGGCTTCTATCTTTCTGAAGGTGATAAGTTTGACCATGTCGCTGCCTCAGGTCAAAACTACATTGAGAAAGTCTATTATTCACACACGCGAAGAGAAATTTTGATAGGTACATTGCGCGGCGCTTTAATTTTCAACATTTACCAGCCTGATAAAGAAGTGATTAGAATTGGCGGCTCACATGTTTTGACATTCGCAGAGACAAATCAAGAGTATTGGGTGGGGACAGAGCATGGCCTTTATTTGTACTCATTTTTTTCAGGTGAGGTCACCGAAGTCGCGCCTGCAAGTTTTCTTGAGTTAGAGTTAGACAACACGAAGATTTATTCGTTGTTGAGCGACAATATAGGAGGGATGTGGATTGCGACTAACCAAGGTATTCGTTATTACTCGCTATTTAGTAAAAAATTTGAACGAGTGACCTTTAGTAGTTATGACTCACACACCCTATCAGGACGAATTCGGCAAACTATTGAAGGTCCTGATGGTGCGCTTTGGTTTGCTGATGACCGAAAGATTTATCGTTCAGGAAAGAGTGGGATTAACCAAGTCTTAGAGTTGGAGTCGCAGATCAATGAATTTGCGTTTCAAAACGGCAAGCTTTGGCTTGCAACCTCAAAAGGGCTGGAAATATTTGATCTAAATGGTCTCAACAAGATTACATTTCCTTATTTACAGGTTATGGCCGGACATGCCGTAGAGCATGTGACCGTTGATGGTGATGACCGTCTTTGGGTATCAAGCGGATACCATCTTTACAATGTTGATACTGCTGCACAAAGCGTACGAAACTTTGGAAGTGAGTGGCTAGTAAGTCAGTATTTGCCTGCTAAGGTTACGCGCCTATATGATATTGAAGATGCCCTATTAATAGGCACCGATCATGGCGTATACCAATACAGTAATGACAACATCCAGTTTATCCGTTTTTCAGAAAAGTTTGGTGAATCATTAGACATGACCACGGCGGTTGATGGCAGCCAGTGGTTTGCTTCATCTTATGGTGTGTTTAAAACTGATACACGAAGCGATGAAAAACGTGTTGTTGAAATGAGTGAACCCAACGCCAGACCTGCTTGCTTGATCAGAGACAGGCAAGGTGTATGGTTAGCTTCCTCTGTCGGTTTAAGCTATTACCACCTTTCGGGTGAGTTAGTGAAACATTACTCATCGTCATCAGGCTTAATGAACAATGAGTTCCTCCCTGGTATTTGTAGCGTTATACAGCAGACAGAAATTGGTGAGCGAGAGCTTGTTCTGGGGTCGAAGTACGGACTCGTAAAAGCAGAAGCATCCAAGCTGCTTGTATCTAATCCCCCAGAGTCTAAGTTTATTGTTAGCCAAGTTGTGCTTGAAAATGAAGTTCTGCAAGTTGGTAGTGCCGATCTGAATGGGCTCACACTGCCATATGGATCTTCGCTGAGTTTTTTATTCGGTGTGATGCCAAAACCAGACAGTCAAAATTTGTACTATCGATTGAACAACGATGACCCATGGCAAACGTTAGAGGGGGGCCAACTGACACTCGAGCACCTTAGTTCCGGTGAATATCACTTGCAGGTCAGTAATGCGTCTCAAGTTGCCGCTGGAGTCGTTGGTTTAGAATCTCACTTTATCGTCCTTCATCCTTGGTATCTATCGCGATTTGCTATTTTAGGCTTTGTCGTAGCTAGTATTGCGGTCGTTGCAGTACTCGTATTCTGGCGCTCGCGCTACGTTGTACAGGCTAACCGTGATCTAGCAGCTCAAGTGACCCTCAAAACGAATCAGTTAAGACATCAAAGTAGAGTGTTGCTTACGAGCAACCAGCAATTACGTAAACAGATTCAAGTTAGAAACCTACTCGTAGACCATGTAGCTCTATCCATAAAATCAAGCGTCGACTTTATTGTGGCGAAACTACCTATGCCTCTCGATACTGCGACAGAGGATCATTTGGCTAAAACGAATTGGCAGTTAAATGAACTCAAAAGTGTTCCAAGTGATGTAAGTGGTGGGAGTCAGAACTACAACTTGAGTCAGATAACTCAGTCAGTGGTTGATGTATGGCAAGATGACTTTGCAAAAGCGGGTATTTTGGTAGAGCTAGAAGATGAGAGCAAGCAGAGCCGGGTTGCTCTGGAAAGTTTTAATCTTGATGTTATTTTCAATAGCATTTTTGCCAATATCATCAAGCGCTCTTTCCGGGGTCAAACGGTTAGAATTATGCTAGAAAAGGGGCATGATATTGTGTCATTGAGCTTTCTTGATTACGGGACGCAATTACCTAATAAAGTCGCGACTGGGCTTCCATCTAACTTAAATCACTCTGAGTTGAGTATTGACCACCTTGCCCAACTAGTGACAACGAGTGGTGGTTATTTGGCTGTCTTCTCTTCTGATGCTCAAAACAAAGTCGAGATTACATGGCCATCTGCGAAGGAAAGGAGTTATCTGGATGAACCGCAGCAAGAACTCAATCCTGTAACTATTGCAGAAGATCAAGTCACACCAGAGAAAGAGTGGTTGCAAAAAGTCTATCAATTAGTGGCAGAGCATTACCATGATCCTGAATTTGGCACTGCGTCAGCCGCTAAAATGCTGTATATGTCTGAACGCTCTTTGCAGAGGCGTTTTAAATCTGCCTCGTCAAGAACGTTAAAAGACTATGTCACAGAGGTTCGTTTAGAAACGGCGTGTGAACAGTTATTGGCGGGTGAGAAAATCAGTGAAGTCGCCTTTAACTGTGGCTTTAATGATCCATCTTACTTTAGCCAAAAGTTTAAGCTGCATTTTGGTTTGCCCCCTTCCAAGTTTGCTTTGACTCAAGAAAGCCAAGAAATTAACTAGAAAACCTTCATTATACGCTCCCTAGTTAATAGTTAAGATGCTGGGGAGCTGCATACAGTGCTCTATTATTGCTGCAGTTGCTAACGCAGTAAGTTTCATTGTTTCTTCATCACATCTAGCCTACAAATCCATTCTCAACACGTAAGCACGATCACGTTCTATCTGTTAGTCGCGATGTTCATAGCAATAAGCATAAATGGCTTCAAGAGAATGATTTACTGATAGTTGCAACAAATAAATGACAGTTGTATTGCTGTATCAAAAGAGCGTGGTTCATTTGGGGGAGTGATGGCATGCGACATTCGTGAAAACGAAAACTGTGTTGAAAAGATGAATAAGGTAAAGAAGTTTTGAAAGAGGTGAAAAAAAATATCGTGGTATAGCCGGGGGGACTATACCACGGGTGTCAAGGACACCTTCGCTTGCTGCCGGAGTGACATGTTGCCATGCCACCTCTGGAATTTATTAGAGAAGTTGCCCTCTCGATGGAGTAACTATACGAGAGGTTACTTATTTTTCTTATAAAAATAACGCCATGTTTATATGAGAAAAGCGACAACGTTTGGCTTTTTGCTTAAGCCATTGTTTTAATTTGAATTTTTTGTTTTCTGTCTTGGTTTGTGACATTTTTGTTTCGTTAGGTGTCATTTGTAATTGTTAATTTTGACGTAAATAACGAGAGGAAATTTACGAAGTTAACGTTTGAAAGCGTGAAAACATTTACGGAATCTTTGATTTCACACAAGGATTGAAGGGGTATAGGGGAGTAATATTGGCAACCTAAACTTATTAAATAATAATATTTCTCATTAGCAATACTCTTAAGGGCCACTATGAAGTTATCAGAGATTAATCCTGGCGATACGGTGACGATTCGGTTGTTAGATGGTCTTTCATCAGATATCAGAAAGAAACTCATGGTAATGGGGCTGCTTCCCAATACAGAAGTCAAAGTGATTCGACGTGCGCCAATGGGCGATCCTTTACAAGTCGAAGTCCGTGGTGTGTCTGTCGCATTGCGAGAAACAATTGCTCAGAAAATTGAAGTGGAGCGAGTGTAATGCAATATCAAGTGCTAACCGTAGGTAACCCTAATAGTGGTAAAACGACGCTATTTAATGGTTTAACTGGCGCAAAACAGCAAGTTGGTAACTGGGCAGGCGTCACGGTTGAAAAGAAAACGGGACAATTCAAGCATGCTGGGGATGAGTTTTTGCTCACTGACCTTCCGGGTATTTACTCATTAGACAGTGGTAATGATAGTAATAGTATTGATGAATCCATCGCATCGCGTGCGGTTCTAACTCATCCTGCTGATCTCATTATTAACGTGGTGGATGCTACAAGTTTAGAGCGCAGCTTATACATGACGCTGCAACTTCGCGAACTTGGTCGCCCTATGATTGTTGTCCTCAACAAGATGGATGCGCTAAAGCGTGAACGTCAGATGATTAACGTTGCAGAGCTTGAGAAAACGTTAGGTTGTCCGGTTGTCAGTTTATCTGCAACCAATAAAACTCAAGTGGCAGAGTTTAAAGAAAAGCTCCATAAATCCATCGTTCAAGGAGTGCCACTTAAAGAATTGTCTTTGCATTACGGTGAGAAGATGGAGTCGGCAATTCAAACGGTTTCCGCACTTTTTAACGACCAAAACGTCGCTCATCGTGCACTAGCGATTCGTGCGCTTGAAAAAGACACAATGGTGCTCAATAGTCTTTCTGATATTGATAGAAGCAAAGTCTTGGAAGTCATTACGACGTTAGATTTGGATATCGATTTGCATGTCGCGGATACTAAGTACACGCATCTGCATGAACAGTGTAAAAAAGTTCGCCGAAGCGAAGGCAAGTTAAGTCGTAGTGTGACTGAAAGACTCGACCAGTTTATTTTGAACAAGTGGATTGGAATTCCTTTCTTCTTTGTTGTTATGTACCTGATGTTTATGTTCTCGATTAACATCGGTAGTGCATTTATCGACTTTTTTGACATTGGTGTGGGCGCATTATTGGTTGATGGTGGGCATCACTTGTTAGACGGTCATTTGCCTGTGTGGTTAGTGACGGTTCTTGCTGATGGTATCGGTGGTGGTATCCAGACGGTTGCAACCTTCATTCCGGTTATCGCGTGTTTGTACCTCTTCCTAGCGGTACTTGAGAGCTCAGGTTACATGGCTCGTGCAGCATTCGTACTAGATAAAGTGATGCAGAAGATCGGCCTACCGGGCAAAGCATTTGTACCGTTGGTTCTTGGTTTTGGCTGTAACGTACCGTCAATCATGGCAACTCGTACTCTAGACCAAGAACGTGAGCGTAAACTGGCTGCCTCTATGGCACCATTTATGTCATGTGGTGCTCGTCTGCCTGTATACGCGCTATTCGCTGCGGCATTCTTCCCAGGTTCTGGCCAGAACATTGTATTCGCACTTTACCTACTTGGTATTGTGGCAGCGATCTTCACAGGTCTTTTCCTTAAGCACACGCTTTACCCAGGTAGCAGCGACAGCCTAGTGATGGAAATGCCAGATTACGAGCTTCCGACGCTACAAAACGTGGTGATCAAAACTTGGCAAAAGCTAAAGCGCTTTGTACTTGGTGCAGGTAAAACCATCGTTATCGTTGTTGCTATTCTGAGTTTCTTCAACTCATTGGGTACTGATGGCAGTTTTGGTAACGAAGACAGCGAAAACTCGGTGCTTTCTAAAGCTGCGCAAGTTGTTACTCCAGTATTCGCGCCAATCGGTGTTCAAGAAGATAACTGGCCAGCGACGGTTGGTATCATTACCGGTATCTTCGCAAAAGAGGCGGTAGTTGGTACGCTTAACAGCCTATACACCACGCCAAGCGACGGTGAAGACGCAGAATTTGATCTAATGGGCAGCCTAGAAGAGGCAGTAATGAGTATCCCTGAAAACCTAGCCGGTTTGAGCTACTCAGATCCACTAGGCATTGAAGTGGGTGACTTAACTGACTCAAATGCCGTTGCCGAAGAACAAGAAGTCGATGCTTCTATCTTCGGTAACATTAAATCGCAGTTTGCTTCTGGCAATGCCGCATTTGCTTACCTAATCTTTATCCTACTGTACACTCCTTGTGTGGCGGCGATGGGTGCTTACGTACGTGAGTTTGGTCATAAGTTCGCACGCTTTATCGCGGTTTGGACAATGGGCTTGGCTTACCTATGTGCGACGTTCTACAACCAATTGACGCATTTCGCAGATAGCCCAGTAACAAGTGGTATTTGGATGGCTGTGATCGTAGCTATCTTCTTTGGCACATACCGTGTGTTCAAACAAGTTGGTAAGAAACAAAACGGTGCATTAGAGGCGCAAGTAGCATGATTTTAAAAGAGCTTTATCAATACATTGCAGACAAAGGAACCGTCTCCCAGTCAGATCTGGCTAAACAGTTTGGGATGAGTGAAGATGGCGCCGACGCGATGTTAAACGTGTGGATTAAGAAGGGCAAAATTAGCCGCCTAGTCGACACTAATAAAGCTCATGACGTGACTCGTGTTCGCTACTCAGTGACTAAACAAGATGGTTTGTCTCTGACAGTCACCATGTAGCGACTATCAAAATTAGTCACCTAAAAATTATCACGTAAAAACGACAAAGCCGCATCAGCAATGATGCGGCTTTTATTTTGCTGGTTATTGTTTGTGAATACAGCGAAATTAATGTTCTTCAGAGTGTTTAGTCGCGCCTAACTCTAGGAACTTTAAACCAAGACTTAAAACTAAAATCGAAATAGGTAATGTTAAGATCGTCCAATCTAAGCTGTCGAAGTTAATCAGCACGAGCTCTAAGAACTTCACAAACAAGATCACGATGATGACTTCAGCCAAAATGTTTTTTAGATGGCCGATGTTTGGGGTTCTGATCCAATGCAAAACCGACTGCTCTTGTGTTTTCGCTTTAGCTTTGTTGGAAATAAATAGTGTGTAGATGCCGTGAGCAAAGATGAACAAAACTAGTGCGACAAGAAACGTATCCAGTGACTTGATCAAATAAGCGATCGCGATGTCTGCTTTATCTAAATGTGCGAGTGCTTCTGGAGGTGTTTGATTGAGAATGAAGACCGCAAATGCCGAATAGGTTTTTGCTGCACCCATAAGAAAAAGCAAGAATGAAGCAGCCATAGAACAGATAATGGCGATCCAGCTGACGTATCGGAATGTGTTGAAGACTTGTTTCATGATGACCCTCTCTAACTGAGCTGGTAGTCTAAACAAGTTTTATTTTAGTGATAATCCCAGAAAAATGAGAAAGATTGTTACAAATACGTATTAATCTTTCTCTGTCTATTTCAGCCGTATTCAAAGGCGAATTATTTTCGCTAGCAGTGCTTATGCTTTTTGGAAAATAGAACTCAGTGACAGCACATTTTTAATGCGACCAAGCAATTCGTTTTGCTCTTCTTCTGTACGGAATTCACCTTTGGTGTTACCCCAAACCGGTCCCGGCCATGCTACGTCATCTTTGAAGCGAGCAATATGGTGAATGTGCAGCTGTGGCACCATATTACCTAGCGCACCAAGGTTTAGCTTGTCTGGACGGAATGTTGCTTCCAGTGCTTGGCTTACCGCTTGAGACTCTAGCAAAAACTGTTGCTGTTCTTGCATTGGCAAGTGGTGAAGCTCTTTTAGGTTTGCACGTTTAGGGACCAAGATAACCCATGGCACGGCGTTATCTTTATGCAGAAGCGCCACACACAGTGGGAAGTGGCCGATAACGGTGGTGTCTTTTGCCAGTTGAGGGTGCAGTTCAAAACTCATTATGTTGTCCGATTTGAATTGAATGACATCAGTATACGCCAGATAAAACAAAAGGTTGACGCTTTCACGTCAACCTTTGTCATCATTTAGCTTGTGCTACTTAAGCTACCTACGTAAAAGCGGATTACATACGCTCTAGAGTATCAATACCTAGTAGAGACAGACCTTGCTTGATGGTCTTCGCTGTTAGCGCTGCTAGTTTCAGGCGGCTTTGTTTCACTGCTTCGTCTTCAGCAACTAGGATAGGGCATGCTTCGTAGAAGCTAGAGAACTGACCTGCTAGTTCGAATAGGTAGCTACACATGATGTGTGGTTGGCCTTCGCGAGCGACAGATTGAACCGCTTCTTCGAACTGCATAAGCTTAGCAATAAGTGCTTTCTCTTTCTCATCAGTGATTTTGATGTCACCTTGGAGAGCGTCCATAGCAACACCAGCTTTAGCGAAAATAGAAGCTACGCGAGTGTATGCATATTGCATGTATGGTGCTGTGTTACCTTCAAACGCTAACATGTTGTCCCAATCGAACACGTAGTCAGTCGTACGGTGTTTAGATAAGTCAGAGTATTTAACCGCTGCCATTGCAACTGTTTTAGAGATCTTCTCTTTTTCTTCCGCATCTAGTTCAGGGTTTTTAGATTCGATCAGCTGTGCTGCACGAACTTCTGCTTCATCTAGAAGGTCGGCAAGGCGAACGGTACCACCCGCACGAGTCTTGAATGGCTTACCATCTTTACCAAGCATCATGCCGAACGCGTGGTGCTCAAGAGATACTGACTCAGGTACGTAGCCTGCCTTACGAACAATTGTCCAAGCTTGCATTAGGTGCTGGTGTTGACGTGAGTCGATGAAGTAAAGCACACGGTCTGCGCTTAGCTCTTCATAACGATATTTTGCACATGCGATGTCTGTTGTTGTGTATAGGAAACCGCCATCGCGTTTTTGAACGATAACGCCCATTGGTTCGCCATCTTTGTTCTTGTATTCATCTAGGAATACAACTTGCGCGCCATCATCTTCAACGGCAAGACCTTGTTCTTTTAGGTCTGCAACGATCTTAGGAAGCATGTCGTTGTACATGCTCTCGCCCATCACGTCGTCACGAGTCAGTGACACGTTTAGACGGTCGTAGTTGCGCTGGTTTTGGATCATGGTTACATCAACGAGTTTTTTCCACATTTCTGCACAGTACTCGTCACCGCTTTGCAGTTTCACAACGTAGTTTCGCGCCTTTACTGCGAAGTCTTCATCTTCATCGTACAGCTTTTTCGATTCGCGGTAGAAGCCTTCAAGGTCCGCAAGCTCCATAGAAACTTCGCCAGACTCTTGTTGTACACGTTCAAGGTTTGCGATAAGCATACCGAACTGAGTACCCCAGTCGCCGATGTGGTTCGCACGGATCACTTTGTGACCTAGGAACTCAAGAGTACGTACCACCGCATCACCGATGATGGTTGAACGTAGGTGACCAACGTGCATTTCTTTAGCTACGTTTGGTGCAGAGTAGTCAGCAACGATAGTTTGAGCTTCGTCTGCTGCAACGCCAAGACGTGAGTCAGCCAGTGCTGCTTCCGCTTGTTTTGCTAGGAACTCTTCGCTTAGGAAAATGTTGATGAAACCAGGACCAGCGATTTCTGTCTTGCTTGCAATACCATCTAGGTCTAGAACATCCAGTACTTTCTGTGCAAATTCTCGTGGGTTAGTACCCAGTTTTTTAGCAACGCCCATTACGCCGTTTGCTTGGTAGTCACCAAATTGTGGCTTTGCTGATTGGCGTACTGCCGCAGGACTGCCTGCAGGTGCGCCAGCGGCTTCTAGAGCCTGAGATACTTTGTCATTAATAAGTGCTTGGATATTCACACGCGTTTCCTTCAATTCAAGGACGAAGAACTCGGCGAAGTAAGTGCCGAGTTCTGTTGGAGTTCACAAAAATGGGGCTAATGATAACAACTTTATTGCTTTTCATACAGAGAGGAATTGGGGAAATTTATACTTTTTCGATTGAATGGAAATGTGGTTTGGTTTGCGTTTACTATTGCGCTCAGAGTAATGAGATAAATCGCCCCAAAAGAGAACCACAATGACGACTCAACTAGTTGAAAAACGCCTAGCGCCTGAATTGATGATCCAAGATTTGGATGCATTTATGGCGAAGATTGAAGAGTTTGCATCCCTGTTAAAACTGGATCTGAGCTTTGCTCAAGCTGACCATATTGCGTTGCGTATTAACGATACTGATACCGCAAAAGCTGCGCATGAGGCTTGGAGTCAATACGGAAAGGTGATTTCACAAGCGAAAATCAACGGTCGCCCAATTATTGTTATTGAGTTCGATAAAGCGTTGGAAAGTCGTGGCTGGAAGATTGAGTGTCTGGAGCTGCCATACCCTGCGGAAGGCAAAATCTACCCAACTGAAAGCTGGGAACATGTGGAGTTTGTGATTCCGTCTCATGCCGAAACCGCAGATGAGTTTCTTGCTGATTTGAGACACACTTATCCAGCGTTTGGCGCACGCTTTAATGAGTTAGAAGAGCTGGGTGTGAAGATCAAACTGTCGAGCCCGAAAGGGGATGGCGAACGCTTGAACAACCCAACGGTGGCGTTTAAGTATCAAGGCATTTGTATCAAGCTGCACCCGCATTCACTTAAGCGTATTGTGGAGTCTGAGCAGGCGTAACTTGCTTTACGTCGTGCGCTGTTAGTCAGAGGGGTCACTTAAACTCACAGTGTGCGGATATGAGATTCCTGATCTCGCTTAAGCTCGTCGGAATGACGCGCTTGAGTTGTTTGCGTTTGGTTAAGTGATGCGTACTAATTAGCTTTCATGCTCATGCCTCATTTACGTCATTCCCGAAAGCGACGAAGGAGCGTAGTCGGGAATCTCTTACAAGCACTTCAATAAAACATCCACCGACAGATAAAAAACGCGTAACGAAAAGACAATGCCTTCTCAAATTACGCGTTTTTAGCAGCTAGCAATCAGCTGCGAATTTAAAGAATAACCGTCTTATTGCCGTAAACAAAGACGTGGTCATTGATCACTTTATTCAAAGCCTTACTCAATACGTTCTTCTCTACATCGCGTCCCGCTTGCGCCATATCTTGGGCATTGAATGTATGGTCGACAGGAATTACGTCTTGCTTGATGATCGGCCCTTCATCTAAATCATTAGTCACGAAGTGTGCTGTTGCACCGATGATTTTCACACCGCGATCGTAAGCTTGTTGATATGGCTTCGCGCCAATAAAAGCAGGTAAGAAGCTGTGATGAATATTAATGATTTTGTGGTGATATTTCTCAACAAACGTCGGCGTTAATACGCGCATGTATTTAGCTAGCACCAAAAAGTCAGCATCGTATTGATCGATCACTTCTAGCATCTTCTGCTCGTGTTCTTCACGGCTAAGGTTTTCATGGGTCACATGGTGGTAAGGAATGTCGAAGCGTTCAGTGAGAGTTTGCAGTTTGTCGTAATTCCCCACCACAGCGGCGATCTCAACATCTAGGCTTCCATCGTAGGTTTTCATCAGAATATCGCCTAAACAATGCGCTTCTTTTGTGACGAGAATGACGATGCGCTTACGGCGAGAGCCAACCAATTTACGCTTAGCACCTTGCGGGAGAGCTTGGTCCAAGTCGGCAAGAAACGTTTGATCGTTGAAGTACCCCTCCAACTCCGTTCTCATGAAAAAGTGGCCACTGGTATTATCAACAAATTCGTTATTGTGAACGATGTTGAGTTGGTGCTTGTAACAGATATTAGTAATTTTCGAGATGAGACCCGGGGCGTCAGAACAGTGGGTCAACAGTGTTTTCTTTTCCATAAATCAGGTACTTCCATGCATTAATATTTTAGCGTACGAATTTGTTATTATTCCCTGGCGGGTGTAACTGTACTGCCATGTTTCACCATAAATAATCTATTCTTACGTTGGTTTCAACAAAATATCCGCGTGTCGCCGCAAGCTGGTCAGATTGTGGGCTGATGTCACTCCTATTCCTCTGATATACTCTCGATAATTTTTCAAACTCAATACCAAGCATGATCGCAAAAACTTTTTCCTCTGATGGCGCGTTAGGTAAGGCCATTCCTGGCTTTCAAGCTCGTCAGCCACAAATCGATATGGCGGAAGCCGTCAGCAGTGCGATCAAAGATCAAACCCAGTTGGTGGTGGAGGCAGGAACCGGAACCGGTAAGACCTTCGCCTACTTAGTCCCTGCGCTGTTAAGCGGTAAAAAAGTGATCATCAGTACAGGCTCGAAAAACTTGCAAGAGCAGTTGTACCATCGTGACTTACCGCTCATGGTCAATGCGCTTGGTTTTTATGGCCCAGTGGCGTTATTAAAAGGGCGTTCTAATTATCTGTGTTTGGATCGTTTGAGCCGCCAAATGGTCGAAAGCCACACTAATGAATCTGACCCGACGTTATTAACTCAACTGGTTAAAGTGCGTACTTGGTCATCAGAAACCAAAACAGGTGACCTTGGTGATTGCGATGATCTGCCAGAAGACAGCATGATCATTCCGACTATCACCTCAACCAATGATAACTGTTTAGGTAAAGAGTGTCCGAGCTACACCGATTGCTTTGTATTGAAAGCGCGTAAGCGAGCCATGGATTCCGACATTGTTGTGGTGAACCATCACTTATTTCTTGCTGATTTAGCGATCAAAGAGACAGGATTTGGTGAACTGATTCCAGAAGCCGATGTGTTTATTTTTGATGAAGCTCATCAGTTGCCAGATATTGCGAGCGAATATTTCGGCCAGTCAGTTTCAAGCCGCCAAATTCACGATCTTGCCAAAGACATTGAAATAGCCTATCGCACCGAAGCCAAAGATATGCGTCAATTGCAAAAAGTGGGCGACAAACTCATGCAAAGCGCAATGGACATGCGGATTGTATTGGGTGAGCCAGGCTTTCGTGGCAACTGGCGTGAGGCGTTGCAATCAGGTTCTATTAAGCGAGAATTATTGCGCTTAACTGACAGCCTCGAATTGGCGATTGATGTACTCAAAATAGCTTTAGGGCGCAGTCAATTACTGGATACGGCCTTTGAACGAGCCAATTTGATCAAAGGCCGTATCGACCGGGTATGTGATGTCGATATTACCGGTTACTCATACTGGTACGATACCTCACCTCGTCATTTCGCTCTGCACATTACGCCTCTTTCTGTCGCGGACAAGTTCCATGAGCAAATAGAGATTAAACAAGGCGCGTGGATTTTCACGTCAGCAACCCTAGCTGTATCGGGCGACTTCAAGCACTTTACTGAGCGCCTTGGCCTCAAGCCTACAAAGCAATTTTCTCTGCCGTCCCCCTTTGATTATCAAAAACAAGCGCGCCTTTGTGTGCCAAGGTATTTGCCAGAGCCAAACAGTAACGGCTTAGCGGATAAGTTAGTCCGAATGCTTGCTCCGGTGATTGAAGAAAATGATGGTCGCTGCTTCTTTTTATGTACCTCGCACAGCATGATGCGTGAACTAGGTGAGAAGTTCCGAGAAGTACTTGAGCTGCCTGTGTTAATGCAAGGGGAGATGAGTAAGCAGAAAACCTTGGCGGAGTTTATGGAACTGGGTAACGCTTTACTCGTGGCGACGGGCGCTTTCTGGGAAGGGATTGATGTTAGAGGTGATGCGCTGAGCTGTGTTATTATCGACAAATTACCGTTTACCGCCCCTGACGATCCGTTACTCAAAGCCCGTATCGAGGATTGTCGATTACGTGGCGGTGAACCATTTGCTGAAGTACAAATCCCGGATGCAGTGATTACGTTAAAGCAGGGAGTCGGGCGATTAATTCGAGATCAGAAGGATCACGGTGCGTTGATCATTTGTGATAATCGCCTCGTCACGCGAGACTATGGTGGTATTTTCCTCGGAAGTCTACCACCTATCCCAAGGACGCGAGACTTAGATGGAATCAAAGCATTCCTGAAAGCAGAACAATCTGTCACAGACGCAAGTGCTGAGGCATAACCCAATAAATGAGAGTTGTAGAGAGTTAAATGAGCGCAAAAATTCTTGCTATCGATACAGCGACTGAAAACTGTTCAGTTGCGTTGTTGGCTAATGATCAAGTGATTTCACGTAGCGCGGTTGCACCACGCGATCACACCAAAAAAGTACTGCCAATGGTTGATGAAGTACTCAAAGAAGCTGGCCTGACTCTACAAGAGCTGGATGCGTTAGCGTTTGGACGTGGTCCAGGTAGCTTTACTGGCGTTCGTATCGGTATTGGTATCGCACAAGGTTTGGCGTTCGGTGCTGACTTACCTATGATCGGCGTTTCAACGCTGGCTGCAATGGCTCAAGGTAGCTATCGCTTACATGGTGTGACCGATGTCGCTGTGGCTATTGACGCACGTATGGGTGAAGTTTACTGGGCACGTTACACTCGCCAAGCAAACGGTGAGTGGGCAGAGATGGATGCAGAGTGCGTAATTCCACCAGCACGTCTCGTTGAAGAAGCACAAGCAGACGACAAAACGTGGACGACAGCAGGTACTGGTTGGGATGCTTACCAAGAAGTATTAGCAGACCTACCGTTTAATTTGACGCATAGTGACGTTCTGTACCCTGATTCACAAGACATCGTGATTCTTGCTGAACAAGAATTTAAAAAGGGTAATACCGTGCCGGTCGAAGATTCGAGCCCTGTTTATTTACGTGATAATGTGACATGGAAAAAACTTCCTGGTCGCGAATAGTCCGTTTTTCATTAACCTGACAAAAAGCAGGGCGTTTGCCCTGTATTTTTATGGAGTGCTATGGCGTCGATTAATGGCTTGCCTCCTTCTTTGATTCCCGGTGCAAATCGCACTCATAAAGCCAGTCAAAAGAAGCAGGTAAATAAATCACAAACAAAGCAGCCTGTAGGTCAGCCTTCAAAGGTTGCTAACGCCGTGGCGCACTCCATAAAACACGTGGATGAGTCCCAAATTCACCGAGCTCAAGTGCAATATGACCTTCCTGAAGGGGGCGCACGTAAAGCAATGGAGCAGTACATGGATGTCATGAATCGAGCTAAAAAAGAGGAACTGGCTCAATTACTTGGTGTCGATATTTACGTGTGAGATCTCCCCAGCTTGGGGTTACTAATATTGAAAGGTGGTTTATGAAGGTTTTTGGACGGTTTTTTCTCGCATTATTTGCTACGGTTGGTTTGTCTGCGTGTAGCTCTTTGCCAGAGGAGCTAAATGCAAGCACAGAATTGGTCGTTACAGACTATAAAGCGTTTGCTGAGTCTCAGGGGCAAGTGAGTGAAGATGTTCGCCTTGGTGGAATCATCGCTAAAGTGGATAACTTTAAAGATAAAACGCGTCTAGAGATTGTAAACCTTCCTATCAGTGAGTCTGGTAAACCTGATATTGATGAAGAGCCTACGGGGCGTTTTGTCGCCTATTTTGATGGCTATTTAGAGCCTGTCGCCTTTAGTGAAGGCCGTTTGGTGACGGTTGTAGGCAAAGGAGCAGGGGAAGAAGAAGGAAAGATCGGTGAGCACGGTTACATCTTCCCAGTAATTAAGGGGGAAGGGTACCGTTTATGGAAAATTGAAGAACGTGTACGCATGTATGACTCGCCAACCTACTTTTACCCATGTTACTCGATTAACTGCCGCATGTGGCGTAATGATTTCCCGCAAGACGGTAAAGTGATAAAACAGGTCAAATAATCTGCGATGCATGAGCGTCAATTCGAGCTTCCTGCCGGCAAAATGGCAGCCCTTGAGATAGGGAACGAGAAAACGGCTGACTTGTCAGTCGTTTTTCTTCATGGGTGGTTAGATAATGCGGGCAGCTTTAAAGCGCTCATGGAGCAGTTGAATCAACTTAATCCTCACTTACACCTCCTCGCCATCGATCATTTTGGTCACGGTTTATCGAGTCATAAATCTCACGATAATTATTACCCCTTTCACGACTATATTGCCGATTTGTATCAGTTTTTGGACGAATTATCACCAAACAGACTGATATTAGTAGGGCATTCACTTGGTGCTTTAATCGCAAGTTGCTATAGTGCAGCGTTTCCAGAGCAGGTCGAAGCTCTTGTGCAAATTGAGGGAGCAGGACCTCTTACTGAAGATCCTACTAACAGTTTGCCTCGTCTTCGCGATGGCGTTTTAAGTCGAATAAGACAGCAAAACAAGCCAGAGCGAGCCATTGCCTCCTTCGATCTGGCGTTAAAATTACGCATGCAAGCCAACCAATTAACCGCTGAGCAGCTTCTACCGATAGTAGAGCGTGGAACAGAGCAGCGAGGAGATAAATGGTATTGGCGGCATGACGCCAAGTTAAAATGTGCGTCGCTTTACCGAATGGCGCAAGCGCATGCTAACTCGATTACCAGCCAAATACGTTGTCCTCATTTGATTGTATTAGGCGATCAAGGATTTCAGAATTTACCATCTAACCAAGCTGATTGGGGAGAGAACCCACCGCAAGTGGTTTCTGTCAAGGGTGGTCATCACTGTCATTTAGAGCAAATACTCGAGGTCGCAACGCGAATTCTTGGTGTAGTTAACAAAATTTAAACAAGTGTTTGAGAGTTGCGTGCTCAAGCACGTTCGCTGTGCTGTAATAGCTTTCAAAATAAAAAGGACGCTATTTTTTAGCCAGTTATAAACGAGGAGTAACATCGTGGATAAACCATGGCTTTCACGTTATCCAAGTGACGTACCTGAAACCATTAATCCAGAGCAATATGAGTCTTTGGTAGAAATGTTTGAACAGTCTGTACAAAAATATGCAGACCAACCAGCATTCATGAACATGGGCTCGGTTATGACCTTCCGTAAATTGGAAGAGCGTAGTCGCGCATTCGCAGCGTATCTGCAAAACGAGTTAAAACTGCAAAAGGGTGACCGTGTTGCTCTGATGATGCCAAACCTACTGCAATACCCAGTGGCGTTGTTTGGTATTTTGCGTGCAGGTTGTATCGCCGTAAACGTTAACCCACTTTACACTCCTCGTGAACTTGAACACCAATTGAATGACTCAGGTGCGACGACGATTGTGATTGTGTCTAACTTTGCGAATACGTTAGAACAAATTGTCGATAAAACACCAGTCAAACACGTAGTGTTAACCAGTCTTGGTCAAATGCTGCCACGAGCGAAAGGTACGATTGTCGATTTTGTCGTGAAGTACGTTAAGGGCATGGTGCCTAAGTACGATTTACCTGGTGCAATCTCAATGCGTCAGGCTCTACGTAAAGGTCGTCGTCTACAATACGTTAAACCGTTTATGTCTGGGGATGACATTGCATTCCTGCAATATACGGGGGGGACGACAGGTGTCGCGAAAGGCGCGATTCTGACTCACCGCAACATGATTGCGAACGTTCTACAGGCAAAAGGCGCGTACGGACCGGTTTTATCTCCGGGGCGTGAATTAGTCGTAACAGCATTACCGCTGTATCACGTATTTGCTCTTACCGTAAACTGTCTGCTGTTTGTCGAAATGGGTGGTCGTAACTTACTTATTACCAACCCTAGAGATATTCCAGGGTTCGTGAAAGAGCTACAAAAGCATCCGTTTACTGCGATTACGGGCGTGAATACCTTATTTAATGCATTGGTCAATAATGAAGATTTCCACGAGTTGGATTTCAGTAATCTACGTTTAGCCGTTGGCGGCGGCATGGCAGTGCAGCGCTCAGTGGCAGAAAGATGGCAAAAGACCACGGGTTGCTATTTGCTCGAAGGTTACGGTCTAACAGAGTGTTCTCCGTTGGTGGCGGCATATCCGCATGATCTTGTTGAATACAATGGCTCTATTGGTCTGCCGGTACCATCAACAGAAGTTCGTATCGTGGACGAAGAAGGCAACGCTCTTGCGAATACTGAAACTGGTGAACTTCAAGTTCGTGGTCCTCAGGTTATGCAAGGTTACTGGCAACGACCTGAAGCAACGAAAGATACGATTAACGAAGACGGCTGGCTATCAACTGGCGACATCGTTAAGTTCGATGACGAAGGCTTCCTGCATATCGTTGACCGTAAGAAAGACATGATCTTAGTATCAGGCTTTAATGTTTACCCGAACGAAATTGAAGACGTTGTAGCACTACACGGCAAAGTACTTGAAGTTGCTGCTATTGGTCAGCCGCATGAAGTGTCTGGTGAATTAGTGAAGATTTATGTCGTGAAACGTGATCCGAGCTTGACCAAAGACGAAGTGATCGCGCATTGTCGAGAACACTTAACTGGCTACAAAGTTCCGAAGTTGGTTGAGTTCCGCGAAGACTTACCTAAAACCAATGTCGGTAAGATCTTGCGTCGTGTTTTACGCGAAGAGAATGACGCTGAACTTGCGAAGAAAAGCGCATAAGCCGATTTCGTCGAGTCGAGAGATTTAAAAAATGATAGAATGCCAGCGTTTTGCTGGCATTTTTATAGCGAGAAGTATGTGAACTATCAAATTATTACTAAAAACAAAGACCTAGAAGAGGTTTGCACTCATGCCCGAGAGGCAGACGTAGTGATGCTGGATACCGAATTCGTTCGTATTCGCACTTTCTACCCGCAGTTAGGTCTGATTCAGCTTTTCGATGGTAATCGCCTCTCGCTGATTGATCCGACTGAATTAACGGATATGACGCCGTTTGTAGCGCTATTAAAAGATACTTCTGTGCTAAAAGTGCTGCACGCATGTGGTGAAGATTTAGAAGTTTTCCAAAACGCTTTTGGTTGTACACCATTCCCTATGGTGGATACGCAGCTGATGGCCGCTTTTCTCGGTCACGGCCTATCGACAGGCTTCGCATCGCTGGTGGAAGAATATTTAGGCGTAGAGCTCGACAAAAGTGAATCACGTACCGACTGGATGGCTCGTCCACTGACACAAAAGCAATTAGATTATGCTGCCGCAGATGTTCATTACTTGTTACCGTTATACGAAAAGCTGTTCGATAAGGTGACGCAAGCAGGTTGGTGGGAAGCTGTACAGCAAGAAAGTGATTTACTCGTTTCGAAACGTATTCGCGTAACCAATGAAGAGAATGCCTACCTTGATATTAAGGGCGCTTGGCAATTAAAACCTTCTGAGCTGGCGATTTTAAAGCCATTGGCGACGTGGCGTTATCGTGAAGCAATCAAACGAGATTTAGCGCTGAACTTTATCTTCAAAGAAGGTGATCTATTAACGGTCGCTCGTCTTGGTTTAACGAACTTTAAGAAGATGGAAGCAGAAGATATTGATATACGAGCGATTAACCGCCATGGCGCGAAGATTGCCGCGATTGTTAAACAAGCGAAGCAAACACCTTCTGAAGAGTATCCTGCGAAAATTGAGCGTTTAATGGACTATCCGGGTTACAAGCAGGTCTTCAAAAATATGAAAGACTTGGTGAAATCGGCTTCGCAGAAGTCTGGTTTAGCCACGGAGTTCCTTGCCTCTAAAAAGCAGATCAATCAGTTGATCAGTTGGGTTTGGAAAAAAGATCGTGACCCAGAAGTGTTGCCTGATTTGATGCAAGGGTGGCGTTTGGATTTACTCGGCGACAAGATGAACAAAGCATTAAAGTAATGAAAGATGAAAAAGGTTGGCCTCGATGCCAACCTTTTTCGTTCTAATTAGAGCATTCGTCTGGCGAGAGAAACTGATTACTTTTCTTCGTCTGGTAGCTTCACATTTAGCTCAAGAACTGAGATATCGTCGTCTTTGTGCTCAAATGTTAAGTCAACCATATTTGGATCAATTGCCACGTACTTGCTGATCACCTTCAAGATGTCTTCTTTTAATTGAGGCAAGTAAGACGGCGCAGGATCATTTTGGCTGCGGCGCTCTGCGACAATGATTTGCAAACGCTCTTTAGCTAGATTCGCAGAAGTTTTCTTCTGTGGACGGAAAAATTCTAATAATGACATGTCTAGCCTCCAAAGAGTCGTTTAAAGAGTCCTTTCTTCTCCTCAGTAAGGAAACGAAATTCAACCTGATTGCCTAATAAGCGATCAACGGTGTCAGAATAAGCCATACCCGCATCGGTGTTATCGTCAAAAGTGACTGGCACACCTTTGTTTGATGCGTTAAGCACGGCTTGGCTTTCTGGAATCACGCCCAGTAGTGGAATATGTAAGATCTCCTCAACGTCTTCAACGCTTAGCATTTCGCCTTGAGTGACGCGAGATGGGTTGTAGCGAGTCAGTAGAAGGTGCTGTTTTACTGGCTCTAGCCCTTGTTCTGCACGCAGTGACTTAGAATCTAAAATACCGAGAATGCGGTCAGAGTCACGCACAGAAGAGACTTCTGGGTTCGTTGTGACAATGGCTTCATCGGCATAGTACAAGGCCATTAACGCGCCTTGCTCGATACCTGCTGGTGAATCACAAATAATAAAATCAAAGCCCATTTCATCAAGTTCACCGAATACGCGCTGAACACCATCTTTTGTCAGTGCGTCTTTATCACGAGTTTGAGAAGCAGGAAGAATAAATAGGTTGTCCGTGCGCTTATCTTTGATCAGCGCTTGGTTTAATGTCGCTTCGCCGTTAATGACGTTTACAAAGTCATACACGACGCGGCGCTCACAGCCCATGATTAGATCGAGGTTACGCAAACCGATGTCAAAATCGATCACCGCGGTCTTTTTTCCCTTAAGAGCTAGACCAGAGGCGATGGCTGCGCTTGAAGTGGTTTTACCAACGCCACCTTTACCAGACGTTACTACAATAATGCGTGCCATTTTTTTTCCTTTTTAGATTAAATCGCGAGAACTTCTAAATGTAATGATTCATCGGCTTTACTGATCATTACTTTCTTTTGCCAGTACTCGCTTTCAATTTGATCGCTTAACCAGTAGTCACCCGCAATGGATACCAGTTCTGCTTGTAAATCGTGGCAAATAATACGCGCTTCCTGCTGACCACTTGCTCCTGCAATCGCACGACCTCGAAGTGTGCCATGGATATGAATAGAGCCGTCAGCAATGACTTCAGCACCTGCACTTACGTGCGCTAGCACCACCAAATCACCATCTTTTGCGTAGATCTGTTGTCCTGAGCGGACAGGCGTACGAACTACTTTCGTTGGTGCCATTTTGGCAGGTGCTTGGCTTGGCGATTTGCTCGCCGACATAATGGCGAAGCCAGCTTCGGAAGCAAGGTTTTGTACACGCTTGTCTTTACAGCCCGTTACACCGACCGGAATAAAACCGGCATCTGAGATGCCTTGTTTAAGCTTAGGGAAATCAATGTCGCCTTGTACTTTTGCTATATTGATTACCAAAGGCGCGGATGCAAAAAAAGAAGGTGCTTGAGAAACTTTTTCTTGCAAAAATTCGACAGTCTTTGCGATCTCATTGTCAGAAAGGTGTAAAACTGACAATGTAAAACTGCTACCTTTAAGGTCTGGTGAATGGGTCATCGTGGACTTCTTGCCTTTATTGAAAGAGCGTTGCCTTAAACTAGGTATGTCATGTTATATTTCATCCTTTGACGCAGCAAGTTCTCTCGTGGGCAAATAGGTGAATTAATCTCAAATTTGCTATTAAGTTTGCGAGAATTTGACGTTTTCAACCTAATCCGCACTCAACGCGGCTAAATCAGCATAAAAGGCGTGTCATGCTTTGTTCTATTTATAAAAGCTCGAAAAAAGAAGGTACTTATCTCTATATTCCGAAAAAGGATGATTTTTCACAGGTTCCTGACACCTTAATGCAGATGTTCGGTAAGCCTATCGCTGTCATGACGATTAAACTTGATGGCCGTAAATTGGCACAAGTTGATATCGAAAAAGTGAAGGCTTCATTACAAAATGATGGCTTCTTTCTTCAGGTTCCACCGCCGCCGGAGAACCTATTAGAAAAGTACAAAGAACAAAAAGCCCAGCAGAAAGGCGAATAACGTCATCGTTTTTCATCTGGGATTTCTGCCTTGCTCAAGGAGGGCAATATGAAAAAGATACTGGCTACCATGCTTAGCGTTGGTATGTGTACCTCGGCTTTTGCAAGTAGCGAGGGTTTTGATGAATACTTGAATAAGCTGCGTGCTGAAGCTCGTGATAAAGGTATCTCAGAGCAGGTCATTAGTGCTGCTTTTGCTAATGTTGAGTACAAGCCCCGAGCAGTAAAAGCGGACCGAAACCAACCAGAAAAGAAACTGACATTGGATGAGTACATTCCTCGCGCGGTGCCTGAATGGAAGGTGAAGCAAGCCAGACAACTCTACAAAGAGCATTACACCGAGCTAAAGCGTATAGGCGATGAGTACGGTGTCCACCCGCGCTTTATTGTGGCACTTTGGGGAGTTGAAAGTAACTTTGGTAAGTTTACCGGCAACTTTAAAGTGATTGATGCACTATCCACAATGGCATTTGAAGGCCGTCGTGAAGAGTTTTTCCGTAAAGAGACTATGTCGGCACTTCAGATCCTCGATCAAGGCCATATTGAGCTAGAGAACTTTAAAGGCTCATGGGCTGGTGCGATGGGTCAATGCCAGTTTATGCCAAGCTCTTTCCTTCGTTTTGCTGCTGACGGCAACGGTGATGGTAAAAAAGACATATGGCAATCTGAAGCGGACGTGTTTGCATCAACCGCTAACTATTTGAGCAAGTCTGGTTGGGATGATAAATATACTTGGGGTCGCCAAGTTAAGGTTCCTAAAAATATTGATCGCAGCCTAGAAGGGCGCACGGCTGAAAAAGGCAAATACCTTCAAGAGTGGAGCCAATTAGGTATCACAAAATATGACGGTAGCCCGTTGCCAAAACTGGATGAAGACATCAAAGCATGGTTGATCATGCCGGACGACGAGAATGGTCGTACGTATCTGGTTTACAATAACTACAACGTATTGATGAAGTGGAACCGCTCTTACTACTTCGCACTTGCTGTGAGTCACTTGGCTGACCGCATTAAATACTGATCTGCCATCAAACAATTTGGCATTCAGTCTTCAATACAAGGGCTCTTCGGAGCCCTTTGTTTTTTCTATAACCAAATCGAGGTAAAGCGTGTTATCTGAACGTGCCGCACAAATGGTGATTTTCTCCGCTCTTCTTAAACACAAAAGCTTCACAGCTGCTGCAAAGAGCTTAGGCGTGTCGGTGTCTCATGTGAGTAAACAGTTGAGTCAGTTAGAAGCGTCTCTTGGTATCAAGCTTGTTCAACGTACTACGCGAAGCTTTACGCCGACTGAGGCAGGGAAAACCTTTTTTCATCACTGTGAGCAAGTGGTACAAGCGGTGAGCAGCGCCACATTAGAGATGGAAACCCAGCGGGATGAAGTAGCAGGTTTGGTACGTCTTGGGTTGTCGCAATCATTTGGTACCTTACACATTATTCCAGCGATTCAAGAGTTACGCGAACTGTATCCTCAACTTCAAGTGGAAGTACATCTGTTTGACTATAAGGTCGATATGTTAGCCGAAGGGCTCGATTTATGGGTAACCAACAACGAGCATTTGCCTGAAGGTTACATTGCGCAGCGTTTGACGGATTGCCAGTTTGTTGTTGCGGCATCGCCAGATTACTTATTGAAACATGACACGCCAGCAGAACCGGATGACCTATCTGCTCACAACTGCCTCATATACAGAAGCTGGGAGCGTGACTATACGGGGTGGGCGTTTACCAAAGATCAGCAAGAATTGAACGTAAAAGTCTCGGGTAACTATTCAGTGGATCTGGCAGAAGCCGTTCGGGATGCGGCTATTGCAGGTTGGGGTATTGCCTACCTTGCCACTTACTTGCTGGGGGATGAGTTTAGAACGGGTAAGTTAATACAGCTGTTACCTGACTGGAAAGCCAGCCAGTCGATGCCGTTTTATGCGGTATACCCAAGCCGCCAGCATATGCCAAAAAAAATATCCGCAGTGATTAACTTTATCAAACAGAAGATCGGCAACCCTTGTCATTGGGACCAACGTTTGGCGCCTTACATCTCTATTCCTAAATAACAGGATCAATGACGTTGTAGAACGACACATAAGGTGATTCACTTCACAAAAATTTTTCCTGAACCAGAAACATATTTTCCATATGGAAATAATTAAAATAAGCAAACGTTTATCTTCAATAAATTCAATTGGTTATTTTGTTGGTCAGTTATTGGTCGCTTAAACTTTTCACACTGTTAACATCCTCAACTTGCAGCATTTTGAGTCCGCTATACAATCCGGTGCCTTCCATATCCCCCTTCTGTCGGATTCATTTTATGAACTCAATTATTGGTATCGTAGCCATACTATTCCTAGCATGGCTACTTTCTACAAATAGAAAAAATATAAAGCTGAGAACGGTGTCGTTTGCGTTTGCTTTGCAGGTACTGTTTGCGTTGTTGGTTTTATATGTACCAGCAGGAAGAGATGCGCTGAATTCAGTGAGCAGTGTTGTGTCGAATTTGATCAACTATGGTCAAGAGGGCATTGCGTTTTTATTCGGTAATTTGGCGACAGGGGGCTTCACCTTTGCGATCAATGTTCTGGGTATCATCGTTTTCTTCTCCTCTCTTATCTCAGGTCTTTATCACATTGGTGTGATGCCAAAAATCATTAACTTTATCGGTGGTGGTATTCAAAAGCTGCTGGGTATCGGTCGTGCGGAGTCTTTGTCTGCAACAGCAAACATTTTTGTCGGTACCATTGAAGCACCATTGATGGTAAAGCCTTACCTAAAACACATGACTGACTCGCAGTTCTTTGCAGTTATGACAGGTGGTTTAGCGTCAGTTGCTGGCGGAACGTTGGTCGGTTACGCATCACTGGGTGTCGACCTCAACTATCTTATTGCAGCTGCATTTATGTCGGCACCTGCCGGCTTGTTGATGGCAAAAATTTTAATGCCAGAAGATACGGATAAAGCAGCAGATATCGACATTAGCCAAGTTGAAATTCCACGTGCAACCAACGTAGTAGAAGCATTAGCCGATGGTGCCATGGCGGGTGTACGCATTGCTGTATCGGTCGGTGGTACGTTACTGGCGTTTATTAGTGTCATTGCAATGCTAAACGGTATGTTAGGTTGGATAGGTGATCTGATTGGGACACCATTAAGTTTTGAGCTCATCCTAGGTTTTGTGTTTGCGCCAGTCGCTTGGTTGTTGGGTATACCATGGCAAGAAGCAACCACAGCAGGCTCGCTGATTGGTAACAAGATTGTGGTGAATGAGTTCGTCGCTTTCATCCAGCTTGCAGAAGTGAAGTCTCAACTTAGTGAACACTCACAAGCAATCGTGACGTTTGCTTTGTGTGGCTTTGCAAATATCTCAAGCATGGCGATGCTGATTGGAGGGTTGGGCTCTTTGGTACCAGAAAAGCGTGCATTTGTTTCTAAGCATGGTTTCCGTGCGATTATCGCTGGTGTCATGGCGAACTTAATGAGCGCTTCTATTGCGGGCGTGATTTTAAGTCTGTAATTGAAATAGATATCAACAATTAGCAAAAAGGCTCCTTGCGGAGCCTTTTTCGTATCTGAAATTTACGTTATTTGTCTGTGTGGAACTGTTCGCAAGCGAGCATCGTGTTCTCAATTAAACTTGCGACGGTCATTGGGCCAACGCCACCAGGAACAGGAGTAATAAAGCTCGCACTTTCACGTGCTTTGTCGTATTCCACGTCGCCAACTAGTTTACCTGAATCAAGACGGTTAATACCGACATCGACCACCACTGCGCCTTTTTTAATCCACTCACCAGGGATGAAGTTAGGTTTACCAACCGCAACCACGACAACGTCAGCTTGACGCACATGACTCTCTAGGTCTTTGGTAAAACGGTGACATGTTGTTGTTGTGCAGCCCGCAAGCAGCAGCTCAAGTGTCATTGGACGACCAACAATGTTTGATGCGCCAACCACAACCGCATGTTTACCACGTAGCTCAATGTTGTAACGGTCGAGTAGGGTAATGATGCCCTTTGGCGTGCAAGAGCGAAGCTTTGGAATACGTTGCGCAAGACGGCCAACGTTATAAGGGTGGAAGCCATCCACGTCCTTCTCTGGGTGAATGCGCTCTAAAACATGTGTTGTGTCTATGCCCGCAGGAAGGGGTAATTGCACTAGAATGCCGTCAATTTCATCATCATTGTTTAATTCATCAATCAGCGCTAGTAACTCTTCTTCTGAGCTAGACGCAGGAAGGTCAAAAGACTTAGAAACAAACCCAACTTCTTCACATGCGCGGCGTTTGCTACCGACATAAACCTGAGAGGCAGGATCTTCACCAACTAGAACCACTGCTAAACCAGGAGCACGTAGCCCAGCTTCAACACGTGCTTTAACACGTGCAGCCACTTCGGATCGAACAGTTTGGGAAATGAGAGTTCCGTCTATATTTTGAGCAGTCATGACTTTCCTTATAAATTAAGAAGGCAGATTATCTGCGGCGCATTGTCGCAGAATTTCTTATCAACATCCATACGCAAACGTTTGCTTTGTGGTGTTTTTGAACATTAAGCGTTTTAATGGACTTTTTTTAGGCATTCAGATCAGAATGTTATGAAAACCCGTTGATTTACCCGTTTGAACTCGTATAATCCTGTCCCTGTAGCGCGCCCTTAGCTCAGCTGGATAGAGCACGTCCCTTCTAAGGATGTGGTCATTGGTTCGAATCCAATAGGGCGTGCCATTTATTTCGGGGCGTAGCAGGTTAGTACTTGCTACGCCCTTTTTCATTTCTGCTACTTTTAGTCAAGTAACTAGTCAAGTAAGCGTGAAGCTTAATGTAACCCAAAGAAACCCAATGGTTTTTAAACGTAGTTATCCTTGCGTTATTATCAGTGGTCGAAATTACACAGATTCCCTGCATGTTGTTGTCCGAGTATTTGTTTGTCAATAAAACAGCATAGCTCAGCAGTATCTCCGAACTAATCTACTAGCGATTCGTTGTCCAAACCTCTATCTCCTCTTACTTAAAGCCAACCTTTTTCTTTATGAAAAGAAAATCAATCGTCGAAGATGATCTTTACATTACTGGTAGAAGTTTATCGATATCGTAGAAACCTCATTGTAAGGCTTATAATCATAAACCTCAGGCAGTTATCTGGGGGCATAAGCAAAAATGAAGTTCAGAGTAGCGAAGCAATCTTAATAGATAGGCTACACTGCATGCAGTGTAGCTTTGGCTAGGGAAGCGTGGGATTGTATCTACTTAAACCTCAATTAAATCACAGACTAACTAAGGCTCTTTCGATATAATCAGCGCAATTTTTCATATTCAATGTGCTGATTATAATGACTAACAACAATTTCTCTTCAACAGCAGCGTTCTTATGGTCGGTGGCTGACCTTCTTCGTGGTGATTTCAAGCAATCTCAATACGGACGCATCATTCTCCCATTCACACTGCTAAGACGCTTAGAGTGTGTGCTTGAAGCGACAAAACCAGATGTTCTCGCAAAATACGAAGCTGTAAAGGCAATGCCAATTGAGGCACAAGATAAGCTACTGACGCACGCAGCTCAGTTGAGCTTTTACAACACTTCAAAAATGGACTTAAACCGCCTTGGTGAAACAGGTGTAGCAAGTAACCTAGAGAGCTACATTCAATCGTTTAGTCCTAATGCTCGTGAGATTTTTGAGCACTTCGATTTCTTCAATACCATCGACAAACTAGAAGAAGCGGATCTGCTTTACAAAGTAGCGAAATGCTTTGCAACGACAGATCTTCACCCTAATACCATTAGTAACTACGGTATGGGTTTAGTGTTTGAAGAGCTAATTAGACGTTTTGCAGAAAGCTCTAATGAAACGGCTGGTGAGCACTTCACCCCAAGAGACATTGTTGAACTAACAACATCACTACTATTCGCCAATGAAGAAGAGCTAACCAGTTCTGGTTTGGTTCGTTCTATTTACGATCCTACGGCTGGTACGGGTGGTTTCTTATCGTCAGGTATGGAATACATTCATAACCTTAACGACAAAGCCTCTCTTTCTGCTTTTGGTCAAGAGCTAAACCCAGAGTCATACGCAATCTGTAAAGCGGATATGCTTATCAAAGGGCAAAAGGTCGATAACATTAAACTGGGTAATACCTTGTCTAATGACCAACTTCGCACCGAGAAGTTTGACTATATGCTGTCAAACCCTCCATTCGGTGTGGATTGGAAGAAGATCCAGAAGTTCATCAATGATGAGCACAACGAAAAAGGCTTTGAAGGTCGTTTTGGTGCTGGTCTACCACGAGTGTCTGACGGTTCATTACTGTTCTTGATGCACCTAGTAAGCAAAATGCGCCCTGCTTCTCCTGAAAACAAAAACGAAGGCGGTTCACGTATCGGTATTATCTTGAATGGTTCGCCACTCTTTACAGGCGGTGCTGGTAGCGGTGAAAGCGAAATTAGACGCTATATTCTTGAAAATGACCTGCTTGAAGCAATTGTGGCTCTGCCTACTGATATGTTCTACAACACAGGTATTGCAACTTATGTGTGGGTTTTATCATCTCATAAGCCAGCTAACCGCAAAGGTAAGGTTCAACTTATCAACGCTTCAAAAGAACGAGCTAAAATAGGCGGTCGTGGTCGCAGTGGTGGCGGTGAAATTGAAGGTAATGATGAGCACGTATTCTATGCAGCAATGCGTAAATCGTTAGGTAGTAAGCGTAAAGAACTCACACCTGAAGCGATTGATAAAATTGTGCAAACCTATGGCCAGTTTGCCGAAAACGATTTTAGTAAAATCTTTGACTATAAAGAGTTTGGCTATCGCCGCATTACCGTTGAGCGCCCGCTGCAATTAGCAATTTACCCGAAAGACGAACTGCGCCTTGAAGCCCTGCAAGCCGATAACGCTTGGGCAAAAATCGATAACATTACCCAACAAGCCATTCTGGATGCGCTTGCTTGCTTTGAGCAAGAAAAATACTTATCGCGTGATAAGTTCCTCAAACAACTCAAAGCTAGACTAGCAGCCGTTAAACTCAGCGCTGCTCAACTAAAACTTATCGTGAAACATCTTGGTGACCACGATGATGAAGCTGAAGTATGCAAAGCAAAAGGCAAAGTTGAAGCGAACCCTGATCTACGTGATAACGAGAATGTACCATTAACTGAAACCGTTGAAGATTACTTTGCTCGTGAAGTTCTGCCGCACGTTCCTGATGCGTGGATTGATGAAGACAAAACTGATCCTAAAGATGGTGAAGTAGGTATTGTCGGTTATGAGATTCCATTCAACCGCCATTTCTATGTTTATGAACCACCAAGAGCATTAGAAGAGATTGATGTTGATTTGGATGCAGTATCGGCTGAGATTATGCGGTTGCTGCAAGAGGTGCATTCATAATGACAGGTCGTTATAAAGCATATCCAGAGTACAAAGAGTCTGACGTGGAATGGATAAAGGAAATTCCATCCTCTTGGTTTATCAGTGATCTTCGTAGAGGTATCGACTTTCTGACAGATTTCGAAGCGAACGGAAGTTTTTCTGATGTAAAAAAGAACGTGGATCTTGATGCTGATGGAAAATATGCGTGGTATTTGAGAGCTACGGACTTACAAAGTGGCAGAGTTGGTTTCGATACAGGTAATCGTACTGTAGATGAAAAAGCATACAAGTTCCTAAAGAAAACCACTTTACATGGCGGTGAATTGTTAGTTGCTAAACGAGGTGAAATAGGAAAAGTATACTTAGTCCCTGAGCTAAACTGCAAAGCCACTTTAGCTCCAAACTTATATCTTATTAGGCTAAACCAACTGCTAAGCCCTAGGTTTTCACTATATTGGTTCTTAAGTAGCTTTGGTAAGCCTCAGTTAGAGCTTGCTAATAAATCAACTACAATTGGCGCTCTTTATAAAGATGACGTTAGAGCGTGTCAAATTGTGTATCCCACATTCGAAGAACAACAAAAAATCGTCAACTTCCTCGATCACGAAACAGCTAAGATCGACACCTTAATCACTAAGCAAGAAAAGCTGATCGAGCTGTTAAAAGAAAAACGCCAAGCGGTGATTTCTCACGCAGTGACTAAAGGACTTAACCCAGATGCACCAATGAAAAACTCTGGTGTGGAATGGCTGGGTGAAGTGCCAGAGCATTGGGATGTTAGCCAACTGAAGCATCACGTAAATACAGTGAATGGATTTGGTTTTAGTTCAAATGACTTCCAAGATGAAGGCGTACCTTTCATTAGAGCTGGAAATATCAAGAACAAAACGATTGTTAAGCCTGACATACATCTACCTCAGTCGGTTGTAGACAAATATCAACGGGTAATTATGAATGCTGGTGAACTAGTCATCAGTATGGTTGGAAGTGATCCTAAAATCAAAGCCTCTGCGGTAGGACAGGTAGGTCTTGTCCCTTTGTCTTTGGCTGGCTCAGTACCGAATCAAAACGTGGTTATTCTTCGAGAAAAAAGCTCATTAATCAAACAGTTTCTCTTCTACGTTGTTTGTGGGACACCATATAGATATCATTTAGACGTATTTAGTCACAAGCTAGCAAATCAATCCATAATTAGTTCATCTCTGATTATCAATGCCCACTTCGCATTTCCTACATTAGAAGAACAAATGCAGGTTGTTGATTTTTTAGATACACAGCTACAAAAATATGATGCTCTTGTAGAAAAGGCAATTAGTTCGATTGAGTTAATGAAAGAGCGAAAAACAGCTCTTATCTCAGCAGCCGTGACAGGCAAGATTGATGTGCGGGATTGGAAGCCAGCAGAGAATAACCTTGTAGAGGTAGCTTGATTATGGATTTAGATGCCAAATTAAAAAAGCTCAAGGATGAACAAATAAAACTAGCTGAGGAGTATCAATCAAAGCAATCTTACGAATTAGCTTACATTGCTTATTGGTCTGTAGTTGAGCATTTTAGCAAAGAAGTTGGTGAGATCTTCCTTAAGCAACAATTAGAAAAAAAGTTGGTTGAGTGGCAAGATTACCTTTCAGGAAAACAGGAATCTCGGCCTCAAGGAAAGCAAATATCTTTGAAGTTGGAATGTTCGACCATTCCGCCTATGAACCAATTAACAGATCTGCTAGGTGAATTGCCGAAAACGGCTAATTTGCTCAAATCAAAGTCAAAGTATAGAAACAGACGTAATGATATAGCTCACCGAGCCACAAAGTTTGGTAAGGAACAGACTTTTTTGGAATATAAAGAGGCTGTTATTGGTTCTATTGAAGAGCTGGAGTTAGCTGTAAGTCAGTCTCTGGAGGGCGATAGATGAGCGATAAAGCACAAGAAAAAATATTCCAAAACGACATCCTTGACCAAATGCAGTCTCACGGCTGGTTGCTAGGTGAGTCGAACAAGTACAACAAAGAGTTGGCACTTTACCCTGAAGATGTGATTGCCTTTGTGCAAGCAACACAGCCTGAGCAATGGGATAAGCTGGCGCAGCACTTTCCTGACACTGACCGCAACCCAAACGCAACGGCTGACGCTCTGCTCAAATCATTAGAACAAGAGCTAAAAAATGAAGGAACGCTGTGGGTTTTGCGGAACAAACTCAATAACCGTGGTGCGAAGTTTGACCTTTGTAGCTTTAAGCCTGATCACGATTTGAACCCAACGGCAACCGCCCGTTATGAGCAAAATATTCTGCGAGTCGTGCCAGAGCTGGTTTACTCACCCAACGGCTACGATGGGCGTTTAGATTTAACCCTATTTGTCAATGGTATCCCTGTTGCTACCTGCGAGCTTAAATCTGAGTTTAAACAGTCGATTGATAACGCTAAAGTCCAGTATATGAAGGACAGACAGCCGAAAGATCCAAAAACTCGTAAACCAGAGCCGTTATTAACCTTTAGGCGTGGTGCATTGGTTCACTTTGCTGTGAGCCAATACAATGTCGCGATGACCACTCGATTAGATGGCAAGAAAACCTTTTTCCTACCGTTTGACCAAGGTACAAGTGAAGGCGGTAAAGGTAACGATATTCCTGACGATGGTGGCTACGCAACGTCTTACCTTTGGAATGAGATTTTCCGAAAAGATAATCTGTTACTGATCCTCAGCCGCTATATTCATCTTGAAGTGAAAGACGTTGAACACCTAGACGGTTCAATCACGCCAAAAGAAACGATGATTTTCCCTCGTTATCACCAGTGGGCGGTGGTTTCTAAGCTGCTTAAAACGGTGGATAGCGAAGGCACAGGGCATAAATACCTTATTCAGCACAGTGCTGGTTCAGGTAAATCAAACTCGATTGCGTGGCTATCTCACCAATTGGCTTCTAAGCATTACTACACCGATCATCCTGAGCTAAACAAACAAGCTGGGGATAAGGTTTTCGATTCCGTCATTGTCATCACTGACCGAACGGTACTGGATAGCCAGTTGCAAGACACGATTTATCAGTTTGACCATAACGAAGGAATGATTGCTCGTGTTAACCGAGAAGAGGCACAAGGCTCTAAATCTAGCCAATTAGCAGGAGAGCTAAAGGCAAGTACCTCAATCATTATCGTGACAATTCAAACCTTCCCACACGTTTTAGAGGCGATCCGTAAAGACTCAACCCTCGCAGGCCGAAGCTATGCTGTAATTGCCGATGAAGCACACTCCAGCCAGACAGGAACAACCGCTCGCAAACTGCGTGAAGTGCTCATGGCGGAGCAATTGGACGGTGATGAAGAGCTGGACAGTGAAGATATGCTGCATTTATCTCTGGAAGCTCGTAAAGGCTCAAACAAACTCAGCTACTTTGCTTTTACCGCAACACCCAAGGCGAAAACATTAGAGCTGTTTGGTCGCAGACCAAATACCGATGAGCCAGCGAGCGACACCAATAAGCCGTTACCATTCCACGTTTATTCAATGCGCCAAGCAATTGAAGAAGGGTTTATTCTGGATGTTCTGCAAAACTACACCAGTTACCGAGTTGCTTACCAATTAGCGCACAACAACCCAGATTTAGATCACGAGGTGGACAGTAAAAAAGCAGCTTCGAAAATGGCGAAATGGGTTCGCTTGCACCCGTACAACATTGCTCAAAAAGTGGAAACCATCATTGAGCACTTTAACGAGAAAGTGAAACATCTGCTGGGCAGTGAAGCAAAAGCAATGGTTGTTACCAGTAGCCGATTAGAAGCAGTGCGATACAAACTCGCTTTTGAAAAATACGTGCAGGACAAAGGTTACACCAACGTCAATGCCATGGTGGCCTTTTCAGGTGAAGTAAATGATCCTGATTTACCTGATCACCCTTTCACTGAAAATAATATGAACTCTAATCTGCGTGGTCGTGATATGCGTAAAGCATTTGATACCACAGATTATCAGGTGATGTTGGTTGCGAATAAATTCCAGACTGGTTTCGACCAACCGAAATTAGTAGCGATGTATGTCGATAAACCATTAAAAGGCGTTGAGTGTATACAGACCCTTTCAAGGCTAAACCGTACCTACAAAGGCAAGGACAAAACCTTTGTGCTCGATTTTGTGAATGATCCTGAAGAAATTTTGGCAGAGTTTAAGGTTTACTTCCAAACCGCAGAGTTGGCAGGTGTATCCGATCCAAACATCGTTTATGAGCTGATGAAGAAGTTGGATAAGGTTGGCATTTACCAGTGGCGAGAGGTTGAGGCATTTGTTGAGGCGTATAACAACAAGCAAGCGAGCCAAGCTAAATTAGCCAATGTGTGCAAACCTGCCGTTGATCGTTTCTCTGTTCGCTATAAAGAAGCGACACAAGTGCTTCAATCCGCACAAGCGGAACTGTCAAAAGCGAAAATTGAGCAGAACGACAAGAAAATCAAGTTTGCGGAAAACAGCGTCAAACACGCCAAAGAAGCACGAGATATTCTGGAAGTGTTCAAGAAAGATTTAATCTCTTTCTATCGCTTCTACGAGTTTACGTCTCAGATCGTCAATTTTGATGATTATGATCTGGAAAAGCTGAGTATCTTCGCCAAACATCTTTATCCACTGCTTCGCCTTGATGTGGTTGAGGATGAAATTGATTTATCCGATGTGGTAATGACACATTATCGCTTACACGAGCAGCGTGAAGCCGATCTACAGCTTGGCGTGAAAATTGGTGAAGAGCCAAAGCCTTACTTGCCAGCCGCAAAAGAAGGCACTGGTGCCGTTCCGAAAGATCCAAAAACTGAACTACTTAACGAGATTATCCAGAGAATGAACGATTTGTTTATTGAAGATGGTTTGTCTGAAAATGATATGCTCAATTATGCCAATACTATTGCAGGCAAGATCTCGGAAAATGAAGTGGTGATGGATCAGATCCGCAGCAACACCAAAGAACAAGCGATGCTTGGGCAATTCCCAGAATCGATCAACAACGCCATTATCGAGAGTATGGACGTACACAACGAAATGGCGATGAAACTTCTGTCAAATGAGGCTGTTGCGAAAGGATTCGCGGGATTGATGTTTGATGTGTTGATGAAGGGTCTTGGAAAATCAGCCTCAAACTAAACTACTCTATCAAACTAGTGACAGATAATAACTGTTTTGATTGCTGGTGAAAACTATGCTTCAAGGGATTTCTCGTTTGAGTCTTATAGGGTTGATTGCGTATTGGTACCCCTTTGACCTGGGAACTCTGGATGGTTCTCTTTAGCATTTAAGCCGTTAATTATCTGCGGATAGAAAATCCACACTGTATGCGCAGTGTGGTTATTCGTGAACGGCTTGATTTTTAAGCATCCTCTAGTAAGTCTTTTCTATCTTGTGGCAATAAGTCACCAACGTTGCAATCGAGAACTCTCGCAAGTTGGTACAACTTTTCTACTGTAATCCTAACACCGTCTTTTTCAACTTTACTCACGTAGCTTCTACTGAAACCAGCTTTTAAGCTTGCTTCGGTACTTGATAAACCGCATATTTTCCTTCTTTCTGCAATGTTCTTTGAGATCTCTCTTGCTAAGTTATTCATTTTTTATTTCTTTTTTTGTTTTTGCTTACTCAAGTTTACATCACTCCATGTGTATACACTATCTGATAACAGATTGACTGAATAAAGTTGGTATAATATATTATACTCAATCGAAAGAATGCTAGGTATGGCAAAATGAGAGTAGGGACATTGCAGTTGTTTAAAGTTGGTATACAAAGTCTTAAGTATTTGGAGCATGAAGAATATTTTTGCTTGTATGATTATCAAGATATTCTCAAACCATTTTTGGATGAATACTATTGCACTGAAGACGAGGTAGAGCGATTTAGAAATCAATCGTATCGCATTCTCGAAATTTTAGAAGCAGAAGGCAAAGTCGTTCGCCTATGTGGTGCAAGAGTTAACAACCCCAGGTATGTTGCGGTTGGAGGTGAAAAAGTTGTTGAAGAAGCTGATAGCGAAGAGTGTGAACACCATGAATTGACGCTTTTTATTGAAGAACAAGAATATTCAGAAAAACTAAATTTCAAGATCATTGAGATTCACAATCAGATTATGGCGCATACTGAACTCATGGAACGGTTTCCCGCACATAGCCAATATCTACGCGACGCAGTTGATAAGTTGGAGAGTGAAGCAAGGTTTATAGGGTATAAGAAAGAGATTTTAGATAAGATTATTGACGAGTAACTGTGCTTCCTAATTTGTGGTCCGTACTTTGCGAACCAAGTTTTGAAGAAACTATTCACTCCAACCATTTCCTCAGGTGGGTATAGAATGTGATCTTGTTTGCTATTTAAAACTTCAGGTCTTACTTACTCCTAGCTTTAGGTGTATCAGAATTTCGCAATTGTATCAGCGCAACTCTCCCAGTCTTTAATCTGTAAACCTTGCTCCTGTGCAAACTCCTCTAGCATCGTGTCGACTACCTTTGTGTAATGAGGGTAACGACAGAAAAACGAGATATGAGTTTTACCTGCATTAATTGTAGCGCGAACATTGTTCATTCCATTGTCTATATAAAATTGACCTTTGCGATCACACTGAACAGCATTCTGTGCAATAAATTTCGTGCTAGACAGGGTGTTCAGCACCTCCCTTATATCCATTCCCACGCGTGGGAATGGATCATCGTGATGTAGAGTTAGCTTTTAACTTGAGTGTTTTCATTGGTAATTTTTGAAAACTCGCCGCGTTCTTCTAAGCGACCTTCTAAGTTAGCTTTCTTGATAAGCGTTTCTTGCAAGAGGGCAGCAGTTCGCTCAAGTTCTTTTCTCATATTCTGATTTTCAGATTTAAGCTTCGCATTGTTGTCTTCTAAAATCGCGTTTTCACGCTGTAAGGCAAATGAAGAGTCTGAACTGGCTTGCAAAGTTGAGGCTCTGTTTTCAAGTACGCTCACTTCGCTTTTTAAGCGCTCATTGTCGATCTTTAGTTCACTCAGTTGTCCTGGTAGTTCTTTTAGCTCATCAAGTTTGTCTTGAAGCTCTTCGACCAGCTCACTGGATTGTAATGCTTGTAGGCGTTTCTGTTCAGAACAGTGTTCAGCTATCATTACTCGACTTTCTACAATACTAGCAATGTCACTCTCTACAGCTTGCCACAAAGCCGCTATGTCGAGTTTTAGTGCAGTTTCTAGCGGGCTAGAAAACCACTGGGGAACTTCTCGATTATATCGATTCGCATTAGGTTGAGCAGAATCGAGTATTTGAAATGCTATTTGAGCTTTTACATATCTCCCTCCGACGGCTGCTTGCAACTGTGCTGGGTTCTCAAAACATTTTCCTTCGGCCTTTGCGGCTTCGTAAGCGTCAAACATCACGTCGAAGATAATGCCTTTATCGGGGTCTTTGTTCGCGTTATGCATCTCTTGAATAAATTGCTGCTTAAGCTTGGTACGTAAGTCTGTAATGTAAGTACGTTCGTTAGTTTGTATGTTCATTTACTTACTTACGCCTCTTAGTACGGTAGCTCTGTTGTTTGTTCTTCGAGCCATCGTTCAATAGTCTCTCGTTTCCAGCCCACAATTCTCGGACTGATTGCACGAGCTGCTGGGAGACGCCCCTCCTTTCGCCATCTCCACACAGTTACTTTACTTATATTTAGGTAAGTAGCTAAGTCGCTAACTCTTATAAAATTTCTATCTATCATTTTTATTATTCTCGTTTTTGTTTTTATGTTTCTGTTTGATGTAATCGTATGAAAACAAACGCAAGTGTTGTAGATTAAAGAAAAGACACAATAGGGTTTACACTGATGGATAAAGTGGCTGCGGTAGTACTTGAAAAGAAATTAGAGGAAAACCTTAAGAAACTAGAAGCACGATCTAAAACAGAAAACAAAAAGCTAACTCAAAAGAAAAGTCCAAAAGGTATCTCAGTCGTGGATGCTTTTGATATTTCGTTAGAGCGAACAGTATCAAAGGTACTCCTTCTGTACATTCCGTTTTTAAAAACGTTTACAGGTAAGGAGCCTGATACGATTAAAGAATTTGTACGTTTCTGCGGGGGGGTATCCAGCACAATAGATAAGCTCATCGACTTTAGAACTAAAAATATGAGTGATGAGAAAAAAACAACACTTCAAAATCAAGATATTTTAGTCATCGAATATGTCGATGTGATTGAGCAAATGTTGGTAAAAGCTAAGAGTAAAACACCTCAAAGGCCGTCATCTGACAATACTCAAAAAAAACACACTACTTTGGCTTTACCTTTCTGTGCGCTTTGCTACAAACGAGTGAATCAGTCTCCATACTATTGTCGCGATCATCATTCTTCTAGGAGTGCTTTAGCATATAAGAAAGCCATAAGAAGATTGATTTCTGCCGTCTATCGCCATAGTGATGATGAAGATGCGCAAAGTAAGCTAGAAGACCATAAACAAGGCAAAGAAAACCTGGATGCAAGAATTTTTTTCCGTTGGCTTAATTTATTCTCAATAGAACCGAGATTGATTATGTCTGAACTACTCAAACTTGATCGAGATAAAGCTGATTGGCAAAGCTATTCCGAAGCTGTACTTACATTTGCACGCGAGCATTACCCCCATGCTTACAAGCAGGTTCGTGCTACTGGCGACTCGGCCTCTTGTTACGATAAATGGATTGTTGATGTTGCTAGATTGCTTGGAGGGGAAATAGAGGCAAACTTATGGAAAATAAAAGATGCGTATATATGGCTAGATAGCTCTAACAACATACAAAAATCTTTGACACTCTTAAATTGTTTACGCAGATATGAAGCGTTTACGCTAGTTAATAATTTCCCCGTTCTAAGCGGAGCGAAACAAGGCACCAATACTAACACAGCTAAGCGTGAGCAGTTGAAACAGCTATTAATAGAAAGAGATAACGATCCTTCCATCACGATGAATGAGATTGCGAAAAGACTCGGTGTGTCAAGAGCTGCCGTATACAAATTGAAGAGTAAGATCATTTAGCACTAGAAGGTCAACTATAATAATTTGATTGTTAAATAGGTAAAAAACTAAATGTATTCATGCTGGCAAGCAGCATGATTTTTCGTGAAACAATATTTTTATTTAGCTCCTTAAACTTTTATTTTTTAAATAAGGATGAAATTTCTATTTTTATTATGAGTTACTATTCTTTGGGGCCTAAATAAAGCTACATTCCCTCAAAAAAATATGTTATAACTATTATGACTGTTATAACTATTATAACGGTTATAGCTTTAATATAAGGAGCAAGACCGAAAAATTAAAAACAAATGAGCAAAACTTGCTCTTGTTGATTTTTTTTTCGTTGTCGTAGAGCGCAATTGCTGTGTCGCAAACGGCAGTTTTAGTGCTTCGTGTGACATTTTCTATTGCTTCGCACGTAAAGTGAACTTTCGTGCATTGGGGTTTGCACGTAAAGCAGTTTTTCGTGCATCAAAAAATTCCGCTTTGGTATTCAATGCTTTTTTCTAGTTCGCTGTGGCTGTTTTATGCTTCCAGAAAGCCTTCATCCTGATGATTGATTTGTATTCTTTTGGGGATGTAAAGAGTAAGTTCAGGACTGAAATGTTAAGAACAGTGTTCAAACATAACTTGTTTTTTTCATATTAAAAAAACAAAAAACAAAAAACAAAAAACAAAAAATTAATGGCGATTTTAGATATAAGTTTAAGAGAACAGTGTTATTGATAGACCTTATAATTCCTCACTGCTTTTTGGGATTATTTGAGTGCCTATTCTCCGCCAGTTTAATCAGATCTTATTATCAATGCCATGTACATATACATAGTTATCCCCTACAAAGCTTTGCTTTGTGCATCTTCTATCAAGAGTGAACACTGTTCTGCCTCGTTAGTCAGTCAATTGTTCTAAACGATGGAGTCAGATCTCCCATCCAGAAGCTTTGATAAAAATATATACATAGTTTTAAAAATGTTATATAGATAAATTTGCATGCAATTAGTCAGATACATTTTGATCTACCAAATACAACGAGAAAAAATGAGTAAAAACGTCGCACTTTTAGTTGCCGAGGCCCCTTGGTTTTCCTTTAAAACTAACCATGACCAAGCCAGTTGCATTCCGTTCTTTGAAGGAGTGAAAAAGCTGGTTAACGATAGCACTGACAAGCCACAACTGAATATCTACAACTGTAATTATTACGACAACAAATCGCTTGAGAAAGCGCTAGAACATCTCGTTGATACTCGTGAGGATATACAGATTCTGTATATCGGTGGGCATGGAGATGGCAAGCGTATTGCCGATGCTACCATCAACAAAACTACCGAGCTTATCCGTGAGCATGGAAAAAAAATTAAAGGACTAATCGTTAGTTCATGCATGGCTGGATTAACCGACAAACTAGCGATGGCTTCGGAGGGGGCATTTTCTTCCAGTGATCGGTCAATTAGTTGGGTGAATGGCCCCAATTGGATAATTTCTTATAAATATGCAGTCGATTGGTTTCCGTCTGCGTTGGTAGAAACCTCGATTGTGCGAGCTTTTACAGAGCATTATCACCAAGAAGGCAGACTCAACTCAAAAGCAGATATTCTTGGTTGTTTGAATCACGCATTAGCGCCATTTGATCTCCACCAAGAATTCGCATCAGATAAAAGTGACAGTCGCAAAAGCTTGGGAGACACCATTCGCATTTGGATTCGGGCGCAAGGCGCTAGCCAACCAACTGATGTGACTGAAGATCTTCTTGCACAACTTGGTTACTTAGAATTCGAGGCCGAGTGACCTGAATTGTCGTCAAAATGGTGAGACTATTTTTGGGGCTATTGGTATAACTGCCCCAAATTATCCCCCGATGAGTTATTAAACATCTCCCTAGATATTGGATGAGGTGTTTTGATATCAGCAAAACCAGCAAAACCAATAAGAGGAATTCTCATGGCGATTAATCGAAGATACACACCTCAAGATTCGCTGACGATGAAACAAGTAGCCAAGCTTGTTCTAGTTACCTATTGTAATTCGCCTGATTATAAGGACGCAGCAAGAGAACAGGTTGACCCTAAATTTAAATTGCAGGAGACCGTCGTGCAACAGATTTTAGGAATGCCATTATCTGATCAAGATAGAAAACAAATCGTGCGAGAGCTTAACTTACTTGGTTGGGAAGTAGCAATAAACTCATGCTACTGGCTGATTTTTACTATCAGGGACATCCACCTCTGGCATGATGCTGGAACGTTTGTAGATCAATCTCTATTGGATGCTCTCCTCTCGAACCCAGAACCTCATCCTCTAGGTCTAACTTGCGGAATGGATGTTACGGCAAATGAAGTAGCCAAATTTAATGGTTATAGCGAAACAGACATTATTAATGAACTGGCTCAGAACTGCTATCACAAGGCTTCTGATGAGCAAATCGATGAGTTTGAGGCTACGGGAGATGCATCGGTGCTCGGTATTGAAGACGATGATCAGTTGCCTCTTGATACATTTACCTTCTGGCAATACGTTGATTTCTATCTTGCAAAAAAAGGACTCAATCGATTCGCACCTCTAATCCGCTAATGTTGTTAACAACGCCCCATTTTTGGGGCTTTAAGGTTGACGGAATGAACTTGACCACGTTACACAGACCACGTCTTACATCACAGGTAAACCATCTCTATGACTTACTTGAAAGGCAAAAACAGAATTCCCTGAAACTAGAAGAACAAGTTACATTACTGGAGTTTCAGTTGGATTTGCTCAAGCTAAATCAGCAGATAAGCACGGTAGACCAGCTCGGATTAACCCCAGAAGCCCTACACTTAAACAAACACCTCCGCCGACGAATTTTTTTATTCAAAAAGCAGTTTAGTGATGTTGCCACCACTGAGCTATTTCGCAATAAACTACCCAGCGAAAAGTTCGAACAAGTCTTGTTTCTACTTATTGAAACGCTAAACCAAAATATCGATACGTTAGAAATCAGTGGGTGCGTTTCTGTGAAAGAAAGCCGCTACGATACGCTTTGATGTGATGTATACCTCTTTATCATAGCCACTGTTCTTCCGACGATTTAAATTGGTATTGATCTTACTAGAAGCCCTTGAGCGCCTATTTCCCACCAGCTCAGTTTGATTTTAACAGTTACACCTATCTATTTATTCTATTGGCGCAGAGTTATCTAGACTACAGAGTTTTGCTCTGTAGTTTTCTAGTGCGCCGAGCATGGTGTCAACCTAGGAGGCGAAAGTCCTCTACGTGCCTTGTCGAGCAGGAAACGTTAGCCTATGCAAGGGTGTCCATCGTGAGGTGGAATCTGAAGGAAGCAAATGGCAAAACATAGCTTTGACGAACAGAAATCTGGTAGTAGGCATAGTCAACTTGGGTAACCTAGCTAGAGATAGAATAGCCCGAAGTCTCGAACAGAAGTGTGATTATGTAAACCAGGCAGAGCTATGGGAAAGGGTGGCATCTTACCTCGGGGCAAAGCGGTGAGTGGGGGGAGCAATTACTAAGGAAAACTAGTGAGTTGAAAAGCAACTGAGAAGAATTTCTTCCTAGTTGTCGTACGTAAAGGGGGAGCTTCGTGCTAGGCGAAGTCAATCTGGTACGTTGATGTCGAGTAGATGACGCTTGTTACTGAACGATTTAAGAGGATGCAAAGAACAGCTTCATTTATCGTCGATAATCACAACACAGTCAGGTTTCAGTTAGCTTTCCCCTCTAGGTACAGTCGAGTCCTAGCAAGTTTTTGGGTAGAGATAATGTATGAAATAAGCTGTTTTACAATCGGGCTTAATAGTTTTGGCAACAGTTAAACGACAACCAATGATTATTGTGTATTATCAATCGCTGTAATCAGTAAGGTTTATAGCGAGGTACACATGAAGTTCATTCCAGTAAGCGACCTACACCTAGATATCAATAACATCAGACGTGATACATGGATTGACTTCGACAAAGATGCCACCCTTATTATTGCGGGTGACGTGTCTAATGCACTACACGGAGTCTCTTATATTAAGCGTATCCTTTGTACACACTTTAAAAATGTTGTTTTAATCAGTGGTAATCACGAGTGGTATTCAAACAAATGCAAAGAGTCAGTGACAAACATACCATACGCTTCTGCCATAAAGCATTCACCGATCCCTCGCTTAAAAAAACATGCAGACGAAACGCCAAACCTATACTTCTTGGATAACGAAATGGTCGAGATTGATGGCACCAAGATCTACGGTGGGACATTGTGGTTTCCGCTACTCTCTTTGAATAAAGAAGAGCAATACAATTACGAACTACTAATGAACGATATGAATTTCTTGAACAATAGATTGGTCGATGAAATGCACCATGCCTTCATCGATAATATGCCTGAAAAGGTAGATATCGTTGTGTCTCACCACCTACCCAACAAAGCTTCATTTGCTAGAGAGTCAGACGCTAATAGCCGATACGCCCCTTTCTATCATGCCAATTTAAGTGATGACATTATTAATAGGGCTAAAGTTTGGATAGCTGGTCACCAACACGAGCCCATTGAAAAAATGATTGGTAATGATGTGCTCTTTATTTGCAACCCAAAGGGATCTGGTCCTCTTAAGCCAGGAAAGATGAATAGCAAATCCTACAACGTTAATTAACGTACAGGCCCCTCCTTGTCGATGCACAAGGCTAAAATTGTAGCAAACAAGCTTAGAGTTGTTGCAATAGCAATCACTATTTTTAATTGCATCGAATCTTACCTTTAGCGGCTTAGCAATTTTGGCCACAGTAGTTAGAGTTCTATACATTAGGAAAGGTAATACAAACTGCGATGATTGAAATTACGTTCAATTGCGCGTTATCTAACTTTGTGGCAGCTCTGAGCTAGCTACACCAATTAGCTCGAAGATGGACATTTTTAATTTACGTCGACGGACTAACTTTCACCCTATTAATAACTTTTAGTATCCAAAAGCATAATCAGGCACTGCTTATCACTGTTACAGAGATTCAAGAAAATGAACAAAAACTTCCATCTTCAACCAGTTGTGTTAGATTCATGTTATGCACTTTTTCAGCATAATATGCAAACCATCCTTATAAATACTTGTACCCTGAAATAAATTTCAACTCAAATCGAAACTTATAACTAAATCTACCGTTAAAAAACCTCTAAGATTTTCTTATAAGTCTCGTGTCTGGCAATACTACGGCCTTCAGACAAGAGAAAGTTCTTCAGAACGTCGTAAGCTAGCGGATTATTGGCAATTTCTCTGGCCAATTGCTCAGGTATTATTCCTTTTGAATCTTCAATCTTTAGTAGCTCAGGTCTCTTTTCAATTAATAGTTCAATTATAGGCAGATCGCCCATGCGAGTAGCCGTATGTAACGCTGTTGCACCTTCTTCGTTAATTAACGTTGCATCACAACCATGCTCTAGTATGAGATAAGCTGATTTTAAACATCGACTAGCTGCTGCTGCATGAAGGGCTGTTCTACCCGTGAAATCTTGAAGATTCGGATCTGCGTTAGCCTTCAACAATGCTTTTACCGTTTGATAATCTTTGTTGTTTGCAGCAAACATCAAAGGCGTCTGATACTTAAAGTCTGTAATATTAACGATTTCTGGCCATAATTCGATGATTTTCCTGATGCCTGTAACCATCGCACTAAATACATTACTAATTTCATTAGCAATATCGACTTGTACCATCTGTTTATAATAATTTAATTTAGTACGCATTTCATAGCTCATCTTCATCATTAGCAAAATGATGCTATCTGCTTGTGGATATTTCAGTTGTTTCTTTTTTAAAGCTTTGTGTTTTTTAAGTACTAGCTCAATAGAATATCCATTTTTTATACACTCTGCGAAATCACGACTAAACTTTTCCATATCGCTAGAACAAGAAGAAAAAAGCGGTTGATAGTTAGGATAGCATTGATACAACTTGTCCCAAAAATACTCATGTAACTCACGAGAAACGTCATAAATATTAGATTCTCCTTTCAGTCCGCCCCAGTAGTACATGTCTCTAAAGTACTTTTCGTGATTATTAGGAATGAGTTTTTGGTTTGCTATAGCCAATGCGAATGCATCTCTAGCTAACAATCCTCTAAACTTTCCAAAGCTGTATTTCTTACATTCATCGATAGCCAAATTAAGATTTTTTTCTGCTTCTTTAAGCTTATTCTGTGCAATATAATGAAGTGCTTCATAACGTAGTATATTTGCTTTTGAAAATTCAAAATCATCACAGTTTTTCGCCTCATCTAGTAAAGCAGATACCTTTTCTTCGGTTTTTGAACCAAACTTCTTAAGGAGTAGATGAGTTTCTAGTTCAAATAATATTCGCCTCATCGACTCTGTAGGCGTGGCTTCTAGAGATTTTAACCTTTCAACAATCATTTCACCTATATTAGGATTTGAATATTGATTCATCTGAACGATTCTAGCCCCATATACTAGCTCAAAATCATCAATATTCTGTAATTGTTTAAATGGAGCTTTGTTTTGTTTTAGCTTATCTATTAAAACATCTCTACGCATAAGGTGATTGTTTGAATAATCACCTTCTTCTTTTATAAGTTTACACATTTTTTCAAATTCATCTTGAGACGTAGGAAAGACATTATCTAATATATCCTCTTCTCCAGAACGGCTAAAAATACAATTAATTCTATCTAAAGTACTCCATGGGATATCGTGTTCATTGTCTGAGGTAAAAAGTCGCAATAAATCATACCTATAAAAAGAAGGAAATTGCTCTTCAAAATACTTATTTTCCGCATGGTCTCCTAAACTTCCCTTTTGAATATGGGCTTTAAAAGTCATATTATATACGTAGTTGTAAAGTTCAACTAATTGGAGTGTTTTATTTTCATTTAAGTCAAAACATAGCTTATCGACTCCAGGTGTTAAATACTTAACTAATTGCTCATACCCCTCTTGAATAGCTCTGGCTATCAGCAACCTCATACGTATCACTTCAGAGCTTGGTGCCTGATATCGTACTTTTAGTTTCTGTACAAAATCTTGCTGCTCCGCTGCTGGGCATTCACTCCTTAATATTCGCTTTAAGTCTTCACAAGAAATATCTATTTCATGCTGTAAGTCATCATAAGACAAACCTTTTTTTTCAATAAAATCTAGAGCCTGTTCAAATTGCGAAGACTTTTCATCAGGCTCAAAACAGCCACCAAACTGTATATTCACTTCGTCCGAAAACGTTTTCTCGATACTTGATATTTCAGGAGTACTCTTGGATTTTTGCCAATTGTAAAGGTTCCTTAATACTTTTTCGTATTTATCCACACTATCTAGATCGTTGTTTAAATTATTAGCAATAGATGTTTTGGTGTTTTGGATTAAGTCGATAAGCCAATTCAAGACTTGCGGTACAGGGAGAAGAAGTTGCGTAGGTTCAATCGGAGAATCTACGGCTGGAAGATACCAAAACCGCCCGCCAGGCATACCTTCATCCATTTTTGATTCAATTTGCCAAAATACCGTATGTCTCGCTAGAGCTGGTATGATAACCCTGGCTAAATAATGCCAAACGATTTTTCTTTGTGACGCCTTTGAAGAATAAACATTAAGCTCGATGTTCTTATGCATCAAGTAATCGTCTGCAACATTGGAGATCAGATCTTTTTTCGCTCTTTCATCAAGCCCTAAAGCATCCGCTATATCACACAAAATACTTTCCCAAGTATTAGATAAATTATCCATCGTCATCTCGACATATCTAAACTTGCTTTTCGATTTTGAAGTCATCTGTCCATTAGCGCCAAGCGCTTTAGCAATCTGAAGAAGTACCGATTCGAAGGTTGGAAAAGTAGCCACTGAATGTCCTTTTATTGTTTCGTTTCCCGCTAGAAAAAGAAAATTGAGGGGGGGGGATTTTGCTTTTCATTTTTCTACAGAGCCGATTTTATCATACTGAAGCCATCTGAATACCTGAGAATAAAAAGCATGACAACAGCACAATCTAGAAAAACAAAAGAACTGGTAATCAATTGGCACATGACAGAAGTCTGCAATTACAGTTGTAAATACTGTTTTGCAAAATGGGGACGCCCCAAAGAACTCCATCGTTCAGAACAGGCAATCGCTAACTTATTGGATAAGCTAGCAGACTACTTCATCAAAGGCACTCCAGTCTTAAAAGAAAAGCTGGGGTACGAAAGTGTTCGTCTTAACTTTGCAGGAGGGGAACCAATGATGTTAGGAAATACGTTCGTTACCGCTTTGGTTCTTGCAAAACAAAAAGGATTTAAAACCTCAACCATAACTAATGGACATTACCTAATTCATGGAAAATCACCGTTGCCGAAAGATACTTTAGACATGATTGGAATCAGCTTTGACAGTCAGTACTTAAGTACACGTATGAAAATAGGAAGAAACGATCGAAAAGGAAACTCTCTTGGTGTTAATGATTTAACATATGCTCTAGCGAGCCTCACACAGTCACAAACAGGAATCAAAACAAAGATTAATACTGTAATTAACAGTCTTAATTGGGAAGAGGATTTCTCTAATTTAATTTCTAGTCTAAATCCATACAAATGGAAAGTATTACAGGTCATGCCTTATGGTGATAATGAACTACTAATTTCCAAAGAACAGTTCGATAATTTTGTTCATAGACATAGTGGATTAGGGTTACCTATGTATTCTGAGTCTAATTCTACTATGACAGAATCATACTTAATGATTAGTCCAGAGGGTTGCTTTTACCAAAATACTGCCAATAAATCTGGGTATAAATACAGCGAATGCATTAATTCATGCGGTGTGGAAAAAGCTCTTTCTCAAATAGAGTTTAATCCAATTACGTTTGCTTCAAGATATAAAGAAACCAATATAGACATTGTAGAAATATCATAAAATCTATTAACAAAAATAAAATAAATAAAACTAGGTTCCTTATTATAGGAGCTATAAATAATCACAAAACATTAGATGAGGAACAAATGAATAAATTTATCGTTTTTGAAGGGTTAGATGCATGTGGAAAAACAACATTAAGCTCTCTATATGCGAAAGAAATGAATACTATCGTTCATAATGCGGTAGTCCCTGAAGCTCATAATCTAAGAAAGGTCATTGACTCCTATGAGTCAAAAGAGAGTGCATTTCTATTTTTTTTGTTAAATAACTTATTGAAGAGTAACGAGGTTTCGAAAGTATTAAAAGATGAAGATATCATATTAGACAGATATGTATTTTCAACTTTGGCTTACCAAACAATTATGCTTGGGGAAGATATTGTAAAAAATATTTTTGACACACTTAAAATTAATAAAAAAATACTTCTTCCAGAAGTGATAATTTTTGTTAAAGCTGATATTGAAACAATAAACAACAGAATAGAGACCAGAGGTGGCACAGTTCAGTGGTACGGCGATGCAGTTACGCAAAATAATAGTGTTGAATCAGCATATCACAAAGTTTTTAAGTGGTTTGATATTCCAATTGTAGAGGTCGATACATCAGAAAAATATGGCCGTTCGGTAGAAGAAAATTACCTACTAATGAAAGATCAGGTCGAGCACGTTCTTTCGGGAGGGAGTAATTTGTACAGTTTCTAGTTCAATATCTCTCGGTGATATTGCATGAATATGCAGACGCAAATTACTTGTAAAGAAAGCCGTTTCTGCTTATGTTTGGAAGAAAGTGAGGACTACTGCTCCGTGATCCGACATAAGCAAATGTAAGGTGAGATTCTAGCTAAATTTAACTGCGATTTATTGCGCAAACTCATAAAGGGGCATTTTCGAGTCACAGAGTCCGCGCTCCCATTTGTGATAACCAAGCTTGCTTGGGGTGATTAACCTTCCTCTTTCCCCTAAAAGGCGGCGCAATGTATCCCCAATTTGAACATCTTGAGAAATATATTACGTAATCAATCTGTGCATTCTGCCATTGGTCAGTAACAACGGTGTTTTCATCAAAGCATTCTACTGACTTTACTTGAATTCGGTAGAATTTGTTCCCGTCAGAAATAAGCACATCGGTCTTCATGCCATGATCGATCATGGGCATAAATACTTCCCAACCATCTTGCAATAGCCAGCTTGCCAATAGGGTTTCGTAAGAGATGCTTTTGTAGTGTTTTTTAGCTTCAGAAGAAGTGTGGAGTGTTCTTACAGGCATAGTAATATCCTAATTACATGCTGAGTGTCTTTTTAGCACAAGACAGCCAGCGAAGCCTCCCTTATAGGATAACTTCAATTAGGATTCACAATGGCTCTATTGAGATCTCATCAACTAGTAATGGGAGCTGCCCCTAGTCTTCTACCTGTTTGGTTACCTTGACTATTAATACTAGTGTTCACGTAGCGTGAGTGAATCGGTCAGTGTTCATATTAAAATAAACAAAGATCCTGATTTCGTCAATTTAACTAATGGCGAGAAAGCTTCACTAGACAGACAAACTGGCAGGAACCCAGAACAATAGACACCACACTGATTAGAAAATGTAGGTCCAACGACTTTCCGCAAAGTTTGATGGAAAAACATCCTGAATTGAAAGGGGTCAAAACCGTGTTTACTATGAGCTGGCACTTAATAAAGATCACATTGGATGATTAGTCCAATGTGTATAAAGAGCTAGATAGTTGGAAAGTTATATGTCATTTGCGCACTTGAGCATGCCTAGACGTTCATTCAATGCCTTTTCCCAAGCTTCCAAGGCAGCTCTTTTTTCATCTAGGTATTCATACATATCGTAGTGTTTTGAGGAAACATCAGAGAATGCGTGACCTTGTATGCGATCTCGAATTTCTTTTGACAGCTTTATTGTCGCACCGAGAGTTTTTACTGTTCTTCTAAAGTCTCTGCCGATGAAAGGTCTAATCTCTTTTGTTCGGGATTTATAAGTTAAGAGCGCTTGAGCAATTGTGTTTGTGGGCATGTGCTCAAGATGTTCCGTTTTCTTATAAAAGACGTATGGACTATCTTGGGTTGCATTATCCTTTAACTCTTGAAGGATTTTGATCGCTGTTGTGGTCAAGGGAATCACGTGGGGAATGTTAGTTTTAAAGTTGCCTTGTTGAACAGTTAGGTACTTATCTTTGAAGTTAATATCACGCCACTCAAGCGTTACGATTTCGTATGGTCGCTGCCCTCCAAGATAGAAGCAAAGTTTTATTACTTGGCGAGTTTGATAAGCTAAATCGAGGTCTTCATATCGATGATCCATATCCCAGAGTAGTCGTTCGACTTCTTCCCAGCTTAAGAAATGTGTCCCCGCTTTTTCTGCCCACGTCTGCTTAGGTATGTCTGCGATAGGATTTCCTGAAATACCAAATTTTGTATTACGGTTTTTGTAAGCAGGATCACTGTCATAGAAGCGACCAAAGTTGAAAGCGGCATGAAGGATAGAACGTATTTTGTTGCTTTTAGCGGCATACCCAGCTTCAATCGGAACCGCTAATATGTAGATAAAATCTTCAGCTTTAAAATCCTTCGCCTTACGTTTGATATCTAAGTAAGGAAATACGTTATCTACAATTTTTTTCATTTCATCTTGATAAGTTCGCTTTCCTTCAATTCTCTTGTGTTCAGCATGGAGTGTGATTAATTGCTCAAAGCTACCAAGTTCGTTTGCTTCACGCTCTTCTCGAGCTTTTTCTTCAGCTCGGTACTTTAGCTCGGCTTTTGGGTCGATTCCTTGAGATAATAGGTCACTGTATTCTTTGCACAGATCACGGGCATGGGAAAGGGTCATACCTGGAAATTTCCCAAGAGATATAAATTGAGCTTTTGAGTCTTTGAAGTAGCGGAACTTAAAGTTGATTGAACCCGAGGGCATGACTTGAACTCCGAGACGACCTTTGCCTCTCTCACCTGATTTGTCCCAAGTGTAGTAAGGAGACTTTCTTGGTCTTAGTCCTTTAACTTCTTTAACGGTTAACATGCGCACCTTCATACAAAACAAGAGTAACTTGACTAACATTAAAACTAGTCAAGTTGTTAGTCAAGTAAGGTGGTGGTTTAGTGTAGTTAAATGTAATCGTAAATGATATGGTACTTGAGATTTAGTTTTGTAAGTTATTGATTTTTATTACTTATGTAATCTTGAGTAATTAAATGCGACTCTGTAACAACATCACTTCTAAGGATGTGGTCATTGGTTCGAATCCAATAGGGCGTGCCATTTATTCAAAAGCCCCGATAACTCTTTGAGTTGTCGGGGCTTTGTCGTTTTTAGGTTTTTGGCTGTAATTGCCACTCTATCTACAACTTTTGAATGGCATTCTAGCCATTGCAATTTCTAGCAATTAATATGGACGCATATTAATTACCTTTCGTTAACCTTTATGCCTGCCACTTCTAACTTTTATGACCGATACGCCGACTCTTTCGCGAAGCAATACACATCGATCCAGTTTGAGGATGTCCACGCGAGTTGGAGAGTCTTCTGGCCCCAGGCTGGAGATCGTGTGTTAGATGTTGGCGCGGGCTCTGGTCGAGACGCTAAATGGATGGCTGAGCATGGGTGTGAAGTTGTTGCGATTGAGCCTGCTCAAGCACTTCTAAGGCTTGGTAAGTCTTACTGTGGCGATTCCGTTACTTGGCTTGAAGATGCATTACCTAAGCTTGAGAAAACCATTAATCTTGGCTTTCGCTTCGATTTAATTCTTGTCAGTGCGGTATGGATGCATCTTGCGCCTACGCACCGTGAACGTGCATTTCGCAAACTTGCAAATTTGTTAGCGCCTAATGGTCGATTGGTGATTAGCCTTCGTCACGGTGACTTTTCTGACGGTCGTAAAGCTTATCCCGTATCGGTTGAAGAGCTCGAAAAGTTTGCAAAGAATAGCGCTTTAATGGTGAGAAACGTATCTCTCGATGACGATCAGTTAAAGCGAACGGGTGTATCTTGGCAAACTGTAGTGATGTCTTTGCCTGATGATGGTTCCGGTGATCTGAATAAGGTTCGCCACATTATCGTCAATGATTCCAAATCGGCTACCTATAAGCTCGCACTACTACGTACTTTACTACGTATTGCAGACGCTCATTCTGGTGCAGTGGTTGATCGCAGCGAAGGTAAAGTTGCAATCCCATTAGGATTAGTTGGCTTATATTGGATTCGTCAATTTAAGCGTTTAATCGATAAAGAGAACATCCAGCAAAGCTCGAACTCGTCTAAAGGGCTAGGTTTTATAAAGCCCGATGGCTGGGGCAGACTTTCCCATTTAAGTCCTGATGATCTTGCTATAGGCACGACATTTTTTGGTGAAGATGCAGTGGCGCTTGATAAAGCGATAAAAGACAGCTTAAAAACCATAAAAGATGGTCCCGTCACTTTTACCTATCAAGGTGATAAATCAAACCCTTACTTTGAAATGATTCGTTCAGCTAAGAAGCCAAAACGTTCAATTGTTGTGGATAGCGAGTTCCTCGAAGGTTATGGGCTGTTTGTGTTGGATGAAAGCCTTTGGGATTGTTTTCGATTGTATAACTCTTGGATTGAGCCGCTGGTGGTCAACCAATGGATTATGGAAATGCAACGATTTCGGTCTAATCAAGAGCGGGGTATTCCACTGCAAACGTATCATGATTGTTTGGTCTGGATTGATAAAGACCATGATACGCGAGTCGTGCGAAAGAGAATTGAACAGTTGAAGCTCAGCCATTGCGACATTGTCAGTGTATGGAGTGGAAGCAAATTACGAAATGAGTATCACGTTGATCACTGTTTGCCATTTGCTTATTGGCCCAACAATGATAAGTGGAACTTACTACCAACATCTAAGGTTGAAAACCTAAACAAGCGTGATCGTATTCCTGCTAGCTATCGATTAAACGCATCCAAGCCGCGAATTTTGGATTGGTGGCAGTTAGCTTGGGGAGAGACGGATAATTTGAGTCGGACGTTTTTTACCGAGGCTTCATTGTCGCTACCTAATGTGCCTGCATCTTGTCAAGATTTTGAGCATGTCTTTGAAGCGATGGGATTACAAATTCGTGGTGTTAAAAGTCGCCTTTGTATCGCGGAATGGTAATGTCTTGTTTGCCGTTACAGCGTGATATATGAACCTGATAGGCAACCAACAAAAAAGCGCTGGTTAACCAGCGCTTTTGCATTTACTAAGGGCATTACATCTTTTTAAAGATGATGGAGGTGTTGATGCCGCCAAAGGCGAAGTTGTTACTCATCAAATATTTCACGTCCAGCTCTCGACCTCGTCCGGCGATGTAGTCTAAATCACCACATTGCTCGTCGAGGTTTTCTAGGTTGAGCGTTGGGTTAAACCAACCTGTGTGCATCATTTCTAAACCTAGCCACGCTTCAATCGCGCCACAGGCGCCTAGTGTGTGGCCAAAGTAGCTCTTGAGTGAACTGATTGGCACTTTGCCCAGAGCATTCGCTGTTGCGTTGCTTTCCGCAATATCGCCGCGGTCGGTGGCAGTGCCGTGAGCAGATACATAGTCGATCTTCTCAGAAGGAATGCCCGCGTTTTGCAAAGCCATTTCCATACAGATTTGCATGGTTTCCATCTGTGGTTGAGTGACGTGTGCGGCATCGCAGTTGCTGGCAAAACCGATGATTTCTGCATAGATTTTCGCGCCACGAGCGACGGCGTGTTCGTACTCTTCCAGAACCAGTGTTCCCGCACCTTCACCAATCACCAAACCATCGCGATCGGAGTCATAAGGTCTTGGTGTGCTTTTCGGGTCTTCATTCTTTAGACTGGTGGCAAAAAGGGTATCGAAGACAGCAGATTCCGTTGGGCACAATTCTTCAGCGCCACCAGCAACCATCACCGTTTGGTAGCCGTGTTTGATCGCTTCGTAGGCATAGCCGATTGCTTGGCTGCCAGAAGTACATGCACTGCTGGTTGGGATCACTCGGCCTTTCAAACCGAAAAATAGACCAACGTTCACTGCCGTAGTATGCGGCATCATCTGCACGTAAGTCGTTGCGGTGATCGCTTTAGTGGTTTTCTCATTTAGCATGACACCAAATGCACCGATTGCGTCGGTACTGCCTGTTGATGAGCCGTATGCGATACCCGTTTGACCGTTGGTTAGCACGTCGTTACCAATCAAACCTGCTTGGCTTAGTGCGTTTTCTGTTGCGACGGTCGCCAATTTGGAAACACGCCCCATGCCGCGTACTTGCTTGCGCTTGTAGTGCTTTGGCAGTTCAAAATCTAAAATGGGTGCCGCGAGCTTGGTGTTCAAACCATCATACTGTTCGTAAGAAGGCATGTATTGCGTCGCGTTCTGGCAGTCACGCAGTTTTGGCTCGACAGATTGCCAATCGTTACCAAACGCAGTCACGCCTGACATTCCGGTTACAACAACTCGACGGCTCATACTAGGCCTCCGTTTACCGAAATGACTTGGCGAGTTACATAGCCTGCGATGTCAGACATAAGGTAACTGACTAAACCAGCAACTTCTTCTGGCTCTCCCATGCGGCGCAAAGGAATTTGCGGCATCGCGTGTTCTTTCACGTGTTCGTCTACCATGCCTGTGTCGATAAGCCCTGGAGCAACGCAGTTGACGGTGATTTTGCGTTTTGCCAGTTCAAGCGCGAGTGATTTTGTTGCACCAATTACGCCCGCTTTCGCTGCGCTGTAGTTAGTTTGACCACGATTCCCCATTAGGCCAGAGACTGATGCAAGGGTAACAATTCGGCCGCCTTTGCGCTTTTGCACCATTGGCATAACACAAGGGTGAAGAACGTTGTAGAAGCTATCTAAGTTGGTATGAATCACACCATCCCATTCTTCTTCGGTCATCGCAGGGAAAGCGGTATCTTTTGTGATGCCAGCGTTGTTTACGACGCCATAGTAAGCGCCGTGTTCGGCGATATCGGCTTCTAGCTTCTCACGACAATCTGCACGGTCACTGATGTCGAATTGGATAAGACGACCGCTACCACCATGCTGTTCGATGGTGTTTAGGGTGTCTTGCGCGCCTTGTTGATCGCCCATGTAATGGATAATGACTTGGAAACCATCTTTGGCTAATTGAACGGCAATGGCTTTACCGATGCCTTTGCTGGCACCTGTAACGAGGACTTGTCGGGTCATTGTTGACTCCTGATTTTCATTTCTTGTAATTTTTCTTCTGATGGAACGTAAACGTTCAATTGGCAAGTCGCTACAACAGTTCCTTGTAGCTCAATACGGGCTGAAAAAACCGCCATACCGTTATCTTCCATAACTTTTTCAGCATACACATCGAGCACCTGTCCGCGAGAAAACGTATCGCATTCAGACGTGTATCGACGGCTACCAAGCAAAAAGCCAATCGGTGGCGCTTGTTCCTTCATTAATGCGTGGTAACCAGACCACGCCGCGACAGATTGCGCCATAAACTCAATGCCAACGTAAGCTGGCACAGTTTGAGAGGCCGAGTCGAAGAACGGGTTGTGTTCTGCGATATCAACCTGGCAGTGAATCGTATCTTGTTGAACATCCAAAGCACGATCGACCAAGATCATTGGTTTGTCGTGTGGCAAAAGTTGTTCGATGGGAGGAAGTTTAGTCATGAGCGTAACCAAAAATAAGACTAATATTATTGCCACCAAAAGCAAAAGAGTTGCTGAGAATCGCTTTGTTACCCAGTTTGGTTGGCGTCTCAACTAACGATATATGGATATCGTCTGCTTTGGTTTCGCAGTGTTGTATTGGCAAATCAAGGTTGTACTTGAGAATATGCCAAGCGATCGCGGCTTCCGTTGCACTTGCTGCGCCTAATGTGTGTCCGGTAAGTGGCTTTGTCGAGCTTACGGGAACGGAGTCACCAAAGCAGCGATGAATGGCTTTGCTTTCCATCGCATCGTTTAACGGCGTTGCTGTGCCATGCGCGTTGATGTAACCAATGTCTTGCGCTGTAAGTCCTGCATTGGCCAACGCTTTTTTCATCGCTTCTTCTGCGCCTAACCCTTCTGGATGTGGTGCGGAAATATGGTGTGCGTCTGAGCTGTCGCCAGCTCCGAGAAGAGCAACGGGCGCAGGTGTTTTGCTTAGCAACATTAATGCTGCGGTTTCACCGATATTGATGCCGTTGCGATGTTGGTCAAACGGCTTACAAAGGGTATCGGATAGAGCTTCTAAACCGTTAAAGCCGTTTAGTGTGAGGCGACAAATGGTATCCACACCACCCACAATAACTGCATCAACAATGCCAGAGCGAATCAGGCGTTGCGCGGTTAAAAAGACACGGCCACTAGAAGAACAGGCGGTTGAAACTGAGTAATGTGGGCCGCTCAAATCAAAGTAGGCGGCAATAAAATCGCTGCAGTTGCCAAGCTCTTGTTTGGTGTAATGGTAGTCGGCAGGAAAATTACCCTTTGCCAGCTTTTCACCAAATGCGATTTCGCCATCTGAAATGCCAGATGTGCTGGTGCCGATCACGACTGCGATACGGTCACGACCATATTTAGCAATGGCGTCACGCACGTCGCCTTCGATTTGCTGCAAAGCCGAAAGTGCGAGGCGGTTGTTTCTCGTATCAAACTGGCTGAGTGCGGGTGGTAATTGCGGTAACGTCTGTGCGATTCGACCGATTACTGTTTGGCGGCCTGAATTTAAAATATCTCGGTCAACCACCATGTTGGATGGCTTCGCTCCCGATAAACACTGGTGGATGAGCGCATCATCTTGTCCCATGGCAGAGTGAAAGCCACAGGCCTGAATATACAAAGGTTGAGAAGAGCGAATAGGCATATTGTTATTCTAAATTGTTCTTAATTAATCTGATGTTGCAGTGTTTGAATAGAAATTGAAAACTGATGTTTGAGGTGATGAAAATCAATCTTACCCTCTAACTTGTTAGAAGAGCTGTATTGAATCTCAATGATCTTTTCACCGTCGCTATCAAAGATGGCGCGAGAATTATTTTTATCAATAATTCGCCACCTTACCTCATTTAACGATCCTTCCCAAGCGGAACTCGGCCAGAGCGTGATCATCAGGTTAAATAATACCTGTTCTGGCTGCGGTAGCGAACCTTGTAAACCGTTGAGCACTTCGGTTTGAATTTGTTCTCCATCGTAAGACAGTGAGAGTACTCTTGTCCCCCAGGATGAAAAGCCTGCCAACACCACTTCGTTGTTGGTCACTTGCAGTTGTACCGGAAGTTGCTCAGATGTGGTTTTACCATCTATTGCCCAAGAAGCCGTAATTAACTGACTGGCAGACAACTGATAGCCCAAGCTTGCGGGAGTGGGCAAGCTAACTTGGGTGTGCTCGGCAATGTCGACCAGAGGCGTCGATTGGTGAGGGACCAAGCTGCATGCACTTAAAAACAGACTCAGTACGATTAACGTCGCGCAGCGAAAAGCATGGTTAAAAATCATGACGTCGTTTCCTCTGTTTTAATCGCAATCGGAGAGAGCAGCCAAGCAACAAAAATACCACTTAACACCGTAATGCCGAAACTGTGAATCGCGTGAGTTTGGCTGAGTGATAGCAACCCAAATGACAGCACAGTGGTTATTGCCGAAAGGGTGATCGCCAATAGTGTGCTCACGCTGCGGGCTTTCTCGGCAAAGAACAGAGTGTAATCGATCCCGATACCAAGAATGAGCACCAAGCCAAGCAAGTTGAATAGGTTTAATGTTGTTCCCATCGCGACTGCCGTTGCCAGACCGCAGGCGCAAGCAATCAATGATGGCAGTAAAACTCGCCAACTGTGTTGCAGACCGTACCGCTTGATTAATACCAGAAAGATCACAGCACTGGCGGCTGCCAATAGTTCCATGATTTTGATTCGGTATTCACCAAATAGGGCGGATATTTCCTCAGCTTTGTTTAGATAAACAACATCAGACTGCGATTTGGCAAATGCCTTAACAACGGCGGAGTCTTGCAATTGGTTTAACACCACTACCGTTGCAGATTTTCCTTTGATCTTACCCAAATGGAGAAAACGCACAGGCGCTGATACTGGGTTTTGCAAGTACTGATCAACCGTGACAGGGATAAAGTCGGCGTCCATTTTAGGCTTTTTACTTAAGCTCAGTCCGGAAGCTAGTGGGCTGGATTGTGTCGCGTAAAGATCGCGAATCAATTGATAGTCTTGTTGCTGACGCTCCACCGAGCTCAAGTAGCGGCTCAGACTTTGGTAGCTTTCGATGGTGCTGTCCGCTTTCCACGCTTCTAATGTTGGCGTCAAAGACTCCAGCTTTTTCATTAGGTTTTCGTCATCGTCGGCGGTAACGACCAACATTTGCTGCGAAGATTGCATGCCACTAAGCGTCGTAATCAAGGTTTCTTGCTGCTTGAGATCGTTCGGCATCGTTTGCAGTAGACGAATGTCGTCATCGTAGTTCAATTGCAGCAAGAAAAAGCCACTCGCAACCACACATAACATCGGCAATCCGACTTTAATTCGAGGTTGATTCCAAAGCGTTAACCATTTCGCCAACAGTGATTGTCCCGGTAATGTCGAAATGGATCGCGATGGGTTACGAGCCAGTATCGGATACCAAGCCACCACGGTGACGTAAGCGGCAATCAGACCAATGGATGAAAACAGAGCAAGCTGCTGCAAACCAGGAAACGGTGCCACTAACATGCCCAAATAGCCGATCAAGCTGGTGATTAAGCCAAGTGTGATAGCTATGAAAATATGCTTTAATCCTTGCTCGCTATCCCATTCATTTCCCGCCGCAAGACGTTCGGTTAGGTAGTGGAATGCGTAGTCGATAGACACGCCGATTAAACTTGCGCCAAACACTAAACTGAACAGATGGACTTTTCCAAAAATCCACGTTGTCACTGACAACGCAACGAGCAAACCAATGGTGATGGAAAGCAGTGCCAGAGACAGCGGCATCACACTCCGAAAGACCAGCAAGAACAATGCAATGATACCGAGTAGAGAGAATACACCGATGGTGCTGATCTCCGATTTTGCACTTTGCGTACCAAAGTCGGCGTAAAATAGAACGCCAGTATGTGCGACTTCAGCGCCATATTTCTGCGCGACGCTTTGTTCTAGCGCTTGAATATCAGGGACTGCAAGCTGCCCAGTTAGGCTATAAGGCGAGTCTTTTAGTTCGGCAGTAATAAGCAAGTATTGAGCATCGCCTTTTTCGACGGACAGATAGCCGTTATCCAATCGGAAAGAGGACGATTGCTGGGTAACTTGGCTTAAATAATCACGAAATAGCAAGAAAGGGTCATTTTGTAACTCTTGCCCAGTCACCCCAGAAAACGGGTTGTACAGCGACTGAATCACATGCTGCACTTGCTGTTCTGGATTTTGGCTTAAACGCTCTCGTTGTTCAGGCGTCAGCAATTGGAAGCGGTGCTTAAAGTAGTAACTCGCCCAAGCTTGCTGTTCTTGAGGTGAGATTTTTCCTACCACATCGCGAAAATGATTACTTTGGCGTAACCCCTTATCAAATTCAGCGGCCGCTGCAAAAAGGGCATTTTTGTCCGGCGCTGTGATCACGAAAATGACTTTGTCGCTCATACTTGCCGAGACCGACTCAAAGGCTTGCTCAGCCACCGGGTTTTGTTGGTTCTTCGGCAGCAGTTTTAAAATGTTGGTCTCAATCGGAGATTCTGCACTCCAAACCCATTGTTTGAGTAGCAACGCGCCCGCTAAAACAACGAGATTGAGCCAAACCAGAGCAAAGGTGTGAGTGCCAAGACTGAGTTTAGAAACGGAATTGAGCGTCTTCGGCATCCGTGAGTTCCTGAGGTAGAGAGGTCTGGTTCGTAAACGTGATTTCGGTTTTATCGCCGCGCAGCTCTTGTAGGGTTAGGCGATCAATGTGCGTTTTACCGGAAAGAGTGATGGATTGAAACACCGCATTTAATGGCGACTGTTTGGGCACTAAAACGAGCTGCCAATGATTGTTCTCAACTGAAAAATCGAGTGTGAATTGTTCTTGCAGTGCAGAAGTATCCCCGTGGAACACGGATAAAAACACATGGCTAAAGTAGAACGCCATTGGGTTTTCTTCTGCAGAGATCGTTTTCGGAGCTTGGTCGGCAAAAGTCTGACGAAGTTTGTTTTCCGTCAATACCAAATTGACTGCGAAAGGTTCTGTTTGTTGCCACAACAAGCCATGTGTTTTGCTCAGTGTGAACTGACCTTTAGAGGTTAAAGGTTGACTAAACATTTCCAGATGACGCTGCTGCGTAAAATCTCCGCGTACGATTTCATGCTGAGACAACTGCTGTTGAAGCGACGCCAAATCCGTTACGTTTGCTGTCGGTGTGGCCAGTGCTGGAACAGAAAATATCAACAAAAAAGAGAGTAACCACTTTTGCATTAGTTCCGGCTCCCATGGTTGTGCCATTGCTCTACTTTATCTAAAAAGACTGCTGGAGACACAAAGCACATCTCTTGCTTTTCAATGGATACGGCGACTTGCGTTGTATGCGCTTTGCACATACGTTGATTCGTTTCGGCGTCGTAAATCACGTAATCCACACGTAAGCGGTTTTCCCACTCCGTGAGTTGCGCGGTAATACGAATGGTGTGATTAAACGGAATCGCCTTCACGTATTTAACGCGCGTATCGATGATCGGCCACATGTACCCAGAGTCTTGCATATCGCGATAGCTGTATTGGAGCTTCTCCATCAGCACACGACGCGCTTCTTCAAAATATCGAAAGAAGTTGCCGTGATAAATCACACCCATCGGGTCAGCATCTTGGAATGAGGTGACCATAGTCACCTCCGCTTCTAATGGGTAGAGAACCTGCTCTTGCATTATACCTCCACGTAGAGTGGCCAATGACGTTGCTGAATGCGTTCAATGAAATGACGCAAATCTTGTTCTAACGGGCGATCTTCAATCACAAACTCAAACTCGCTCAGTACGGCGTCACGAATTACTCGCAAACTCTGACTCATGTGGTGTTCGTCCAATTCGTTATGACGGCGACGAATCTCAACCGCTTGAACGCTTGCTAGGAGTGAAGCCGCAGCAACTTGCTCTGTTAACTCAAGTACGCGTAAGCAATCACGAGCCGCGATGGTGCCCATGCTCACTTTGTCTTGGTTGTGACATTCGGTTGAGCGAGAAAAAACGCTTGCTGGCATGGTGTTTTTCAACGCTTCTGCCGTCCAAGCTGAGATACCAATCTGAACCGCTTTAAAGCCGTGGTTGATCGGTTTACGCTCGCCTTCTGCACCGGTTAAGTTAAATGGCAGGCCGTTATTGAACTTGTAATCCATCAATTGCGCCATCTGACGATCCAGCAAATCAGCTAAGTTGGCAATGTTCACTTTCAACGTATCCATCGCCATTGCGATATGACCACCGTAGAAGTGACCGCCGTGCAGAACGCGCTCATTGTCGCCATCGATGATTGGATTGTCGTTGGCACTATTTAGTTCATTCTCAATCAATTGACGTAGCCAAGGCAGTGAGTCTTGCACCATGCCAATGACGTGTGGCGCACAACGTAGCGAGTAACGATCTTGCAGTCGGTCGCTATTGCGTGGCGGACGCTCAGCATTGAGATCATCACGCAGCCAAGCCGCAACTTGCTGTTGACCAGGATGAGGTTTTACCGCAAACAACGCTTCATCAAAGTGGAAGTCATTACCTTGCATACCCACAGAGACCATCGCGGTAATCTTGGTGCACAGCTGCGTTAGGTATTCTGCGCGTTTGTAGGCAAGACAGGCGAGGGCAGTCATCACGGATGTACCGTTCATTAACGCCAAACCTTCTTTTGGTTTTAGGCGAATTGGCTCAATGCCCAGCTCTGCAAACACTTCTTGTGTTGGTCGCACATCGCCTTTGTAAAGCACTTCACGCTCGCCAATTAAGGTCGCTGCTAGGTAAGACAGAGGCGTTAAATCGCCACTTGCGCCCACAGAGCCTTCTTGTGGAATACGCGGCGCAATATCGTGATTGATAAGCGTAACGATTTGGTTCAACAGACCGTGAGACACGCCAGATACGCCTTGCGACAATGAACATAAACGTGTCGCCAACACCGCACGAGCTTGCTCATGAGAAAGGATTTGACCTAAGCCACAGCCATGGAAGCGCGTAAGGTGCAACGGAAGTTCATCCACAAGAGCAGGTGGAATCGCCACAGTGCATGAATCGCCGTAACCCGTGGTCACGCCGTAAATAACGCCTTCTTCCTTCAGTAATCGTTCCAGAAACGCCACGCCACGATCAATTTTCGCGGTAAATTCTGGCGAGGTGTTCATGTGTGCCTTTGCACCTTGAGCAATGGCAACGACATCTTCGATGGTTAAAGATTGGGCACCAAAAGTGATGTTGTGATTATTGTTGTTTGTCATGTGGCTGATTACTTAAAGTCCAGAAGTTAAAAAAGTTGTACCACTGTAACGGCGCTTGCAGTGTGTGGTGTTCTAATCTTTGTGCGTACTGTTGAACAACGTGTTCTAGTGCCTGCTGACGTTCCTTGCGCGGTAGCGTGATTTGGTCACTAAAGTGTTCAAAGTACACATTAAAATGCGGAGTGTTTGCTTCATCGTCGCGTAGGCCGAAGAGTAGATAAACCGGCGCTTTTAATACCGAGGCCAGCATGAATGGGCCTTGCGGAAATGGCGCTGGTTTACCAAGAAAATCTGCCCAAACGACACGATTTTCTTTGCTGGTAGAAGTGCGATCGCCAACGATCACCACCCATTCGCCTTGCTCGATTTTTTGTTGAAGCAGAATCGCGGTGTCTGGTCCCATTGAGCTGACTTGAATCAAATTCAGTTCCGAGTTTGGGTTTACCGCCTTCATTACCGCATTAAATTGTTCAGCGTGTTGGGTAAATACCAAGGCGTTGATTTTGACATGAGAGTGTCGACGACCAAGCGCGCGGCAGAGTTCGATATTGCCAAGGTGCGAGCCTAAAATGAGCACGCCTTGTTTTTTCTGCGCCATCTCTTCGAAATGATGCTGGCCGTGAATGGTTAGGTTATCGACGTTAAAGTCACCTTGCCAGGCAGCCAGTTTGTCGAGCATGGTTCGCCCAAAGGAAAGCAGATGATGATAGCTGTCCAACTGCTTTGGCAGTGCGATGTTCTGCTGCGCTGCGTAGTGCTGTAAGTTGTTCAGGTAAACCTCAGACGCTTCACGGGCAGATTTACCCGTGAAGTGGTAGTAGCGCATGACTAGCTTTAAAATCAGGTCGAACGCTTTTCTACCGAACAAGCGGTAAACCGCGAGCAAGGTTTTGATGCCTAAAATCGTGCCTTGTTCTTTTCGTTTCGACCAGTGGGCATTGCTGTCGTCTGTGTGACGGCGCTTTCTGGCGAGTAGCGAGGGTATACGCGGCAACATGCCAAAAAATAGGCGAGTGTGCATCCAGCTTATCTTGACGTTATCCCACAATGCGTCGAAGTGGGAAATGCCACCTTCAGGGTAGATCACGCGCGTTGGAACAAAATCAATATCGACGCCTTCCCAGTACATTCGCACCAGAATCTCGATATCAAAATCCATGCGTTTGCCGATGTTGTACTTGTTCAACACGGCGACCGTTTTCGCCACTGGGTAGGCGCGAAAACCGCACATGCTGTCTTTGATAGACAGTGACAAGGTTTCTATCCACACCCAAATGTGCGTAGCGTAGCGACCATACAGACGGGCTTTAGGTACGCTCGCGTCGTATATCGGTTGGCCAGAAATCAGGTTATCTGGTTTTGTTTCGCTGGCGCTGAGCAATTTTGGTAGTGCTTCTAGGTCGTGTTGACCATCTGCGTCGATTTGAATGGCGTGCGTAAAACCAAGTTGGTGAGCTTGATGTAGGCCAGCCATCACCGCGCCACCTTTACCTTGGTTTTCGCTCAAACTAATCAGTTTTATCAGCCCTTGCTCACTCAACGCTGAAAGCGCTTGTTTGGTGTCTTCATTGCTGCCGTCGTCCACGACAAGCACTGGCAAATCGAAAGAGGATAACGACGCAACCACGTCTGCAATTGTGCTGCCGTGGTTGTAGCAAGGAATTAAAAAGCAGGGACGGTAATCACTCACGTGACTCACCCAGTTTCATTTTGCCTGAAGAGTGAGTCACCAAGGTTTCACCGTTTTTCGATGTGTACTTAAAGGTCAATTTCTCGCGCTCATTGTCCCAAGAGAGTGAGAGACAAACGTCGGCGTTTGGCAGAATCGGCTCTTGAAATTTGATGACTTCCATTCCTTTAAATACCTTGGGAGTGTTCAAATATTGAACGGCGCAGAACAACGCCCAGTCAATTTGAGTGACGCCGGGTAAAAGAGGAAAGTGACTGAAATGACCTTGGAAATCTAAGATGTCAGCATCCACACGCAGCGAAAGCTCCGCGGTGTGGTCACTCACTTCAATATTCTGAATGGTTGGTTTTCTTTTATCCATGTTACTAGCTTTATTGGAATAGTTTTTCAATTTCAGCAACTTGGCGTTTGCCTTGGCTGTTCAATGGAATTTCGTCGACCACTCGGAATTTTCTCGGGATAGCGATCGGTTCTAGCCAATTGCGCAGTGCCTTGCGAAGCTCAAGCCAAAATTTGCCTTTACCAAGTTCATTAAGCACATCGCTGCCTTTATCGTTAAGTACGATGATCGAGACTAACGTGAGGCGACCAGATTCTTCCATTGGGATCACCACGCTTTCTTGAACCCACGGCAATTGCTCTAAACGTTTTTCCACTTCGACAAGGGAAATACGCTTTTCTTCGACTTTGACGATTCGGTCAGTGCGTCCACGCAATTCAAAAGAAATACTATCATGGAAATAGCATTCATCCGCAGTTTGGTACCAAGTGTTTTCATCAATGTGTGGCGAGCGGAGCTTTAAACAATTCTCATGGTTACGCTCGGCTTCAACACCAGGGAATAACGTCCAAGGAGTGCTGGCTACGTGCTGCTGACGGTAAGCGATGCCGCCGGTTTCTGTGCTGCCAAAAACTTCAATAGGAAGTGACCCAAACAACTGCTGGCTGTGCTGCGCCGCTTGGTTTGGCAAAGGGCCACCAGAAGAAAATACACACCGAATCGCAACCGGATTGTGCTCTTCACTGAGTCGTTTTAGTAACGCAGGGCTGCTTACTAGCGTGGTGTCAGCATCAGCGTGATGGACAATTTGCTCTGGGAACTCAAGGTTGTGTGCTGAAAATGGACGTGCAGAGCACAAAGGCCACAATACGCGGAACAGCAAGCCGTAAATGTGTTGATGAGAAACGGTGCTTTCAACGCGTGTGCTGGCAACCGTGTCGCCCCATAGGTTATCTAGAATAGAAACTTCGATGTCGAGCTGTTTCAGCGTTTTTGCAATGGCTTTTGGTGTGCCGCTTGAACCCGAAGTGAATAGCGTTACCGGTATTTCCGCCAGGTTTAATTCACGCCAAAAATAAGGTTGTTTGGCCTCTGACTCGTTAATCACGGTGGTTTCTAGCAATGATTGAGCTTCGATCAAAAGCGAGCTCACCAGTTCTGGAACCGAGACATCGGCATCATGCAGCAACAAATCGTAGTGCTCACTGAGCTCTTTGAGTGCTTCTGGTTGGTAATTACCAGGTAATACAATGGATTTTCCTGCATAACTACAAGCAAAAAAGCCAACGGCAAACAGGTAGCTGTTGCCAAAACACAACGCAATGTTTTGCGTTGGTTGGGTTTCTAACTGCTGAGCAAGTGTTGCGACGTGCTGCTGGAAATCACCCCACGTGATAACCGTGTCGCGCTCGTAAGAGACTGGGGATTGCTCAGACCTCTCTGCGATGAACAAGGTCGCTAGGGAGGTAAAGCTCGAATACGTTGTATTCATACGATTAGTGTTCCTTTCGAACAAATTGACGCACGATCCATTCTCCAGCGAACAAGCCACCAGCAAGTAAGTAGCTGATGAGGCCGTTATAAAGCGTCCATATTTTTACTGGTAGGAAACAGGTATAGAGTGCAACAGCAGCGTTGAGCGTAAAAAAGGCGCACCAAACCATCGTCACTTTGCGAGTGTAAGTCACGCCACTAGCCGGAAGGTCGGGTTCTTGCAAGCGAGCAAGCCTCTCTATGATCGATTGCGGCTGTTTTAAGCTCAGTCCAAATACACACAGCATACATACATTGACAACGACAGGGTAAAACTGAAGCCACCCATGTTGTTTAAACACCATGCCAAGCGTAATTAGGACAATGCCAACAGCGCCCGTAACGAGCGCCAAGAACTTAAACTCTTTTAGTGGGGTCTTATTTGCGACGAAAACACGCAAAAGTAACGCAGCAATTAACAAGCCCCCAACTAAGTTCAAGCCAAATTTATCTATACCGAAATAGACGGCGAAGGGGTAGGCAAACAGTACAATTGCAGACAGACCAGTCAGCAATTGGCGCATTAACTTTCCTTCAATAACTCAGTAACAGCGTTAACCACATCGTCGACGGTTCTTACTGTACTAAACTCTGCCGGCTTGATTTTTTTGCCAGTGACATTCTGTAGGTGTACGACCAAATCAACGGCGTCAATGCTATCAAGATCGAGATCTTGGTATAAGTGCGCATCTGATTGAATGTCGGCTGCATCAATTTCGAACAGCTCAACAAGCGCATCTTTAACTTGTTCAAATACTTGATCTTTATTTACATCAGTCATGAATATACCTACAACTTATTCATTAGTTTGAGAAGAAACGTATTTCGCTAGATTTGCTACAGACGCAAAGTGTTCGCGCGTATTTGAGTCGTCGGCATCAATAACGATGTTGTATTGTTTTTTTATTGCGAGTCCAAGCTCAAGCGCGTCGATAGAATCTAAGCCAAGTCCATCACCAAAAAGTGGTGCATCCGTTTCAATATCATCTACGGTTAAATCTTCAAGGTTTAAAGCATCAATAATAAGTTGCTTAATGTCGTTGTGTAACTGTTCCACTGGGACCTGCTTATTAATAAAAGTTTTCTGGAAAAATGTTTTCAGCTAGGTGCTGTTGTAAGCGTCGCGCCGCTATTGTCGGCGACGTAGTTTGCTTTATAAAGGGGGTAATCTCAACTTTATCCTTAACTTCAACCCTGAAAAAGGGCTTTGTTGCCGGTACTTGATACCATTTTTTCTCTTTTGTGAGGAAACTTGGCGTTACCGTAATATGGACAACTCTTAAATCTCGTTCTGTTCTTACCGCAATTTGTGCTGCACCGCGTTGTAATTTCGGCTCTACACCTGGTGTTGTTCTTGTTCCTTCAGGAAATATAAGCAACACGTTGCCTTTGTTAAATCGTTCATCACAAAGTGCTAATAAATCATCCGGTGCTTCATTGGGAATATATCCGGCTGCTTTTACGATGTGCTTCATAAAAGGATTCGACCATATTGCCGATTTTACTAAACAGTCGCAGCGATTTAATTGTGAAGCAATGAGAACGTAATCGATTAAACTAGGGTGGTTGGCAACAATTAAACAATTACGATCTTGTTGAAGAATATCGGCACCAATAATTTGATAATCGATTGCGCCACTTAGCTTCATCAATTTACAAAATGTGTTGAATGAATATCGAATCGCACCCTGAACTTTATATTCGCGTTCCGTTTGGTCTGAAACAAAAATACGAATGGTCGGAATAACAATGAAACTCAGTACTAAACCACCTAACCCAAATACTGAAAAACAAAAGCCTGTTGCTAGCACACGCCAATACTGATTTAAGCGAGTCATTTTTTGTGCCATTCCCAAGCTTGATGCGGAGCGAAAATAGTCCACTGGCTTTTATCTAACAAGTATTGTTGCAAAAATACTAAACCTTGAGGAAGAGGATGACCGGAACGTTCTGCGTTTATGGAGCTTTGTATCGCGAAATTGTCTCCATGAGAAAGTATTAAGCCAAGTCCAAACCCTTGGTATTGTTGGTTTTCATATTCTAAATAAGAGTCAGGCATAGGCTCATCAAAATCAACAAGCAGTACTTTTTTGTCAGGATTGTCGGACAAAAACAGCCATGCTTCTAATATTGCGCTTTGGAATGTGTTTTCTGCCGCAGCGATAGAAGTTAGGGGAATGGGTTGTTTAGTTGCGATAGTGGCAAGCCCTGCGGCGGTATTGTGCACCGATTGAGAAAAAGCCATCGGAGACGCCTCTTCTCCATTAATTATATCTTCAACTAGTGCGACGCTGCGATGCAGTTCACCATGACGGCTTGAAAATACAAGGTAATCAACTTGATGTTGATTAAGCATTTCGATTGCAGTTTGTACCGCCAGTTTACTGAGTGGGCTCATTCTTCTGCGCATCATCGCAGGAATATTTGCAACATTGATTTTGCCATCTTCTGGCCATTTTATCTCTGTTGCCCATTGTTTCCATTCATTGGATTCGGATAAACCGAATGAATTCGCTGTCCACGCATCAATATTGAACGAAATGTTGATCTTCGAGTTTGGCATATTGGGTTAAATTGTTTATTTTACAGCTCGATACAAATTGGGGTTGACCCAAATTCACAATAAAAAGGAAATTATCATGTCGCGTTTTAAGCTGTATGTCTCGTTATTATTAACTTTGCTTCTTGTTGGTTGTGGACGAGTACAACCTGTAATGAATGTGGAGGATACTCCAGTTGCTTATGATCTTCAAAATAAACAAGTAAAAATGGCCATAGTGCAATCAGCAACTAACCGAGGCTGGACGATCGAAGAAGTAAGCCCTGGTGTTCTTATTGCAAAAATCCACGTTCGTAAACACTCTGCAGAAGTAAAAATCCCATACAATAATAAATATTACTCAATTATTTATCTCAACTCAGTAAATCTCAAAGCAAGTGATGGCAAAATCCACCGCAATTACAATCGTTGGGTAAACAACTTGAATGTTGATATTCAGCGAGCTATTGCATTGTTGGGCAATCAATCTCAACAATAAAACTATTAATTGCAGTTAGGTTTTTCCGTGTTAAATCAAAATAATGACCCTTTTAATGCTTTTGAAGCGAAGACAGAAGCTCAGAAGTTATCTTTTGCACCAATCGTGTTCCAGACCGCCAAAACGCTTCGAGATTTAGGTATTTTAGCCGCTTTAGACAGCGCTGGCGCACAAGGCATGAGTGCCACAGATATTGCCGAGAAAACGGGAGTATCAGAATATGGTGTTAAAGTACTGTTGGATATGGCGATTAGTGCGCATATTGTTTTATGGGAACGACCTAACTATTCGCTTGCAAACCTTGGTTTTTACCTTCTTCATGATGGTATGACGAATGCAAACATGGATTTTACGGCAGATGTTTGTTACGCCGCGATGATGCATTTGACGGAAGCAATTCAAGAAGGTAAACCGTCTGGTTTGAAAGAGTTGGGCAATTGGGAGACCATCTATCAAGGTCTATCGACGTTACCAGAACAAGCCAAACAGAGCTGGTTTAAGTTCGATCATTTCTATTCGGATCGCTCGTTCCCACTTCTGCTTAAAGAGGTATTTGCAAGCAAGCCAAAGCATCTTGTGGATATTGGCGGAAATACGGGAAAATGGGCGATTCAGTGTTGTAAACATGACCCTGACGTTCAAGTGACGATTGTTGATTTACCGCAACAATTAGAAGTAGCGATGAAGAATGTTTCAGAAAACCAGTTCGTCGAGCGTGTACGTCCATACCCTGCAAACATGCTTGATAAAGCACAAACATTGCCTGAGCATGCTGACGTATGGTGGATGAGCCAGTTCTTGGATTGCTTTTCCCCAATTGAGATCCTCAATATCCTTAAAAAAGTTAAAGCCCAGTTAACGAAGGGAGATACTATTTACGTATTGGAGCTGTTTTGGGATGCTCAAAAATACGCGGGAGCTTCCTATAGCCTTAATGCCACTTCTCTTTATTTTACCTGTTTAGCTAACGGTAATAGTCGCTTTTATCGCAGTGATGATTTCTTAGAAATTGTCGAAGCGGCAGGTTTATCTGTCGTTGAAAGAACCGACAATATTGGCCTTGGTCATACCTTATTAAAACTACAAGCAAACTAAATTCAGAATGAAAACAGAGCTCAAGCAAGTTGTTGTCGTAGGAGCGGGGCCATCAGGTTCAACCGTTTCTGCCTTATTAAAATCGCGTGGCATAGATGTTGTTGTCTTAGAAAAAGCGACTTTTCCACGTTTTTCCATAGGAGAAAGCCTACTCCCTGCATGTATGGAAGTTGTTGAACAAGCAGGAATGACCAATGCAGTAAAGCAGTTTGGCTTCCAGTATAAAGATGGTGCTGCATTTCGTCGTAATGGCGTATACACCCAGTTCGACTTTACAAACAAATACACGCCAGGACCGGGCACGACGTTTCAGGTTCAACGTGCCAGCTTTGATAAAGTATTGGCAGATAGCGCTGAAGAGCAAGGCGTAGAGATTCGCTATCAGCATGAACTGCTCAATCTAGTGTTTGAAGGGAAAAAGTCTCGATTAGAAGTGCTCGACTCAAATAAGAAGGCTTATCAAATCGAAGCAGATTTTGTGTTGGATGCAAGTGGCTTTGGGCGTGTTTTGCCACGCTTGTTGGAGCTAGAAGAACCTTCTTGTCTTCCGCCTAGAAAAGCGATCTTTACCCATATCGAAGATCATATCTCTCCCCAAGAGCCGGAATACGACCGCAACAAAATTTTAATTTCAGTTCATCCTGAAAATCACGACGTATGGTACTGGCTAATCCCATTCTCTAATGGTACTTGTTCGTTTGGTGTGGTGGGTGAGCCAGAATTTTTCGAACAATACCCAGAAGATAAGATTGCAGCGTTGCAGCAGTTAGCCAATGAAGAGCCGGGTTTGGCTTCTTTGTTGCGAAATGCGAATTACCCGAATCCAGCAGGCGAGTTGGGTGGCTATTCTGCTAACGTCAAACGTTTAGCGACAGAGCACTACGCGTTGCTTGGTAATGCAGGTGAGTTTCTTGATCCTGTATTTTCATCGGGTGTCACTATCGCCATGAAATCGGCAGAGTTTGCAGCGGACTGCGTGGTTCGTCAGCTGAATGGTGAAAAGGTTGGTTGGCAAGAAGAGTACTCGCAACGCTTAATGGTGGGAGTGAACACATTCCGCACTTATGTGGAAGGCTGGTACAACGGCACGTTGCAAGATGTGATTTTCTATCAAAACCCGAACCCACGTATTAAACAGATGATTAGTGCGATTTTGGCTGGATATGCTTGGGATACGAATAATCCTTACGTAAAACAAAGTGAGCAGCGTTTGTCGACGCTTGCAGAACTGGTTCGGGAAGCTGAACTGTAAGAATATACATTCGCTTATCCGAGAATCAGTAAACCTAGGTCTTACCAAAAAAATTGGTAAGACCTTTTTAATGCCTCTTTACTTTTACTTCTAGCGTGTTGGAGACACATTGACCACTTACATCGGTGTGTATCGAATTTGAGAATTTTTATGGTGACATTGATCACATCTAGAATTCCTGTTGCTGATATTTATATTAAATTTGTAGGAAATGGATTACATTCTGGGAGTGTTCCCTACATCTGGCTTCGTTGTGAAAACGGTTTATAAGCAACTGTATAAGTTAGTAAAGTTCCAAAAACTACACCAAAAAAAAGACAAGTTTCTTACCAAATCAATTCGCTTGGTGAGTTCGAGCCATCGACTACGCCAAACGCTTCCTCTACTTTCTAAAATTGTCGAAGAACATGACGCATCAACGGTCTCTTCGATTGCAGATCCCGAGAACGCGGTAGCGTGGGGAGGTAAAGTTTCTCCAGAGTTCAAATCTAAAGTCATCCGTATTAGTAAAGAGCTAAAGATCAATCATAATCATCTTATGGCGTGCATGGCATTTGAAACTGCTGAAACTTTCAGTCCAAGCATCAAAAATGGTTCCGGAAGCGGGGCTACAGGGTTAATTCAATTTATGCCCTCTACCGCAGAGTCATTAGGAGTGAACACAAAGACTCTTGCGAGAATGAGCGCGCTTGAACAACTTGACTATGTGAAAGCGTACTATTGGCCCTATCGAAATAAAATTAATAGCTTAGAAGATGCTTACATGGCCATTCTCTACCCTGCTGCGATTGGTAAACCGCCGTCTTTCGTTTTGTTCAGACAAGGCTCAATTGCCTATCGACAGAATGCAGGTATCGACCGCCACAAAACGGGGAAAATCACGCTTAATGATGTTTCCTACAAAGTGAGGAAAAAATTAGAAAAAGGTTTGCAGCCCAATTTCATGGGCTAAGATTGTGTCATGTTCCTAGTTTTTCGCGCATGAATCCTTCTGTTACTTCACGGGGATTCTGATACACTACGCGCCCATTTCCTCTGTTGAGACCTTTCTATGCCATTTTCTAAGCTTGGTTTAAGCGCATCGATTGCTGATGCAGTAAAAGCGCTAGGTTATGAAAAAACCACATCTATCCAACAAAAAGCCATTCCAATCGTATTGCGTGGCCGCAATTTAATTGCAGCAGCGCAAACGGGCACAGGTAAAACGGCCAGTTTTGTTCTGCCAATCTTAGAAAAGCTTAGTCGAGGCGAAACGCAACGTAAAAAACGCGCTCGTGCGATTATCCTAACGCCAACACGCGAACTTGCGCTTCAGGTTCATCAAAGTATTGAAGCTTATGGTAAAAACTTACCATTACGCTCAATGGCGATGTTTGGTGGTGTGGATTATGCACCACAAAAACAAGCCTTGATCGAGGGTGTCGATATTGTGGTAAGCACGCCTGGGCGCTTGATTGATCTGTACGGTCAACGCGCGATTCACTTTGATGAAGTGGAAATGCTAGTGCTTGATGAAGCCGACAAAATGTTGGATATGGGATTCATCGATGCGATCGACAAAATCGTCGACTGTATGCCAGAACATGTGCAAAGTTTGCTGTTCTCAGCGACGTTATCTAACCCTGTTCGTGACTTGGCGAAAAATGCGATTATTGATCCTGAAGAGATCACGATTGCAAAGCACAGTGCCTCAAAATCAAATATTAAACAGTGGATCACGACCGTCGATAAAGACATGAAGTCGTCGCTGTTAAGTCACTTGCTTAAAGAAAATGACTGGTCGCAAGTACTGGTATTTATTGAAACTAAACACGGCGCAGCCAAACTGGTAAGCCAACTTGAGAAACGTGGCATTGTGGCAGAAGCATTCCACAGTGGCCGTAATCAGCGTGTTCGCCAGGAATTAATAGAAAAGTTTAAAGCGGGTGAAATCCAGTACTTAGTCGCAACCGGCGTTGCTGCGCGCGGTATTGATATTGATAATCTGCCAGTTGTCATCAACTACGATTTACCTTACCCAGCGGATGAGTATGTACATCGTATTGGTCGTACAGGTCGTGCTGGCGCGAAAGGTGAGGCGATATCACTGGTTTCAAAAGACGACTTTAAGAACCTCTGCATGATTGAAAGTCGTTTAGGGCACTTGCTAGAGCGAGTGGAAATTGAAGGTTTTGCGCCAAGAAAGCCAGTACCAGTTTCAATTTTAAATTACGTGCCTAAGAATAAACGTAAACCGCACGATAAGCGCGAATCAAAATAGCCAGTTTATCCCATGATCTAAAAGCCGCATTCTTGCGGCTTTTTGCGTTTTTAGGCATCCAATTATGTAGCTATCGCGACGGTTTCTATTCGGTAATGAGGAAAAAAGTTAATCAGTGTCATACGCTTAACACGTAAAGTGAATCAAGGTGCGTTAAGCTTTTGTCAATTATCTGTCCGCAGGTTTGCACAAGGTAAGGAATGGGCGCAAACTTTTTTGCTTGCTAATGAATGCATAAGATGGGGCACAAATGAAAACAGGTGATAAGCAATTCGCCGTTATTGGTCTTGGCCGATTTGGTTTGGCAGTGTGTAAAGAGTTACAAGATTCAGGCGCTCAAGTTTTAGCCGTTGACATCAACGAAGACAGAGTTAAAGAAGCCGCCAGTTTTGTTAGTCAGGCGGTTGTGGCTAACTGTACTCACGAAGAGACGGTTGCTGAGCTCAAACTTGATGATTACGACATGGTGATGATTGCCATCGGAGCGGATGTCAATGCCAGTATTCTTGCGACATTGATTGCTAAAGAGGCGGGAGTAAAGTCAGTATGGGTTAAAGCCAACGACCGCTTCCAAGCTCGTGTTCTGCAAAAAATTGGCGCAGACCACATTATCATGCCTGAGCGTGACATGGGGATACGTGTCGCGCGTAAAATGCTCGATAAACGGGTTCTTGAGTTCCACCCATTAGGCAGTGGCTTAGCTATGACGGAGTTTGTGATTGGCTCTCGTTGGATGGGTAAGACACTAAGTGATTTGGCTCTGTGCAAAGTCGATGGCGTGCAAGTGCTAGGGTTTAAACGGGGCCCAGAAATTACCAAGGCACCTGACCTTAATACCGCACTAGAAATTGGTGACCTAATTATTGTGGTCGGCCCTCAAGATGCGCTCGCAAATAAATTAAAATCGCTATGACGTATTTTCATCAGAAAGGTGTTTTTTACGCACCAGATGGTAAACAAGAGAAAGCGAAAGGCAACGAACCGCGAATTATATTGCTCAGTTTTCTCGGTGTTTTACTGCCTTCTGCGGTATTGCTAACCTTGCCAGTTTTTTCTGTTACGGGCCTGTCGATAACGGATGCTTTGTTTACCGCAACGTCCGCTATTAGTGTGACAGGGCTTGGTGTTGTCGATACTGGGCAACACTTTACGCTTGCGGGTAAAATCTTGCTGATGTTTTTAATGCAAATCGGTGGGTTGGGGCAGATGACTTTGTCGGCGGTCTTACTCTATATGTTCGGCGTGCGTTTGAGTTTGCGTCAACAAGCGCTGGCGAAAGAAGCATTAGGGCAAGATCGGCAAGTCAATCTAAACCGACTAGTAAAGCGGATTGTTGTTTTCGCGCTTGTTGCAGAAACGATCGGGTTTATTTTTCTCTCTATCCGCTGGGTCCCTGAAATGGGCTGGAAGACTGGTATGTTTTACGCCTTGTTTCATGCAATTTCTGCATTTAACAACGCTGGGTTCGCGCTGTTTTCTGACAGTATGATGAGCTTTGTGAATGATCCGTTGGTTATCTTTACACTGGCGGGGCTATTCATTTTTGGCGGGCTTGGTTTTACTGTTGTGGGTGACATCTGGCTAAACTGGCGCAAAGGTTTCCACTTTTTGCATCTTCACACCAAAATCATGCTGATTGCGACACCGATATTGCTCTTAGTCGGAACGATGATGTTTTGGTTACTTGAGCGAAGCAACCCAAACACAATGGCGTCTTTACCTGCAACAGGGCAATGGTTGGCGGCATTCTTTCAATCTGCGAGTGCTCGAACGGCAGGGTTTAATAGTGTTGACTTGGCGTTGTTTACCCAGCCGGCCTTACTGGTCATGATTGTTCTAATGTTAATTGGAGCGGGTTCCACCTCAACGGGGGGCGGTATTAAAGTTTCCACATTTGCTGTTGCGTTTATGGCTACGTGGACCTTTTTACGCCAAAAGAAACATGTGGTTATGTTTAAGCGAACCATAAATTGGCAAACTGTGACTAAGTCATTGGCAATTATCGTTGTGAGCGGAGCCATCCTGACAAGCGCAATGTTTTTATTGATGCTTACCGAGAAGGCCAGCTTTGATAAGGTTATGTTTGAAACCATTTCCGCATTTGCCACAGTGGGGCTCACCGCCGGTTTGACTGCGGAACTTTCTGAACCTGGTAAATACATTATGATCGTGGTGATGATCATTGGTCGTATTGGGCCGCTCACGCTTGCCTACATGTTGGCACGTCCTGAACCTACCTTGGTCAAATACCCAGAAGACGCCGTTCTTACAGGTTAATATAGCGTTCAACAATGGCCGCGCGACCATTACGAGCATTGATTAATAGCAGTGCTCGTACATTTATAGAATATGTGGAATGTTGCCCAGTTTTACCTACAAATTCGTAGAAGTTCATTTCTTCTTCCTTTCGTTTCGATACTATTCATTCACTCAATTTATATTCTCAGAAGCTACGCTCATAACAGCGTTTTGGAATCCGACGCTTTTGTAGTGTGACACCAAACTACGTCGTGTTATCTGAGCGAATTGATACCAGCCTTCGTCAATAGTCACTCAGTCTTACTCTATGCCCATAGGGTTACTTTGTGTTTGTTGTGCTTGGTATTAATTAACGAATCGAAAAGATGGAGTCGTACTTTGAAATTCAACACACTCGCCATGGCTATGCTAACTGCGCTTCTTGCAGGGAAGAGCATGGCAACTACTCCGCCATCACCGGTTTGGCATACTATTGCGTTGAGCGATGGTAGTTCCAGTGAGGCAATTCTACGTGGAACGGCAGATTTCCACTGGTTTGAAGATAAGCAGGGCAATGCCTTACTTCAGGAAGACGGCGTTTGGTTTTTCGCGCGGATTCAGCGCGAGTCAGACACGCCAATATTGATCTCGACAGGTGTGGTGAAAACGCAGTCGAGTGAGCCACCTGAGTCGGCGAGGTTTCGCCCGGATTTACAAGTTAAACCGCAATTATCTTCTCTAAAAACCATTGAACCGATGGCACGAAAAAACCTACTGCGTTCGGCGCAAGGTTACCAGGCGATGAGCAGTTCAACGGTGAAGCAGCAGCCCCTATTGGTTGTGCAAGTTTCGTTTGATGACCAAGCAATGGTGCATGATTTTGAGCAACGCGTATTTAATACCAATGGTCAAAGCGTTGTGGATTACTTTGATAAAAACTCTCAAGGTAAATTCAAAGTTGTTCCTGCACTTGAGAGTTACGGCACCGCCAATGACGGTGTGATAGATGTGACTGTGGCACAAAGCCACCCTAACTGTCACTCTAGTTCGACTGATAAGACATGCACCGCCAAGTTGAATGCGGTTTTCACCGAGGCTTATCAAAAACTGGATCCATACTTTAATCTTTCGGCCTACGACAGCAATCAAAATGGTACCGTAGAACCGTCAGAACTCTCTGTCATGTTTATTTTTGCGGGGGGCGATCGTTCAACAGGGGTTCTCAACCGTCCTGCTATTTGGCCGCACAAATTCTCTCACGATGATGTCACACTAGATGGTAAAAAGATCACAGACTATTGTGTGTTCGCTGACTATCAAGTTGATCATCAAGCGACCTTGGGCGTGATCGTACACGAGCTTGGCCACTTAATGCTTGGCTTACCGGATTTGTACGCAAGGAACAGTGATGCCTCGATCGGCTCTTGGGGCGTGATGGGTGGCGGTTCATGGGCGCAGAAACCGGGAGATTCATACGCTGGTGACACTCCGGTGAACATGAGTGCATGGAGCAAACACGCTGCTGGTTTTGTTGTACCAACGGTAACTCATGAAAGTCCAGCGCCTATTTCTGTGAACAACGACGATGTCAAGCTGGTGTATCTCGACCCGTACTTGAAAGAGTTTGGCCCACGTGTTTACTTGGAAAATCGCACCTTTAGCGGTTACGACCGAGCATTGGCGGCTGAAGGTATCCTGGCGACGTCGGTCAATGTCCAGAACCGCTTTAATGATGTTGGCGCGATGCAGGTTCAAATCATGCAGGCTGATGGTCTGAATGAGTTAGAAAATGATGGTAGGAGTGACGCTGACGATTTATACCCTAATGGTGGCAATGTCATTTCAGATACATCGACCCCGGGTCTGAGAACGATCACAGGGTTTGATACTGGGGTTCGTATTTCCAACATTGCCAGCAACACCAACGGTGGTAGTTTTTCTCTTGAACATACAAACGAACCAAATAAATCAGCATGGCTGAACTCTCTTCACCAAGGTTATGTGTACGCGAGTGGGAGTAACACTCTGGCGGTGTCACTGGACTTGAATAGTGATACAGAGCTTGATGGCCTTCAACTTTACGCGCAAAGAGATAGCGCTCAAAGTGACATGACTTATCGAGTTTGGCGATTCCCATTTTCTGGAAACATTGGCTATCGATTAATATTGAATCAAAACAACGCTGAGCTTTTACAGCAAGGTAACTTCCAAAAGTCATCTCGAATTTTATTCCCTCAATCAAGCCAATTGAGTGCGGGTCAGCATTTATTGGTCGTTGAATTGGAAGGCGGTCAATTTGATGCAAACTTTGACTTCGGCCGCTTGCTAAAAACTGAAAAAGCCTCCCTACCTGTAATGTGGACTGGTGATTACAGTGAGATTGGCACGTTTGGTCTAGAAAAAGCCGGGTTCTCTTATATTCCGTTTGCAGCATTATTAAATGTGGATGCGAGCAACTTGGTTGAAGCGAGATCTGATTCGTTACAAACCAATAAAAATACGCCAATCAAACTGAACCTGATGGACAATGATTTCATGGCGGTAGGGTATCAGTTCAATGTGGACATTGTGCAGAAGCCTGAGCACGGCACCATCTCTGGCAACCAGTACCAACCTGAAACTAACTTCGTTGGTCTGGACACTTTCCAATATCGTTTGTTGTCGGTTGATGGTGCGTACTCATCTTCAATCGTGAATGTGCAGGTGGAAGTGCTTGGCAGCAACGAAGCGCCAGTGGCCGTGATTGATGTTGATAATAAAGACATGACGGTTGGGCAGCGAGTCACGTTGTCTGCGTTAAATAGTACGGATGCTGATGGTGATGTGTTGAGTTATAAATGGGAGCAGTTGGCTGGCACTTCAGTTTCTCTTGGCAATGCAACCAGTGTTAGCACAAGCTTTACGGTGCCTCAAGGTGCAAAAGCGGGTGAGGTTCTGACATTCCGTTTAACCGTGACTGATCCTAGTAATGAAGCGTCCAGTGCTACCGTCGATTTAACCATGAAAAACGCAGCGCCACTTACGCTTGCAGATACGGCGACCGTTGCCGTTGGTGAAAGTATTCTGATTGATGCAGCGAGCAATGATTCGGATGTGAACGGCGATAAACTGGTTGTAGAAAGTGTACAGAACGTAACGGGTGTGGGAAGTGCGAGTGTAGAGAATGGCAAAATCCGTTTTCAAGCACCGGATAGCCCTACTGACGGCATCAAGCTGCAATATACGGTTTCAGACGGTCATGGTGCCACTGCTACGGGTGAAGTTATCGTGACGGTTGTTGCTTCTTTGAAGACAACGACATTCAAGAACTCAGAAGGTAGTGGCAGTGTTTCTTATTGGGCTTTGATGTTACTTGCAACATTAGGCTGGCGACGTCGCGTCTAAAACGGTATTGAATTGCGGTATAAGCCACTCACATTGGGTGGCTTATTTTTTATCTGATTTATTTTGGTTTCGTTCTCATTATCTTATGAGATGTGTTTCTCATTATTTTTAAAGCGATTTTTCTACTCTGCGGTTACCCTAGGGGCCGATTTTTATGAACTAAGGATGTTATATGTCTACCGAGGGCTTTTCTGTTTCGGAAATATGCCGAGAAGCGGCAGTGATGGTCAGAAGGAATCTACTCGCAATTGTTATTGCTTGTATTCCGTTGATTATCGTGCACTCAATTTTTGCTTTTATGTATCCTGAAATGACGGGGCAAGATCAAGCGAACGTTCAAGAAGGCAATGTCTCAGGATTTTATTTCGTCACAATTATTTTGTACCCACTTGTTGCCGCTATGGCGGCTGTGCGTGTGCATCGAATTTATTTAGTCGGTGATTACATGCACTCGGCGTTGGATGTATTTCGTTTGTCAGCGCGAGAATTCCGTTTCATAGGCTGGTGGATACTGTTTGGACTGATGATGATGCTCGTTATTGGTATCCCGATCTTTGTGTTGTCGTTTATCTACATTGCAGAAAGTGGTGAAGCCGACTTTGTTGCTATGGCTATTATCACAACGATTGCAAGCGTTCCTGGCTATTGGGTAATGGCGCGATGGTCATTTGTGTTGCCAGCGACTGCAATGGATCATCAACCGCGCAGTTTGCGTCGTTCGTGGAACCAGAGCAGAGCATACAACAAACAAGTATTCATTTTGATGGGACTAATTCCATTGGGTGCGGGCTTGCTCAGTCAGCTGATCTTTAGCCACTTTACGAATCTCTTTATGTTGAGCCTCGTCGGTGTGGCCTATGGTATTTTTGGCGCGTACCAGCTGGCATTGTTATCGTTGAGCTATAAAACGGTAGTGGATATCGAACGCGCTCGTTTTGATACGCCATCACAGCCACCAAAAACGGGTGAAGAATTTTCCGCTTAACCCTTTGATCGTTTTTACATGCTACCTCCGTTTAGGAGACGGTCTGCGGCAGGTTGATACCTTCCTGCCGCCTTCGCGTTATTCACGCAAAATACCCATGCCCATTTCATGGCTGAATGACAGGGACATTCACACGTATACTCACAACAGTACTTCTTTTTATTAAGGAACCCTACATGTCCATTTGGCAACGGGTCAATTTCACCCATCGCTTTAGTCAATTACCGTCAGCGTTCTATACGTTGGTCGAGCCACAACCCTTGGACAACACTCGCTGGGTCGCTTGGAATGGTGAGTTTGCACAGCAGTTTGGTTTACCAGAAGAGCAAAACGATGAGTTATTGGCGGTTTTTTCCGGGCTAAGTGAATTCGAACAATTTCGTCCTCTTGCGATGAAATATGCAGGCCATCAGTTTGGCGTTTACAACCCAGATTTGGGCGATGGACGTGGATTACTGTTGGCAGAAATTGAGCATCAGGATGGTACTTGGTTTGATCTTCACCTCAAAGGTGCAGGGCTAACGCCTTACTCGCGAATGGGAGATGGGCGAGCGGTATTACGCTCGACTATCCGTGAGTACCTGTGCAGTGAAGCCATGGCAGGCCTTGGGGTTCCCACGACACGTGCTCTCGGTATGATGGTCAGTGATACACCTGTTTATCGAGAAAAAACGGAATCGGGCGCTTTGTTACTTCGAATGGCTGAAACCCACGTTCGATTCGGTCACTTTGAGCATTTCTTTTACACCAACCAGTTAGCAGAGCAGAAGCTGTTGGCGGATAAGGTGATTGAGTGGCACTTTGCTGATTGTGCATCGGTGGAGAAACCATATGCCGCGATGTTTGACGCCATCGTGACTAAAACAGCCGAGATGATCGCATATTGGCAAGCTTTTGGTTTTGCGCATGGTGTGATGAATACCGATAACATGTCAATTCTTGGGCAAACTTTTGATTATGGTCCGTTTGGCTTTCTTGATGATTATGAGCCGGGATACATTTGTAATCATTCAGACTACCAGGGTCGTTACGCATTTGATCAACAGCCTAGAATTGCGCTTTGGAACCTGTCAGCACTGGCGCATGCGCTATCGCCACTCGTTGAACGAGAAGGTTTAGAATCGTCGTTGAGTCAATTTGAAGTTCATTTAAGCCAGCAGTTCAGCCGCCTCATGCGTGAGAAGTTGGGCTTAAAAACCAAGATAGCGGAAGATGGGCGTTTGTTTGAAGCTATGTTTGAGCTTCTTCACCAGAACAAAACGGACTACACTCGCTTCTTCAGAACACTTTCAAATCTTGATAATGCGCCTTCCCAAGCCGTAATCGATTTATTTCTCGACCGAGAAGCTGCGCGAGCTTGGCTTGATCTGTACTTAGCTCGGTGTGAGCTAGAGGTTGATGAACTAGGGGGCCTGATTTCAACCGAACAGCGTTGCAAACAGATGCGTCAAGCCAATCCCAAATACATCTTGCGTAACTACTTGGCTCAGTTGGCGATTGATAAAGCGGAAGAAGGGGACCTTAGCGAATTACACCGATTGGCCGAACTGTTAAAACGCCCATTTGATGAGCAACCCGAGTTTGATGATTACGCGAAATTGCCGCCGGAATGGGGGAAGAAAATGGAGATAAGCTGTTCTTCATAAATGGGTCATTTTCCACCCATTTGTATCTTTTTCTTGGGTGGAATTCACTCGTTACACTTCGGATTCATGTTAATGGGCCATGTTAATTTATTGAAATACATATAAATTTTAACATGGTCCATTAATTGCTCTTTGTTGAACATCCGTACCCATCGCCTAACACCTAGTTACTCATGGACGGGATGGGATGTGATTCAACAAGGAGAATAATAATGTTTAAGCCTCTAACTCTACTATCTGTCTCTGCACTTGCTGTTACCAGTTTTAATGCTGCCGCAAATTGTGACCCGGGTGAAACGGTCATCAAGTTTAGCCATGTAACGAACGCGGACAAACACCCTAAAGGCATCGCGGCTTCGTTACTTGAAAAGCGCGTCAACGAAGAGATGAACGGTAAAGTCTGTATGCAGGTGTTTCCTAACTCAACACTTTATGATGATGACAAAGTGTTGGAAGCGCTACTGAATGGTGATGTTCAACTCGCTGCTCCTTCTCTTTCTAAGTTTGAGAAATTCACCAAGAAGTACCGCCTATTCGATCTTCCTTTCTTGTTCGATGATGTCGACGCGGTTGACCGTTTCCAAAACTCGGAAGCGGGTGAAAAGCTGAAAAATTCAATGAAACGTCGTGGCCTACAAGGCATTGCGTTTTGGCATAACGGCATGAAGCAAATGTCAGCCAACAAGCCGCTCATTTCTCCAACTGATGCTGAAGGACTTAAGTTCCGTGTTCAAGCCTCTGATGTACTCGTTGCTCAGTTTGAGCAGCTAGGTGCTAACCCACAAAAAATGTCGTTCAAAGAAGTTTACGGTGGCTTGCAAACTAAGGTTATTGATGGTCAAGAAAATACTTGGTCAAACATTTACGGCAAAAAATTCTTCGAAGTTCAAGATGGCATTACGGAAACGAACCACGGAATTCTGGATTACTTAGTTGTGACGTCAAACGACTTCTGGAAAAACCTACCAGATGATCAGCGCGAGCAGTTAAATACCATTATTCAAGAGGTAACTGCGCAGCGTAATGCTGAGTCAACCAAAGTAAACCTTGCGAATAAGAACAATATCATCGAAGCCGGTGGTGTGGTTCGTACTCTAACGCCAGAACAGCGCCAAGAATGGGTCACTGCACTTCAACCAGTATGGAAGAAGTTCGAAAAAGACATTGGTTCTGACCTAATCGAAGCCGCTTTGGCGTCTAACCAAAAATAATAACACCTAGCACATTTAGCCCTCTCAAACTAAGGGGGCTCTTTCCCTCTACAGACGACGTGATGTAATTATGGAACAGACTTTTTTTGCCAAGGCTGGACGAATCACCGATGCCATTGAAGAGACTTTGATTGCTTTCTTCTTGGGTGCCATGACCTTGCTGACCTTTGCCAATGTCATCTTTCGTTATGTCTTTAACGACAATATTCTTTGGGCGCTTGAGCTCACCGTTTTCATGTTCGCATGGATGGTGTTGGTTGGCGCATCTTATGGTGTGAAAAAACACTTTCATATTGGTGTCGATGTCATTATTAACATCGTTCCGGAAGGTAAACGAAAAGCCCTGGCGCTTTTTGCAGCAATGTGTTGCTTAGCCTTCTCTATTTTGCTGTTAATTGGCGCTTGGAACTACTGGTATCCGTTCGCTACTGACCGAGCGTGGTATGAAACGGACGATATTCCGATGCCTGAAATACTCCAGTTCATGGCCGACTGGTTAAATGAGGGAGAGCGTTATGAAAAGCTGCCACGTTTTATTCCTTACTTCGCTTTGCCACTTGGAATGGCGCTACTAACGTTTAGATTTGTTCAAGTCACGTGGCAAATCGCTACTGGTAAGCTCGATCGCTTGATTGCAGGACATGAAGCGGAGGAAGAGCTCGAATCTCTTAAAGCTGAGATGAGTGACGCTGAAGACGTAATGGCTCCAAAGGCCTCGCAAGACGCTAAAAACAAGGAGCAATAAGCCATGGATATCTTATTTCTATTTTTGATGGTAATTGGCTTTATGCTGGTTGGCGTGCCAATTGCTATTTCGCTGGGTCTTTCCAGTGTTCTTTTCCTTTTAATGCATTCGGATGCCTCTTTAGCGTCAGTTGCTCAAACGCTGTTTAATGCATTCGCGGGCCACTACACGCTATTGGCTATTCCATTCTTTATATTGGCTTCAAGCTTTATGTCGACGGGTGGCGTAGCAAAGCGGATAATTCGTTTCGCCATTGCCATTGTAGGCTGGTTCCGCGGCGGTTTGGCGATGGCTTCGGTTGTAGCGTGTATGATGTTTGCCGCGTTGTCAGGTTCCTCACCTGCAACGGTTGTTGCCATAGGTAGTATTGTTATCGCAGGTATGATCAAAAACGGTTACTCAAAAGAGTTTGCCTCTGGGGTAATTTGTAACGCAGGTACGCTAGGGATTTTGATCCCACCTTCGATTGTGATGGTGGTGTATGCAGCCGCAACGGATGTGTCAGTTGGACGTATGTTCCTTGGTGGTGTGATTCCCGGTTTGCTGGCGGGTGTCATGTTGATGATCGCGATTTACATTGCCGCGAGAATCAAGAACCTTCCAAAGCAACCTTTTGTCGGTTGGAAAGAAACTTTTGATGCCGCCAAGGATGCAAGCTGGGGCTTGTTGTTGGTCGTCATCATTCTTGGTGGTATCTATGGCGGTATCTTTACGCCGACAGAAGCCGCTGCGGTTGCTGCTGTGTACTCATTCTTTATTGCTAACTTTGTATACAAAGACATGGGGCCATTTGCAGACAAGAAAAACACTAAACCTGCGCTCGTTAAAATCTTCCAAACCTTTGTTCATAAAGACACGAAACACACCCTGTATGAAGCGGGCAAACTCACCATCATGCTGCTGTTCATCATTGCTAATGCCTTAATTTTGAAGCATGTTTTAACGGAAGAACGCATCCCGCAAATGATCACCGAGTCGATGCTCTCGGCTGGTCTCGGACCAATCACTTTTTTGATTGTGGTGAACGTCTTGTTGCTGATTGGTGGTCAGTTCATGGAGCCATCAGGCTTGTTGATCATTGTTGCGCCGCTCGTGTTCCCAATTGCGATTGCATTAGGTATAGACCCAATTCATTTGGGCATAATGATGGTGGTGAATATGGAGATAGGAATGATAACGCCGCCCGTGGGTCTTAACTTATTTGTGACCGCTGGTGTTGCCAAAATGTCGATGATGAACGTAGTGAAGGCAGCATTACCCTGGGTTGGAGTGATGTTCTTGTTCCTAATTATCGTCACATATGTACCATGGGTTTCGACTTGGTTGCCTACTACCTTGATGGGGCCGGAGATCATTACCAAGTAATGGAAGCCAGAAAGTAGAAAGAGGTGTGAGAATTCACACCTCTTCGTCTATTGACTTGTAACAAGTTTTGCGCGGGTCTGAATTAATTCGACGTTCATAGTGTCGCCACCTCTTTTTATTTTTACGACGCTCTTCACCGAATCTTCTCTCTTCTTGATAGCAACCGTCTACGAGCACGGTATCTGTAACAATCGGTATTCTCACTTTTTCGTTCATATCTATAACAACCATGATAAACCCGTTGTTAAAAATTATGATTCAAGTTGAATATAATGCCAGCTATTTGAACGTGTTTTATTTGTAAAGGTCTTTATTTATTTGGTAGCGCTGCATCTTGTCGTAAAGGGTTTTTCTTGGCACATTCAATTGGCACATTGTCTGTTTAATACTACCGTTGTTTTCTAATAAAGCGCCTTCAATGGCTGCTCTCTCAAACTCCGCCACTTGCTCTGCAAGGCTTGAGGAAGACTTAGCGACTGGGTTTGATTCTCCCAACTGAATTAACTTACCCAATAGCACAAAACGCTCTGCAGCATTTCTGAGTTCTCGAACATTGCCAGGCCAGTCATGGCTCATCAGTTGCGCTAGATCTTGGGGTGACAAGCTAGGTGAGCTTTTGCCATAACGTGAAGCTGCTACCAACAGAAAGTGGTGAAAGAGGGCTGGAATGTCTTCTTTTCGTTCGCGTAGTGGCGGGAGATCCAAGGTCACGACATTGAGCCGATAATAGAGATCCTGACGGAAAGTACCTTCTTCAGCTGCGTGTTTTAAATCGACCTTTGTTGCGGCAATCACTCGAATATCTAAAGGCAATAATTCATTTGAACCGACACGCTCAATCACGCGCTCTTGTAATACCCTCAATAAACGAATTTGGGCTTGGATAGGCATCGACTCGATCTCATCCAAGAAAAGTGTGCCGCCTTGTGCAAACTCAAATTTACCGATACGACGGCTTTCGGCGCCAGTGAATGCGCCTTTTTCATGGCCGTAGAGTTCACTCTCAATTAAGTTCTCTGGAACCGCTCCACAATTTACGGCGACAAAGTTTTGGTTCCGGCGAGAGCTTTGCTCATGTAAAGAACGAGCGATTAACTCTTTCCCTGTACCGGTTTCACCAAACAATAAAATATCGGCGTCGGTATCGGCGATTTGGGTGATGGTCTCTCGTAATATTTGGATGCTAGAGGTTTCACCAATAACTCGTGGACCAAGGGTTTTACTGGCTTTAAGTGACAGGCGCAGTTTTTCATTTTCATTGGTTAGTTTGCGCTTCTCAATCGCCCGCTTAACCGTTTCAACCAAATGCTCTGGCGCAAAAGGTTTCTCAATAAAGTCGTAAGCGCCTTGATGAAGGGCTTGCACTGCCATGGAAATATCACCGTGTCCAGTGATCATGATGACGGGTAAGTTTGCATCGCGTTGAGTCAAAGTTGTTAGCATATCCATACCAGAAATGCCCGGTAAACAGATATCAGTGACCACGACGCCAGCTTCTTCTCCTTGCTGCATCGCTATTAAAGCCGATTCTGCATCCACAAAAAACTTGGCGTCGATATCCGCAAGTTCAAAGGTCTGCTCTATAGCGAGTCTGAGATCGGCCTCATCATCAATAAAAAACACCTGACACATGATCTTATCCTTTTGATGGTTCAGTGTTGTAAGAAGTGATAGGTAAACACAATGAGAATCGAGCGCCGCCTTGTTCTCGATTATGGGCACATAATTTTCCATTCATACTGGCTAAGATTTGTTGCGAGATAGAGAGACCCAAACCTAAACCGTTCAGTTTAGTGGTTAGAAACGGCTCACATAAATCAGAAAGTGAGAAAGAGCCAAGTCCTGGGCCATTATCATCAACATGAATCCAAACTAAATCAGTGTGCTCATCGTGTTCTACAGATAATTCTACCTGTTTGTCTTGTTGTTCTTTGAGTGCTTCTATCGCATTAGTCAGTAAATTGACCAACACTTGCTCCAGTTGAATAATATTGATCTGCACTTCAACATCATGCTCTGGCAAATTTGTTTCTAACGTGACGCGCCCTGATTTAAATGCGGGCTTCATCAGTTCTTTTACAGAGGCTATCACAGGGAACAATCGAGATTGAGCCAACTCGTCACCACTGGTTTTTTTGGCGAAAGAGCGAAGTTGCTGACTGATATTTGCCATACGGTCAGTGAGAGCAGAAATGCGAGTGAGATTATCTTCCACTCGCTCATATTTTTCTTTTTTTAGAAACAGCTTGCCGTTCTCCGCAAAGCTACGAATTGCCGCAAGTGGATTATTCAGTTCATGGCTGATACTGGCCGACATTTGTCCTAACACCGCGAGTTTCGCTGCTTGCACCAATTCGTCTTGAGTAACGCGTAAAGTTTGTTCGGTATCGATACGCTGTGCGATCTCCGCTTGCAACTCGGCAGTCCGTGCCATTACTTGATATTCCAACTTTTGATTTGCTTCTTGTTGAATTCGTTCAAGTTGCAAGTGACGCTGTTGACGGTGATAGATAAGCTGACCAATTAAAAACAAAACCATGAATGCTAGAGTGAGTACAAAGATGTAACCCATGGTGAACCAAACGATCGACTGTTTAGGAGACAGCACACGAATTGTCAGTTTGAGTTCGGGAAGGGGCAGCGAAGAGACCACCAAGGTTCCTTTATTGTATGGGTAACCCTGTTTAAGCTCAGAATGCACCTCGTCCAAACTACCCACTAATCCAAGCGTTTCAATTGGCGCATCAAGATATTGTTGGCTTGCCCAAACTTGCTTTTTCTCTTTTTTTGTCAGTGGTTGTAAGCTTTTGAGTAGCCATTCACTTCGGCTACTCATGAAAACAATTCCGTATGGGTCGCTGGCGACAAAAACACTGTTTGGTTGCTGCCAGTTGTCCTCTATCTTACTTAGGTCCATCTTCACCACGACGACACCAAGTACACCGCCAGCGTATATGATGGGATAAGAATAGTAGTAGCCACGTTTACCAGATGTTGAGCCCAGTGCGTAGTATTGGCTTCTTTTGCCTACAATGGCTTGTTTGAAATAAGGGCGAAATGCAAAATTTCGCCCGATAAAGGAGCGCTGTTTACGCCAGTTGCTGGCCGCGATCGTTGTACCCCATTGATCGATTAAGTACGTATCCGCTGCTTCAATCACGCCATTAACGGATTCTAAATACCGATTAGTGATTTCCAGTTGCGCACTGTTGTTGGGGTGCAGAAGCGCTTGATAAAGTGGATCATCTTTAGCGAGAAGATTTGGGATATGGGCGTACTTATCGAGTTTATTTTTTATATGGCCAGAAAATTGCTCAAGCTGTGATTGGTGTTTATCAAGTAGAGATTGATAACTGGTCTGCCAAACCCAATGGCCACCGATAATTGCGCACAGGAAATAGAAAGCAAAAAATGTCAGCAGAATCCGTTTTTTTTGCGACATCCTTACACTCCTTACAACTTCCTTTGGTCACGTAAGAAAATGTTAATAGTTTGTAGGAAGGATTAGGGATTTAGTTTTCAACTCTGTGGAGTAAAACAAGAGCAAGATCTCTTTTTAGGCTTTTCGATAAAAAAACCGGTCGATTCTCTTGAAAAAGTCGCTATTGTCCCCATTCTAGATATGCTGGCGATGCTTAGACGGTGTCTGAATCGCATTTTTGAAGAAAAAATGGGTCAGCATTCGAGAATTTAGCGCAGACAATGTCCACATAGTGGCTATTGGCTCGACAGGGTTGCGACAGATCGCTAGAATGTCGCGTCTAAAAATTCTGTCCTGAGGCTAATAGGAGATACCTTTGGTTATTTTATCGAAGATATCACTGATTAGTCCGGTACTGACAACCAGTATCGATACTCGATTTTAAATTAGGTGTTCGGACAGAACACTACACAAGGATGAAGCGTAAGCTCCTCTGAGTTTCGCTCATACGCTCGGAAAACCGAGCCACTTTAGAGGTTTATATATAATGCAAGTTACTGTTGAAACGCTAGAGGGCCTAGAGCGCCGTCTAAACATTACTGTTCCAGCTGCAAACATCGAAGACGCTGTAACAGCTGAACTACGCAACATCGCTAAAAACCGTCGTTTCGATGGTTTCCGTAAGGGTAAAGTGCCTCTAAAAATGGTTGCTAAGATGTACGGCAAAGCAGTACGTCAAGACGTTCTTGGTGAAGTAATGCAACGCCACTTCATCGAAGCTATCGTTAAAGAGAAAATCAACCCAGCTGGCGCTCCAACTTTCGCTCCTGTAGAGAACAAAGAAGGTTCAGACCTAGTTTTCACTGCAACTTTTGAAGTTTACCCAGAAGTTGAGCTTAAAGGCCTAGAGAGCATCACTGTTGAAAAACCACTAACAGAAGTTAAAGATGCAGACGTAGAAGAGATGATCGATACTCTACGTAAGCAACAAGCAACTTGGGTTGAAGTTGAAGAAGCAGCAGAAGATGGCAAACGCGTAAGCATTGACTTCGTTGGCTCTATCGACGGTGAAGAGTTCGAAGGTGGTAAAGCTGAGAACTTCCCTCTAGAAATGGGTGCTGGTCGCATGATCCCTGGTTTCGAAGACGGTATCGCAGGTAAAACTGCTGGTATGGAATTCGACATCGACGTGACTTTCCCAGAAGATTACCACGCTGAAAACCTAAAAGGTAAAGCAGCTAAGTTCGCAATCAAAGTGAACAAAGTTGAAGCTCGTGAACTACCAGAACTAAACGACGAGTTCGTTGCTAAGTTCGGTGTTGTTGAAGGTGGTGTTGAAGCACTTAAAGCTGAAGTTCGTAAGAACATGGAACGCGAACTTAAGCAAGCTGTTAAGAACCGCATCAAAGAGCAAGCGATTGACGGTCTAGTTGAGCAAAACGACATCAACGTACCATCAGCGCTTATCGAGCAAGAAATCCAAGTTCTACGTCAACAAGCTGCACAACGCTTCGGTGGTAACCCAGAAGCTGCTGCTCAGCTTCCACGTGAACTGTTCGAAGAACAAGCTAAACGTCGCGTAGTTGTTGGTCTTCTACTAGGTGAAGTAATCAAATCTGAAGAGCTAAAAGCGGACGACGAGAAAGTTAAAGCTCTAATTGAAGAAATGGCTACTGCATACGAAGATCCATCAGAAGTTATTGCTTACTACGAGCAAAACGAAGAAATGATGAACAACATGCGCAACGTAGCTCTAGAAGAGCAAGCAATCGACGCGATCATCGCTAAAGCACAGGTTTCTGAGAAAGAAGTAGGCTTCAACGAGCTACTTAACCAACAACAACCTGCTGCTTAATAAGCAATATCTTGCGTAGAAGGTTGACTTAACGTTAACTATTCTGCTAACAATGGTCCGTATGATAGTCATCATCCGGGCCATTTATTTTAGGGACATAAGAATATGAGCTACCAAGAAAAAAATGCAATGTCGCCAATTATGGACGCGCTAGTACCAATGGTGGTTGAACAAACTTCCCGAGGCGAACGCTCTTACGACATCTACTCACGTCTGCTGAAAGAGCGCGTGATTTTTTTAACGGGTCAAGTGGAAGACCACATGGCAAACCTTGTCGTGGCTCAGCTACTTTTCCTAGAATCTGAAAATCCAGATAAAGATATTTTCCTATACATCAACTCGCCAGGCGGCAGCGTAACAGCTGGTATGTCTATTTACGATACCATGCAGTTCATTAAGCCAAATGTCAGCACTGTGTGTATGGGTCAAGCATGTTCAATGGGTGCCTTCCTGCTTGCAGGTGGTGCGCCAGGTAAGCGTTACGTACTGCCTAACTCTCGTGTAATGATCCACCAACCATTGGGTGGTTTCCAGGGTCAAGCTTCTGATATCCAAATCCATGCTCAGGAAATCCTGACGATTAAACAGAAGCTAAACAAGTTGTTAGCAGAACATACAGGCCAACCTCTTGAAGTCATTGAGCGCGACACTGATCGTGATAACTTCATGTCATCAGAGCAGGCTGTGGAATACGGTATCGTGGATGCAGTGTTAAGCCACCGTGGCGAGTAATTAGCCAGCGCATTTTGGCAAAAATTGATATACACTCATTCATGAAGAGTAAAGGCTAAGAGGTTAGCGAATGACAGATAAAAGCAAAGAAAGTGGCAGCGGTAAATTGCTGTACTGTTCTTTCTGCGGCAAAAGTCAGCACGAAGTTCGCAAGCTAATCGCAGGTCCGTCAGTGTACATTTGCGACGAGTGTGTCGACTTATGTAACGATATTATTCGCGAAGAAATCAAGGATGTTCTCCCTAAGAAAGAATCTGAAGCGTTACCAACGCCAAAACAGATCCGTGAACACCTTGATGACTATGTGATCGGGCAAGATTACGCGAAAAAAGTGCTCGCAGTTGCGGTATATAACCACTACAAGCGTTTACGCAATGGTGATACAACGAGCGAAGGTGTGGAGCTTGGTAAGAGTAACATCCTTCTAATTGGTCCTACAGGTAGCGGTAAAACACTACTTGCGGAGACATTAGCTCGATTCTTGGATGTGCCATTTACAATGGCAGACGCGACGACACTAACCGAAGCCGGTTACGTAGGTGAAGACGTTGAAAACATCATCCAAAAGCTTCTGCAAAAATGTGATTACGATGTAGCTAAAGCGGAACGCGGCATCGTTTACATTGATGAAATTGATAAGATTTCACGCAAAGCTGAAAACCCATCTATTACGCGTGACGTATCTGGTGAAGGTGTTCAGCAGGCGCTACTAAAACTTATCGAAGGTACGGTTGCATCGGTTCCACCTCAAGGTGGTCGTAAGCATCCTCAGCAAGAATTCCTACAAGTGGACACATCTAAGATCCTGTTCATTTGTGGTGGTGCTTTTGCTGGCTTAGACAAGGTGATTGAGCAGCGTGTTGCAACAGGTACAGGTATTGGCTTTGGTGCTGAAGTTCGTTCGAAGAATGAATCGAAGACGGTAGGTGAGCTATTTACTCAAGTTGAACCTGAAGACTTAGTGAAGTACGGCCTCATTCCAGAATTCATTGGTCGTCTACCTGTAACAACAACACTGACTGAGCTTGATGAAGAAGCGTTGATTCAGATCCTATGTGAACCGAAGAACGCACTGACCAAGCAATATGCAGCATTGTTTGAGCTAGAAAACGCCGAACTTGAATTCCGTGAAGATGCGCTGCGCGCTATCGCGAAAAAAGCAATGGAGCGTAAAACAGGTGCTCGTGGCTTACGCTCGATTCTTGAAGGCGTGCTACTTGAAACCATGTACGAATTACCATCTGCAACAGACGTTAGTAAAGTCGTGATTGATGAGTCCGTCATTAATGGCGAGTCAGAGCCACTGCTTATTTACAGTAACGCAGACAATCAGGCAGCTGGAGCAGAGTAAATTCAGCCATAATGAAAAAGGAGGTAAGTAATTACCTCCTTTTTTTATTTCTCTTATTGAATCCAAACAATTAGCCCCCATATACTGCCTTAAGTAATACGTTAAACGTGAAAGCGGAAGAGAGAATTATATGAACTTGGAACGTTCCGAGCGTATCGAGATCCCGGTACTACCTCTACGTGACGTAGTGGTCTACCCACACATGGTTATTCCATTGTTTGTTGGTCGTGAGAAATCGATTAGCTGTCTAGAAACGGCGATGGAAACCAACAAACAAGTTCTTCTTGTGGCACAAAAGCAAGCGGATACTGACGAGCCTACGGTTGACGACCTATTTGACGTAGGTACGGTAGCCACCATTCTCCAGCTCTTGAAGCTTCCGGATGGCACAGTAAAAGTATTGGTCGAGGGCCAGCAGCGAGCAAAAATCAATCACTTTAAAGAGAGTGACTTTTTCCTAGCGGAAGCTGAATTTGTTGTTACGCCAGAATTGGATGAGCGTGAGCAAGAAGTGATTGTTCGCAGCGCGATTAATCAGTTTGAAGGGTTCATTAAGCTAAACAAGAAGATTCCACCAGAAGTGCTAACGTCACTTAATGGTATCGACGAAGCCGCACGCTTAGCGGATACCATTGCGGCTCATATGCCGTTAAAGTTGGTGGATAAGCAGCAAGTGCTTGAAATTGTTGACGTCACTGAGCGTCTGGAATTCCTGATGGGCCAGATGGAATCAGAGATCGACTTGCTGCAAGTTGAAAAACGAATTCGTGGTCGCGTTAAAAAGCAAATGGAAAAATCTCAGCGTGAGTATTATCTGAATGAGCAAATGAAAGCGATTCAGAAAGAACTTGGTGAGATGGAAGACGCACCAGACGAGTTCGAAACGCTACAGAAGAAGATTGACGAATCAAAAATGCCTCAAGAGGCACGTGAAAAGACAGAGCAAGAGCTGCAAAAGCTTAAGATGATGTCTCCAATGTCTGCTGAAGCAACAGTGGTTCGTAGCTACATCGATTGGATGGTCAGCGTTCCTTGGGCTAAGCGCTCAAAAGTTAAGAAAAACTTAGCGAAAGCAGAAGAGGTTCTTAATGAAGATCACTACGGTCTAGAACGCGTCAAAGAACGTATCCTTGAATACCTGGCTGTTCAAAACCGTATCAACAAGCTAAAAGGTCCTATCCTTTGTCTTGTTGGTCCTCCTGGTGTAGGTAAAACGTCTCTTGGTCGTTCAATTGCTTCAGCTACAGGCCGTAAGTATGTTCGTATGGCGTTGGGTGGTGTGCGTGATGAAGCGGAAATTCGTGGTCACCGTCGTACTTATATCGGCTCATTACCAGGCAAATTGATCCAGAAGATGTCGAAGGTTGGTGTGAAGAACCCGCTGTTCTTATTGGACGAAATCGACAAAATGTCTTCCGATATGCGTGGTGATCCGGCATCGGCTCTACTAGAAGTACTTGATCCTGAACAGAATAACTCGTTCAACGATCACTACCTAGAAGTGGATTACGATCTCTCTGACGTTATGTTTGTTGCGACATCGAACTCGATGAACATCCCGGGTCCATTGTTAGACCGTATGGAAGTTATTCGTTTATCTGGTTACACCGAAGACGAGAAGCTGAACATTGCAAAACGTCACCTTGTTGATAAACAAGTGAAGCGTAATGGCTTGAAAGCGGATGAGATCGTCATTGAAGATTCTGCGATTATTGGCATCATTCGTTACTACACGCGTGAAGCGGGTGTCCGTAACTTAGAGCGTGAGATTTCTAAGATCTGCCGTAAAGCGGTGAAGAACATCTTGCTGGATAAGGACATCAAGTCAGTAACGGTAACGATGGACAACGTAAAAGAGTACTTAGGTGTTCAACGTTTCGATTACGGTAAAGCGGATGAAAGTAACCGAATTGGTCAAGTAACTGGCCTAGCTTGGACCGAAGTGGGTGGCGATCTATTAACGATTGAAACTCAATCAATGCCAGGTAAAGGTAAGCTGACACAAACGGGTTCTCTTGGTGATGTGATGCAAGAGTCTATCCAAGCAGCAATGACAGTGGTTCGCTCTCGTGCAGAAAAGCTAGGTATCAATACTGACTTCTACGAGAAGAAAGATATTCACGTACACGTCCCGGAAGGCGCGACACCAAAAGATGGCCCAAGTGCGGGTACAGCAATGTGTACAGCATTGGTTTCTTCTCTAACAGGCAACCCTGTGAAAGCAGAAGTAGCGATGACGGGTGAAATCACACTGCGTGGTGAGGTTCTACCTATCGGCGGCCTAAAAGAGAAGTTACTTGCGGCACACCGTGGTGGCATTAAGACAGTGCTAATTCCAAAAGATAACGAGCGTGATTTGGAAGAGATTCCTGATAATGTTATCGCGGATCTGGAAGTTATCCCTGTACAGTGGATTGATGAAGTACTGAAAGTCGCACTAGAGCGAGACCCGACGGGCGTTGAGTTTGAGTCTCAAAAATAGTGATGTGTAGCAAAAATAAGTAAAAGTTTACGCTGATAAGCCCAAAAAGGCTTGTCAGCGTTTTTTTTGGGCGCTAAGTTAGTTTCGATAGCTGCCAGCCCTTGATGAATAAGGGGTGGAGCATATTTTCTTAACAATGGAACGAAAGTCATCACAAAAATAATCACAGATGACACAAAGGGGAAATTACAGTGAATAAAACTCAGTTAGTAGAACAAATCGCAGAAAATGCAGATATTTCTAAAGCGTCAGCGGGTCGTGCTCTAGATGCATTCATCGAAGCAGTAAGCGGAACTCTTCAATCTGGTGATCAAGTCGCTCTAGTTGGCTTTGGTACATTCAGCGTTCGTACTCGTGCTGCACGTACTGGTCGTAACCCAAAAACTGGTGAAGAAATCCAAATCGCAGAAGCAAAAGTACCAGCTTTCAAAGCTGGTAAAGCACTGAAAGACGCTTGTAACTAATCACGGCGTTATTTCTGTAACCGGCCATTTGCTTAACTTTTGCTCAAACAATAAGTTTCGAACAAAAATTTACAAACTTCGAGCCGAACTTTCTTAAATTATGCGCATCATACTGATGCGCATTTCTTTTTCTGATATTATTGCGCCATTATTTCTATTAGATAGAAGCAGTAGGCTTCAATTGTGGAGAGCAGTTAAATTATGATGGATCGACTACGCGAAGGCGTGAATAGCATCGCGGTCAAAATTATCCTTGGACTTATCATCCTGTCTTTCGTATTTGCAGGTGTAGGTAGCTACATCGTTGGTGGTAGCAACAACTCTGCAGCGAAAGTCGGTAACACTGAGATTCCTCGTGGTGAGTTCGAGATGGCATACCAAAATGAGCGTAACCGTATGCAAGCTCAGTTGGGTGACTACTTCTCTCAAATGCTGGCTGACCCTGCATATGTTGAATCTTTCCGCAAATCCGTTTTAGATCGAATGATCAATGACGTGTTGCTTGACCAACAAGCTGAAGCTTTGGGTCTGCGAATCAGCGACACTCAAGTGCGTAGCATGATTCTAGACATGCCTCAGTTCCAATCTAATGGTCAGTTTGATCAAGAGATCTATCAAGCTTCTTTGCGTCGTGCAGGCTTTTCGCCAGACTCTTTTGCTGAGTACATGCGTCGTGAATTGGTTCGTGAGCAACTGCTGAATGCGCTACAAAACAGTGAATTTATTCTGCCGGGTGAAGTACAAGCAGAAGGCAAGCTGTTCACTCAAACTCGTGATATTCGCACGATTCAGATCGACTTAGCGGAGTTTGCGAAAAATATTGAATTGACCGACGAAGAAATTCAAGAGTACTACAAAGCAAACCCAGACAACTTTACACGCCCAGAGCAGGTTAAAGTCTCTTACATCGAACTGTCAGCTGAAGCGCTAAAGGAACAAGTTAATGTTTCTGATGCTGAGGTGAAAAAGTACTACGACGAGCACTTAAACAAATACTCTTCAGAAGAGCAACGACGTGTCGCTCACATTCTTGTAGAAGGGGACGATGAAGCAAAAGCGCAAGCTATCCTAGACGAGCTAAACGCGGGTGCAGATTTTGCGACGCTTGCTCAAGAGAAATCTGACGATTTTGGCAGCGCTGAAAACGGTGGTGACCTAGGTTGGATTGAGCGTGATGTGATGGACCCTGCTTTTGAAGAAGCGGCATTCGCACTGAAGAATCCTGGCGATACGTCGGGTCTAGTAAAGTCGGACTTTGGCTATCACATTATCAAGCTTGAAGAGCTAAAAGATTCTGTGGCGAAGCCATTTGAAGAAGTCGCTGCTGAAATCAAACAAGAGATGGTCGACCAACAAGCGATCGATCAATTCTACGAGTTGCAAAATGAGCTTGAGCGCGTAGCGTTTGAATACCCAGACTCATTGTATGATGCTTCTCAAGCGGTTAACCAAGAAGTGAAGACAACGGACTTTATTTCTCAGGTTGATGCACCTGAAGTGCTTCGTAGCCCTGCGGTAATGCAAGCTATCCTAAGTCCTGAAGTTAAAGAAGATGGCCTAAACTCTGAAGCTATCGAAGTTGCGCCTGAGCATATTATCGTTGTTCGTGTTGAAGATGCGCGTGACGAGACAGTTCTTCCACTAGAAGAAGTGAAAGATCAGGTTGTTGCAGAGCTATCTCGTGTTAAAGGTGAGCAAGAAGCGATGGAACTTGGAACACAAGTCGTTGCGGCATTGAAAGAAGGTAAGACGAACGTGCTTGCTGAAAACAATCTTGCCTTTGGTGAACAAGAGACAGTAGATCGTCGTTCTCCGTTAGCAACAACGGTATTCGCGATGGCAAAACCAGTCGATGGTAAACCAGTATACGGTCAGTCTAAAGATCTTGAAGGTAACATCATTATCATCGAGCTTGATGCTGTAAACGCAGAGCTAGATAGTGAGTTAGAAGATCAAGTTGCGATGCAAATGCAGCGTGCATCTTCTCAGCAAGATTTATCATCTGTACTAGCCGTACTGCGTGCAAATACTGACATTGAGTACTTTGTTGTGAGCAACTAAGCACAATTAGTGTAATTTGTATGTTGAATAAAACGGACCGCATAAGCGGTCCGTTTTATTTTTGTCTTTATGAACTTCAATCATCAATAGGCATTACTTAAATTAGTGCGCGTTTAAGTGATAGCGGCCGTTGTGAATTCCGGGTCATCTCAGTTTGTTAAATGCATAACCATATTGCTTTCCATTGCAAACTTGATAGTGACTCGCTCTCGATGACTGTTTTTAGCCTACTATTTTGGAGATTGTATGTTCAATATGAAATGGATTTTGACATTGTGCTTATTTGTTTGTGCACCTTTTAGCATGGCTGCGGATTCAGCCACTGACAAATATGAAGGAATTGAAATTACTGTAAATATCAACACGGCCACTGCTGAAGAAATTGCGACCATGTTGAAAGGTATAGGTGAGAAGAAAGCGCAGAGTATAGTGGACTACCGCGAGGAACATGGCCCTTTTAAAACGGCAGCAGATTTGAAGAGCGTAAAAGGCATTGGTGAAGCGACAGTTAAGAAAAACGAAGACCGCATTTTACTGTAGCTTGATGTATTGCAGATATTGAGTCTGAATTCAGAACAATATCTGCTTCCCTATTACTGCTTTCCCGAACCAGCACCTCTTTCGTGGTTCGGGATTTTTATCCGAATAAACGACGGCGAAGGCCTTTTTCCAGTAAAGCCATTACTAACCCACCGAGTGCGCCAAACATATGAGCATCAATAGCAACGTTTGCACCGATAAGCTCAGCAGTACTGCTTGATGGGCCATAGACCTGCTCCCATGCTACTTTGGCGATTAGCCCTCCGACTAACAACACACTGCTTCTTCTACTTTCAAAGACTTCTCTGAGCGCCCAAAATCCAAACAATCCGTGTAATACGCCGGATAAACCCACGTACACCGACATGTTGGTAAACAAATTCAGCGCACCAACACATGCACATAAGATTGAAAAAACGATAAGGAAGTTACGAGTGCTTGGGCGAAAAATAAAAGTAATGATCCACAATCCGGCGAGGTTCATTCCTAAGTGCGCAAAGTTGGTATGTGTGAGATTTCCTGTTACGATTCGCCACCATTCACCATGGCGTATATTGTAGCTGTGCCACTCGGTTAGGCTTGCCATTGGTTCAAATTGAAGTATCAAACAGATCACGCTGATAATACTCAGCAAGGTATAAAGGTTCACTCTATGTCTCGTTATTGTTCTCGTTGTGGAAAATCGCAAAAAGCGTGTATTTGCCAATGGATTGTACCGCTGGCAAGCGAGGTAGAACTTATCATTCTTCAGCACACGAGTGAAGAACATCGTCCGCTTGGTACGGCACGGATTCTCAATTTGAGTTTAGATAACTGTATTTGTTTGATAGGAGAGGACTTTTCTTGTGATGATGTCTTAAATCACTTATTAGCGGATGAGTCATATCAACATTTTGTTCTTTACCCATCAGAAGGGTCACGATGCATTTCTGAAATCACTCAAGCGAGTCATAGTGTATCTAAGAAAATACGTTTGATTTTGCTCGATGGTACGTGGAAAAAAGCGTACAAAATGTGGCAACTCTCAAGCAACTTACATCCACTCCCAACCGTGCAGTTGCCTAAGCAACTACAAGGGCACTACACCATTCGTAAGGCGCCCTCTGAGAATAGCTTATCGACAGTCGAGGCAGGTTATCATTCGCTTCGCTTGCTTGAACCCGAGCGAGACTTTACACCGCTTATGCATGCCTTTGAAAATATGATCGAATTCCAAATCGCCCAGATGCCTCCGGGCGTTTTTGAAAAGAATTATTTGAAAGGTTGAGTGTTACTAAAGAACGATGGAAGAGAAAAGTTGGCGGTGTAGCTTTTGTGCGTGACCATCGGTCATTGCAGAAATGTAATCGGCGATGACCCTCATCTTATTGCTTTCGCTCTTCGCCTGACACCACAGCTCTTTTGTATGAACGGGTAGTAAGCGCTCTGGGTCTGCTGTTAACGCTTCAAAAATATCCATAATAATTTGCTGACCCTTATACTCAACGATCTGGACCTGCGGGACTTGGATAACGAAGGTGCTGACAAAGTGCTTGAGTACGTCAAGTGCACGTGCCATCTGTGGTTCTAAACACGCATTCCAAGAAAGTAAAGGGTTATTAAACGGCTCATCCACCGTTTTGATTGAAATGCTGGTCAGTAGCGCGTTAACCATACCACCGATGGCATCTTTCCGCTCATGGTGCTTACCGCTAAATAGCATCTGTCCGATGGAATCGATATGAGCTTCAAACCACGGGTCGCCACAGTCCGCTAATTGACTTGCTGCGCCTTCTTGCCATTGCTGACGTGTCACCATACCAAGTACGATTGCATCTTCTAAATCATGAACACCGTAGGCGATATCATCTGCTAGCTCCATGATTGAGCAGTCGATTGATTTAAAACGCGTTTTACTGTGCTCAAACTCCGATTCTGGCGTTGAACGCATCAGACTAAGCAATGCCTTGTCGTTGTCAGAAAGCGGTGCAATTACCCAATCAAATAAGTCTTTATCACAATCATAAATGCCTTTAGCTGGGCTCCAATCTTTTGCTTTTAGTTTACGTTGATGCTTGGCTGGTTGAGGCAACTTGACGGAGCGTGTTTGACTAATGAGGGCAGGGTACTTAATCAAACCAAACAGCGTGCGGCGTGATAAATTCATTCCGAAATGCTCGGTATAAGGCTCTAACTTAGTGACGATACGAAAGGTTTGGGCGTTCCCCTCGAAGCCGCCATGTTCGCGCATTACGTAGTTTAGAGCGACTTCTCCCCCATGACCGTATGGAGGATGCCCGATGTCGTGAGCCAAACATAATGAATCAATTAAGCTGTCTGATGGTAATAGTTCACGGAACTCTGGTTGTTTTTTCTTTAACTGGGCGACGATACCGGTCCCGAGTTGCGACGCTTCTAAGGAGTGTGTTAACCGACTGCGGTGAAAGTCTTCCAAGCTATTGCCGTGTACTTGGGTTTTTGCTTGTAGGCGTCGAAATGCAGCCGAGTGAAGAATGCGTGCTCGGTCTCGTTGGTACGGGCTCCGATGGTCGTCTCGACGGATTTTATGCTCATCATCATGGCGCTCTTGCCATTGCGGGTGTAATTCAAACGACACGATTATCTCCGTAAGCTAACTGATTTCATCTAACGATAATTCGAAACTTGGGGCAAAGGTATTGAGAAAGTAATCCATTTCAGGCGTTTTGCGTTCTTGCAAAGTGACGTCTAAGCGTTTTTTTGCCAGAGCGAACTCATGGTTACCGGCGCTTAGTTCTTCAAGACATTTTAAATAGGCACAGATGGAATCGGCTTGCTTAACGATTTTTGCGTCCTCTTCGTGTGCAGAGTGAGAAAGAAGATAGGGAGCAAAATCATCTTGGAACTCTTCCGGTAACATTGAGAGTAATTTTTGCTCCGCTGCTGATTCTATCTTCTTATATTCTTTGGCAATTTCAGGGTTGTAATACTTCACTGGAGTCGGAAGATCACCCGTTAATACTTCACTGGAGTCATGGTACATGGCAAGAATCGCGATGCGCTCTGGATTAAGGTTACCGCCGAACTTTTTGTTTTTAATTAGGGCAAGGGCATGAGCGACAAAAGCAACTTGTAAGCTATGCTCTGAAACGTTTTCTGGTGAGACGGACCGCATTAAAGGCCAGCGTTGGATCAGCTTCATTCGAGCCAGGTGGGCGAAAAAATGGCTTTCTTTCATGGCTTTCTCCGTTTCTGGTGTAAAAAAGGAACTCACTAGGAGTTCCTCTAAGCATATGAGAGATCAGCACTAATTACTACCAGTGATTCATTACTGGCTGTAGGTTGATAGGAATCTTTCAAAACGTCCAATGGCGATTTCTAGATCTTCAACGTGCGGTAGTGTCACGATGCGGAAGTGGTCTGGTTTTGGCCAGTTAAAACCAGAACCTTGCACCAGTAAGACCTTCTCTTGTTTTAAGAAATCTAAAACCATCTGCTGATCGTTCTTGATGTTGTACATTTTAGTGTCGATTTTCGGGAAGAGGTACATCGCACCCTTAGGTTTGACACAAGAAACACCAGGAATTTGATTGATCAGTTCATACGCTCGGTTGCGCTGCTCTAATAAGCGTCCGCCAGGTAAAATCAGTTCATTGATACTCTGGTACCCACCTAACGCGGTTTGAATGGCATGTTGCATTGGTACGTTTGCACATAAACGCATCGATGAAAGCAGCTCCAAGCCATTCACGTACCCTTGAGCCAGATGTTTAGGCCCCGTTAGGAACATCCAGCCACCACGGAAACCACAAACACGGTAGGCTTTTGAAAGGCCATTGAATGTCATGACTAGCACGTCTTCAGTGAGTGTGGCGACTGAGGTATGTGTTGCACCGTCGTACAACACTTTGTCGTAGATCTCATCTGCGAAAATGATCAGTTTGTGCTGGCGTGCTATCTCAATGACTTCAAGTAGGAAGTCACGGCTGTATACCGCACCTGTCGGGTTGTTCGGGTTGATCAGAACAATGCCACGTGTCTTTGGTGTGATTTTCTTTTTGATGTCTTCAAGGTCTGGGTACCAGTCAGCCTCTTCATCACATAGATAATGAACCGGCTTACCACCAGATAGTGCAACTGAAGCTGTCCATAACGGATAGTCTGGTGCTGGGATCAGCATTTCGTCGCCATTGTTTAATAGCGCTTGCATGGCCATTACGATCAACTCAGACACGCCGTTACCTACATACACATCTTCGACATCTAGCGAGCGTATACCTTTACGCTGATAGTGTTGGACCACAGCTTTACGAGCAGAGTAAATACCTTTGGAATCACAATAGCCTTGAGAAGTCGGCAGATTACGAATCACGTCGACTAAAATCTCATCAGGGGCGTCAAAACCAAATGGGGCAGGGTTACCAATGTTTAGCTTTAGGATTTTATGCCCTTCTTCCTCCATGCGCTTAGCATGTTTGAGTACAGGACCCCTAATGTCGTAGCAGACATTGTCGAGTTTTGACGACATCCCAATATTTTGCATTGTTTAATTCCTAAAAATTCGTTAATTTCTTTATTAAAATACAATAATTTGTTTTTTATTAGAATATATATCTGTAAATAATCTGTCTGTTGGTTAAGTTTTGCTCGCTTGCTATCACAGGATTTCGCAAAAGATCGCATACGACCTTGATTTGCTTTGGGTCTAAACTTAGAGTAGCCGTCAGTTACCATTTATCCTCACATACAACGAGGTTGATTTGTCACAGTTCCATCAAGCCGTAAAGAGAATTATCGAGCGAGTTCAGCAATCGGAAGGCAATCAAACACGTCTGGTCGAGCCCCTTAGCGAGAAACCTAATTTCTCATTTATTGATTGGCTTGATGCACAACCACTTTTCCCTAAGTTTTATTGGCAGTCCCGCGATACACGTGAAGAGGTCGTTGCACTAGGGCAATTGCACGCTTTTGTTGAGCCAGGTCCTGCTTATACCATTCTAGGTGAAGGGCAAAGAGTCTGGGGCGGGCGCTCTTTTGATGGACAGCATGAGAAGAATCGTCGCTGTATGCCTTCTTTTTTCTTTTTGCCTCAAATTGAGTTAATTCGTTTTGACCAACAGTGGTCTCTCGCAGTTAATATTTCAGAAGACAAAGCGCGAACTCTAGCTGGGTTGAATAAACTGGTTTGTGAGGTCGCGGCCTTAGCTCCAATTTCGTCTCACATCCGCTCTATTGTTCACACGCCAAGTCAGCCTCAATGGAATGAGTTAGTTCATAAGGTTCTGACTGGTATAGAGAATGATGATTTTAAGAAAGTGGTTTTAGCGCGTCGTTCTACCGTGCAGCTTGATAACACATTAAGTGCTGCACAGCTACTTAAAGCAAGTTACTTAAATAACCATCATAGCTTCCATTTCATGCTGAGCTTAGACAGTAAGCACTGTTTTATGGGGTCTACGCCAGAACGTTTGTATTCTCGCGTAGGGCATGAGCTACATACCGAAGCGTTAGCAGGTACGATTGGTCGGGGAGACAATGCCACTCAAGATATGGAGTTGGCGAATTGGTTATCCCAAGACCAAAAGAACCTCAACGAAAACCAGTATGTGGTGGACGACATCATTGATCGTCTATTACCGCATTCTGAAATTGTTGAAGTGGAAGCTGAACCGAGTTTGGTCAGACTACGAAAAGTGCAGCACCTTAAGCGAAATATTCACGCTAGTCTAAGAGCGGGGATAAATGGTGTTCAGTTGTTATCGGCGCTTCAGCCAACAGCGGCGGTTGCTGGCTTACCCCGACAAGAGTCCATGCAGTTTATTCTTGATAATGAGCCCTTTGCACGCGGCTGGTACGCGGGGTCAATGGGTTATATAAGCCATGAACGAGCAGAGTTTTGTGTCGCAATCAGAAGCGCGCTTGTGCTCGGTGATCAAGTACAACTGTTTGCGGGCGCAGGGATAGTGCCTGGTTCTGTGGCAGAACATGAGTGGGCAGAGCTTGATAAGAAAATGTCGACGTTACTTACGCTGATTTCTGATCATCCGCCATTGGGAGTCGCATCATGAGTCATGACCAAGCGGTGCTCAATCGAGTTTGGTCAGAAACCATATTGATTGAGCTTCAGCGATTTGGCGTTAAGCATGTTTGTATCGCTCCCGGATCTCGTTCTACTCCTTTAACTTTAGAAGCGGCAGAACAGTCCGACTTTTCCATTCATACTCATTTTGATGAGCGTGGACTGGGCTTTATGGCTCTTGGTTTAGCGAAAGCTACTCAGGAGCCAGTGGCAATTATCGTTACCTCTGGTACGGCAGTGGCGAACCTATTACCGTCGGTTGCCGAAGCCAAACTTACTGGTGAAAAACTGGTGCTGCTGACAGCAGATCGTCCAGTAGAACTTGTCGGCTGTGGTGCAAACCAAGCGATAAATCAATTGGGTATTTTTTCACATCATGTTTCGGCCAGTTTGAATTTACCAAGCCCAAATTTAGCAACGTCGCTTAACTGGTTGCTTACTTCAGTTGATGAAGTGATGTTTACGCAGCAATTGCAGGGTAGTGCTGTTCATATTAATTGTGCATTTCCAGAGCCTTTGTATTCCAACGGCGCAAAAGCGGATTATCAAACCTACTTAGATTCGGTCGCCGGATGGCGAAAAGGAAGCGGCACTTATACTCAGCGTTTTAGCCATTTGTCACAGGCGAACATCCCGTCTTGCTCAGACAAAAAAGGGTTGGTTGTGATTGGCAGCTTACCGCTTGAACAAGCGCAGTCGGCGCAGGCGTTTGCACAAAAAATGGGATGGCCGGTACTTGCAGACCCGCAAAGTGGTCTCAGTTCGGATTGGGCGCATTACGATGTATGGCTTCAACTTCCCGAGTTCGTAAACGAGCTTGAGTCTTGTGAACTTATTATCCAATTTGGTAGCCGAATTATCTCAAAACGTTTGAATCATTGGATTGATAAACAAGTTTCGCAGAGTCAACAAGATAAAGACGTTCAGTATTGGTATGTCTCACCTTGTATGGACCGGAATAACCAAAATCATCTGGCGCAAATGCACTGGGTTGAGCCTCCTCAAACGTGGGTTTCTCGCATTAGCTCTGAGAAGTCAATATTTGCTGGGTGGGCTGATAGGTTAGCGAATGACGTTAAGCGAGTTCATCAACGTATCGAAGAAGCCTTCCTATCTGATTCAGCGTCTGCCGTTGACGAAATTGCGCTGGCAGCAGACATCAACGAGCGCACAAAGAACGTAGATGTTTTCTTGGGTAATAGCTTGTTTGTTCGGCTTGTTGATATGTACGGAAAATTGGATGGTGTAGAGGTTTTCACTAATCGAGGCGCGTCAGGGATTGACGGTTTGTTTGCTACGGCATCAGGCGTGCAACGGGCAAGAGGTAATCCGTTACTGGTGTATATTGGTGACACAGCAGCACTTTATGATCTCAATTCTCTGGCGCTATTTTCTCACAATAAACTGCCGGCGGTACTTGTTGTTACTAATAATGACGGCGGTGCGATTTTTGATATGTTGCCAGTACCACCAGAGCGCAGGACGACATATTATCAAATGCCTCATGGTTATCAGTTTGAACACGCGGCAAAGCAGTTTGGTTTGGCGTATTTGCATGTTTCTACACTGGAGCAATTCCAATCATCTGTAAAAGAGCATTTATGTCACCGCCAAGGAACGTTGCTGGTCGAGGTTCAAACCCCACCTAATCAAGCTGCTGAGACACTCAAGGCATTTAATAAGAGTCTGAATGCTTTACTTTGAACGTTTCCCTGTATTAGAAAAACACCAAAGTAGAACGTTGCCCACTTTGGTGTTTTTGCATGGTTTGCTTGGTAGCGGTGAAGATTGGCAATCGTGTATCAACGCGTTACCCGAGTATGAACGTGTTACGGTTGACCTCCCTGGTCATGGGCACAGCCAATCTATTTCTTGCAGCGATCTGAATGATTGCTGCAAACTTCTTGGTTCCACACTATCTTTATTATTTCCCTCACAACAACCACTTATTTTGATTGGTTACTCTATGGGCGGCCGCATTGCGATGCATGGTATTGCCCATCAATGCTTTCCAGATCTCAATATTGCGGGCGCGATTGTTGAAGGGGGAAACTTCGGGCTTCAAACTGAGTCAGAGAAACAGGTGAGATTAGAGAATGATGCTCGCTGGGCAATGCGTTTCAAAACTGAACCACTTGAACGTGTTTTGAACGATTGGTACCAACAAGCGGTGTTTTCTTCACTAAACCATGAGCAAAGACAAACATTCATTGCGAAGCGAAGTGATAATCTTGGCTCAGCGGTGGCGAATATGTTGATGGCGACATCGTTAGCCAAACAGGCATATTTGTTGCCCTCACTGCAAAAGCAGAACATACCAGTGTATTACTTGTGTGGTGAGAAAGACCAAAAATTTAGCCAACTGGCACAACATAGCGGGTTGGCGTATCGACAAGTTGAAGGCGCTGGTCATAACGTCCATCAAGAGCAGCCCAAACAGTTTGCGATACATACCAAGCAAATAATTCAGTCTCACTTTGGTGAGAGTAACGAGAACAATGGGAATCACCATGGCTAAAACAGTAGGCATTTCTGAAGAAGAACTTTACGCTCCGGTTCAATGGAAAGATTGCGGCGAGAAATACGAGGACATTCATTACCATAAGTCTGAAGATGGTATCGCGAAAATCACCATTGCGCGTCCTCAAGTGCGTAACGCGTTTCGTCCTCAAACGGTAAAAGAGATGATTGATGCGTTGGCAGATGCGCGTTACGACTCTGGTGTTGGCGTGATCATTCTGACAGGTCTAGGTGAAGACGCATTCTGTTCTGGCGGCGACCAGAAGATCCGTGGCGACTATGGCGGCTATAAAGATGACCAAGGTACGCATCACCTAAACGTATTGGACTTCCAACGCGATATTCGTACTTGTCCAAAACCAGTGATCGCATCGGTAGCGGGTTGGGCTGTTGGCGGTGGTCACGTTCTGCACATGATGTGTGACCTAACGATTGCAGCTGACAACGCTCAATTTGGTCAAACAGGCCCTAAAGTGGGTTCATTTGATGGCGGTTGGGGTGCATCTTACATGGCTCGCATCGTAGGCCAAAAGAAAGCTCGCGAAATTTGGTTCCTATGTCGTTTCTACAATGCTCAAGAAGCGGTAGACATGGGCCTAGTAAACACAGTTGTACCACTAGCGGATCTAGAGAAAGAAACCGTTCGTTGGTGTCGTGAAGTACTACAGCACAGCCCAATGGCATTGCGCTGCCTGAAAGCTGCATTAAACGCAGATTGTGATGGTCAAGCGGGTCTGCAAGAGCTAGCGGGTAACGCAACGATGATGTTCTACATGACTGATGAAGGCCAAGAAGGTCGTAACGCCTTTAACGAGAAGCGTCGCCCAGACTTCGATAAATTCCCTCGCAACCCATAATCCGTCTAAATGAGGAGCGTGTTAGCTCCTCTGTTCCTTTTTTCCTGAGCGCCTCGCCCTCTGGGAGGCTGGTGGGATTGCTCGTCAGAACGCTCAAATATAAGGCATTACATAGGACTTGAATTATGCGTGAAGCGAAAATTTATCGTTATAGCTTGCCCATGGATAGTGGTGTCATCCTACGTGACAACAAGCTAACCGAACGTGTTGGTTATGTTGTTGCGCTTTCTGAAGGTGACCAAATAGGGTTTGGAGAAGTCGCTCCTCTTCCTAGTTTTAGTTTAGAGAGCACCGAAGATGCGGGTGTTCAGCTACAAGAACAGGCGGAACGTTGGGTAGCAGAGTTGGATGTGGATTATGCCAATATGTACCCGTCGGTTGCGTTTGGTTTATCGATGGCACAGCTTGAATTAGCTGGTGGCTTACCACAACAAGGTAAATACCAAACAGCGCCACTATGCACTGGCGACCCAGATGAGCTCATTCCAAAGCTGAACGAAATGGAAGGTGAGAAAGTCGCTAAGGTGAAAGTTGGACTTTATGAGCCAATTCGCGATGGCATGCTTGTGAACCTTTTTCTTGAATCAATCCCTCAATTAACGCTTCGACTCGATGCCAATCGCGCTTGGACACCAGAAAGAGCGCAGCAGTTTGCTAAATACATTACTCCGTCTTTGCGTCAGCGCATTACTTTTTTGGAAGAGCCGTGCCGCTCTCCTGGCGATAGTCTCTCTTTTGCGATTAATACTGGTATTGCTATCGCTTGGGATGAAACATTGCAAGATGCGGTTCGTCGTGAAGATTTCCGTCTTGAAGATCTAACTGGAGTGAAAACGATCATTATCAAACCCACACTCATTGGTTCAGTGGATTTTTGTATTACACTGATAGAGAAAGCGAAGTCACTAGGGATGAAAGCAGTGATTAGCTCGAGCATTGAATCCAGTCTCGGTTTAACTCAATTAGCGCGCTTTGCCCAATGGCAGCTGCCTGATGAAGTTCCAGGTTTGGATACGATTGGCTTATTCAAAGCTCAGCTAGAGCAGGGCTGGCCTAAGTGTGAACTTCCCGTTCTTCCTCTAAAAGACCAGGAGATTGTGTGGCATTCTGCGTAGACAATATTGCGAAGGCACCATGGAAATATTGGGCTCAAACGAGCCCTTTTTCTATTGCACTCAAGACATCAACAGAAGTTTTAAACTGGCAACAACTCTCGAAGCGTATTGACCAATACACTCACTATTTGAATGACTTGGGTGTAACTCGGGGGGATGTGCTGACTTTGGTTGGCAAGAACCAAGTAGAAACACTGTTGTTTTATCTTGCCTCCAAACAGTTAGGCGCGCTCGCTGCGCTGACCATGGAACAACCACTAGATAAGTTGCAGGGTAAGCTTGCTACACTTTACAGGCCTGATCAAACTCGGTTTATCTGGTTTTCTCAGGAATGCGCTTCGACCTTTTCTGAACATGATATACAAAAACTCAAGGCAACATTGCTTTCACCGCCTGTAGTATCACCGCAAGAGAGTGATTCGTTGACTGAAGATAGCTATCATCATGACCGGCTCGCTTCAGTAGTATTTACTTCTGGCTCTACAGGTGAGCCTAAAGCTGTGGTTCATACACATCGACAGCATCTTGCGTCTGCAGAGGGCTTGTTGCAGGAGTTCATTTTCACTCAGCAAGATGCTTGGCTGTTATCGCTTCCGCTGTATCACGTCTCTGGATTAGCGATTGTCTATCGTTGGCTATATGTCGGAGCAACACTAAAAGTCGGTTCAGGGAAACTTGTTGATGATGTTCAGGGCGTATCACACGCTTCTTTGGTTGCGACTCAGCTCAAACGGTTATTGGATGATGATGCACATTTGTCATTGACACATGTGCTACTGGGCGGCAGCCACGTTGATCACGAGTTGGCACTACGAGCAACAGGGCAAGGCATTGAGACATGGTTAGGTTATGGGATGACGGAGGCGGCCTCTACCGTTACCGCAAAGAGAATTGACAGCACCAGTAATGCTGGACATGTATTGAAGCACCGTAAGATAAAATTAGTTGACCAACGCATTTTTATTGGCGGTAAGACATTAGCGGCAGGGTATTTCCATCAAGGACATGTTACCCCATTTCTGGATGAGAAAGGCTGGTTTTACAGCAAGGATCTTGGCGAGTGGCAAGGTGATGAATTAAAGATAATCGGCCGTGCCGACAATCAGTTTATCTCTGGTGGTGAGAATATCCATTGTGAAGAGATTGAAGCCGCTTTGAACCAAATTGATGGTGTAGTGCAGAGTATAGTGGTTCCAGTCGAAGACGCGGAGTTTGGTCATAGACCAGTAGCTGTGATTCAGACCAATGGATTGCGCAGCAAGTCGGAGTATGACCAGCACTTACAATCAAAGTTAGAGAAGTTTAAATGGCCAGTGGAATACCATGTAATGCCACTAACTCTACTAGAAGGTGGGATCAAAATTTCACGTAAGGCCGTGAAAGAGTGGCTACTGTCATCACTTCAGCATTAGTCAATTTTGCTATGTATTAGTCATAAAGAGAATTTCGTATCCTTATAACTCTGAATCATAATTATGCTTCTTCGTGGAGAGAAAATGCATAAGGTTCAGGATGGCAAAGCTAGTTTTAATTGCGGCAGTAGCACTACAAATTGGTATCGCGATAAGTAGTGAAGGGCTAGCCCGCTCTCTTGCAGAGCTAACGGCATTTTTGATCGCTATTGCGTTGGTCGTTATATACAAAAATAGCAAACGGGAAATACCGTCCCCTCAACGCGATAAGCAGACCACCAATATCTAAAACAGTAACCAACTTAGAGAAGTGGTCGAAATTAACACCCACAGAGTCACACCAAACAACAGCGGCTTAGCTCCAGCTGACTTTAGTTTTGAAATTGAAATGCTGCAACCTATCAAGAACAGACATACAACCAACGCTTGCTTTGCTCCAATGAAAATGCCGTGATAGACTATTTCAAATTGAGGAAAGAAGTCGCTAAACGCGATAGCTGCACAGTACCAAAAAATGAAATAAGGGATAGCTAGTTTTTTCTTTCCATTCTCTTTTTGGCCTCGTGAAAAGATGACGGTACTGATCAAAGCAACAGGAATGATCCATAAAGCGCGCGCGAGTTTCAATGTTGTTGCCGTCGTTAGTGCTTCTTCCCCATAGGCCGAGGCAGCCCCGACAACAGAAGATGTGTCATGAATGGCAATCGCAGCCCATGTGCCAAACGTGTGTTGATCTAGCCCTAAAGCATGTCCAATCACAGGAAACACAAAGAGTGCAATGGAGTTCAGGACAAATACCGTTGCCAGTGCTAATCCAATCTGCTCGTCTTTCGCTTTAATCGCCGGTGCCACAGCAGCAATTGCGCTACCACCACAAATTGCAGTACCTGATGAGATTAAGTAAGCGGTTACTCGCTCCAATTTAATTACCCTGGCAATGAGAGTGCCCATGATCAGTGTGCCTGTAATAGTGGCGATGATCAGGCCGATACCATCCGATGTGACTGCAAGTGCTTGCTCAAAGTTGATGCCAAAGCCTAAGCCAATAATCGAGTAAGACAGCAGCTTTTTAGTAAAAGAAGCGATGGGCAGCTCGGAAGGCACAAAACCAAAACTTGCGAGTAGAAAACCGATAACTAGAGCAATAGGAGAGGAGGCAAGGGGGGTTAAACAAAAAAGTAACGCCAATCCAAACAGGAGGTAGTTTCTATTCAAGGTTTTTATTCGCTGTTGTGAATGAAAGGGAGAGTATATCGCACTGGGTGTGGTCAGTTTGTCTTAATGATTTGAACACATGTTCAGTTATCCTAAACATGTGTTCAAGTGTATTTATCGCCAGTCGCCTCTGAGTTGATGCACTTTATCGAACATTGTTTTTGCCGTTGCCTCATTTGGTGGCACCGGTTGTCCTGCTTCAATTTCTAGCTTTGACCAAAATCGAGTCGGTAAGCCACAGCATGCGCGACCTTTTGCGCGGCTGAAATAGCTTCCCCATAAGCCTTTAAGTGCAACAGGTATGACGGGTACTGGGCTACGACGTAGAATGATATCAATACCGCGCATGAATTCATTCATTTCACCATCTGAAGTTAATCTTCCTTCAGGGAAAATACAGACGATATGACCTTCGCTTAGCGCGGCTTCCACATCGTTAAATGCACGTCTAATAGAGCTTCTGTTACTCGCTGAAATTGGAATTACCCCAGTTCGACGTAAAAAGCGCCTTAATGGAGGTAGGTTGGCGTAATCTTCCTCCATCACAAAACGAATCAACCTTGGGCATACTGCACTAAGTAGCAATGCATCCATGTAGCTTACATGATTACATACAATCAATGCCCCACCATGCTCGGGTAGGTTGTGTAGATTCTTATGCTTAACTCGATAGATGGTGTGCGTAAGCATCCACATGACAAAGCGAACTACAAAAATAGGAATTTGCAAAAAGATGTAAGCGGCAACTAAGAAATTTAAAATGGCTAACAATGCAAACAGCTGAGGAATTGTCATCTTGATTACACTTAGGCACACAATACCTAAGACAGCGCTGCCGACCATAAACAGAGAGTTAAAAATGTTGAGCCCTGCGATGACTTGAGCACGTTCGGTTTCCTTTGCTCGATGCTGCATTAATGCGTAAAGAGGCACAATAAACAAACCGCCCGAAGCGCCAATCATTAATAGGTAGAAAAATAATGGCCAAAAAGGCTCATATCTAAAGAAGTCTACAAAGTTATGGAAAACAGGTAGATCATTGGGAATGGAAGTGGCCATTAGGTACCCAAATACCGTAATGCCAAAGGCACCAATTGGCACAATACCGACTTCGATACGATGGTTTGAGATCCAATTGCAAAGTAGCGACCCTAGCGCGATACCAATGGAAAATAGAGCGAGCAAGAAAGACACCGCACTCTCGGTGCCATTTAGGTAAATCTTAGTGAAATTCGGGAATTGTGTTAGATATGCGGCGCCTAAAAACCAAAACCAACTTATTGCCATTATGCATTGAAAAACAACTCGATCGGATTTGGCGATAGAGAGCGTGTGTTTGGTTTGCTTGTATGGTTGCCAACGAAAAGAGAGATTGGGAGCGCTGGCTGCAGCAAAGGGGATTGAGCGGCTCGACAAGTAGCCTAACAATGCGAAGATCACGACACAAAATGCGGCAAGGTATTTTGCGTTGTCTGCAGAGGCTATAATCCCAGCGCCTAAGGTGCCAATAAGGATGGCGATAAAGGTACCAGCTTCAACAAGAGCGTTGCCGGGCACTAACTCTTTAGCATTTAACTTTTGAGGCAAAAGGGCATATTTAACTGGGCCAAAAAATGCTGACTGTGTGCCCATTAAAAACAGTAGCAATAAAAGCACACCATAACTTTCGGTTATGAATCCGATGGCACCCAACAGCATGATGGCTATTTCAAATAGTTTGACCTTACGAATAAACCATGACTTTTCATATTTGTCGGCTAATACGCCAGCGGAAGCAGAGAACAGAAAGAACGGTAGAATGAACAAGCCTGCCGCAAGGTTGATGAACAAATTGCTCGAAATAGGCAGTGCACTGGAGCTCGCGAATGCGACAAACAACAGCAAAACGTTTTTAAAAATATTGTCGTTGAAAGCGCCAAAAAACTGAGTAATGAAATAGGGCAGGAACTTTCTCTGCGTAAGTAACGACGGCTGTCTGTCGGATGACATGGATAATCCTTTGCTACCAGTTCGTGAGATAGTTAGAAAGAAGATTACTGATCAACTCTTTGCCATCAATCGGTTCACTAGAGAAAAACTTATCATCAACACTGAGTAAAGTAATGCCATGTACGCCAGACCAAAGGACTCGACTCGCTTGAATCACTTCGGATTCAGTACGATGTGGTGCGATTTGAGCCAATAGTGACTCTAGCATTCCCGTCATACCATCGATACGTTTGGCATGCCATTCCGGAAGTTCTGCTCCATTCATGTTGTGTTCGAACACTAACTGCCAACGGTATGGGTGTTTTTGAGCAAAATCGTGGTAGCAATAAGCGAGTTCAAAAAGCGCTTGATGGGAGTCTTTGCTGTCATTAGTCGCTTTGCGTGCTTCTTGAGATAACTCATCTAAAGTTTGAGCGACAACATGAAGCAACAACAAATTATAATTACCAAAAACATTTACCAATGTGCTTGGCACGTAACCAATCATGTTAGCGATTTTACGAAGACTGAGTTCGTGGTAAGAATTCTCATCTAAAAAGTTTTTGACCGTTGTTAAGGTCAAATTCACTAACTCTTCTCGGGTGTGATCGTTTCTGCGCGCCATACTCTCAAACTACTTTATTGAACATCGTTCAATATGATAGTCAGCTACCTATTAACCGTCAACAAGGCAATGTGTCCAAGTGCCCTCAAGGTGTAGGATTCTGAGCTGTGTCACTGATTCTAATTCAAGTAAAACAATCTGGAGTATTAGTGAACTTATTCCATACTTTTTTTACATTGATCAAGCGCCTTCAGGTGAATTGTAAGCAGTGTGAGCAGTCTGCATTTTTGGCAATATTCTGATACATGTCAGCTTCTATAAGCTATTTTCATCAATCGGTATACAGAGTATGATGACTTAAAAATCATCTTTGGCGTGCTACTGTTTGAAACAACGATTGTTTCGTCTTGAAAATGGGGCACTATCTTAGATAGCTAACTTTAAGGATAACGATGAAACGTTTATTTTCTATTGTTGCTTTGTTGATGTTTACCGTTGCTGTAACGCCTATCGCGGAAGCGAAGAAGTTTGGTGGCAGTAAGTCTTTCGGTAAGAGCTACAAAACCGCACCAGCACCGAAACAACAGCAACAAAACACCAATACGGTCGGCAAAGATCAGACGACAAAGTCTTCAAGTAAGAAAGGCCTTATGGGTGGTCTGCTAGGCGGACTTCTTGCTGGTGGTCTACTTGCTGCATTCTTTGGCGGTGCTTTTGAAGGTATCCAGTTTATGGATATCCTAATTATTGGTTTGATTGCCTTTGTCATCTTTAAACTAATGCGCGGTATGCTAGGTGCGAAGCAGGGCAGTATGAACCAGCATCGTCAACAGCCTGCATTTGGTGGCAACGCATCTAAGTTTGAGCAACCAAACATGCAAAACTTTGAGCAACAACCAAACACAAATAATGGTGGCTTTGGTGGTTTTGGCGCTCAAACAGACGTACCACATAACTACCCACCGGGTTTTGACCAAGCAGCGTTCATTAATGGTTCTCGTGAACACTATCGAATCCTGCAAGGTGCGTGGAATCACAACCAGCTAGAAACTATTGAAGAATATGTTTCTCCAAGCTTGTTTGAAGACCTAAAAGCAGAGCGCGCGAAGCTCGACGGTGAGCAGCATACTGACGTAATGTACGTTGATGCGGAGATCGTCCGTGCTGATTACGATGCAAATAAAGCACAGCTTAGTCTGCAGTTTAGCGGTCGTTACCGTGACACAGTAGAAGGTGTTGAAGAAGAAATCGAAGATATCTGGCACCTAGAGCGTGACTTGACTGCGCCTAATGCGCCATGGTTAATCGTTGGTATTCAAGGCTAGTCACCTTTAAACCAATTTAGTCACTAGTAAAAATCCCGCATCCCCTGCGGGATTTTTTGTATCTATCATTTATATTTCTTGTACGTGTTTTTATACAAACATCACTAATTGAGTCCGTTTGGTAATTTTGCGAACCCACTTTTTCTAGTAAGTCCTCAAGTGTTTTCCTAGTTATATTGAACATTCATATTAAGGCCATACGAACTAACAAAATCAAAATAGCTAGTACATTGTTTGTAGGGTAAAGATCTGCTCCTCAGCCTTTTGTTTGTGGAGCTTCACATGGGGTTGGTTGCTTTAGTGAGATTGAGTATAGGTTATACCAATCGTAGTAAATAACTGGTCATTCTAGCTTGTTAAAATACTCGATAACTGCGTTGCAATTTTTGATTGCAGAATAACTACTTATCGAAAAATTGCGCCTTGTTCTCAAGCATTTTCCCTACGCTATTTCTGATCACTTATTTACTG